>NZ_JBHION010000007.1:0-103704 GCF_042195515.1 Bartonella sp. CB10SXKL | reverse complement strand
CGCGTTGCAATCACCTGTTTTGAAGCCAATGTATGCATGTGTCATAGAGGACAACTCGCATTAGCTCTTACTCAATTGCCTGATTGGAAATATGAAATTAAGCACATCTAAAAAATAAACTTACAGATTTTTTACATATGGAGGTGTTTCTCTTCACAAATGCCTCCTAGCACCCCCACCCTTCTTAACACTTTCAAGTAATGCGTGATTCACGCCACACGTGAATTGCATCTCAATGTAAGGAGAAAAGATATGGCGCCTCGTCCAGCTGCTATAACGCAACCAGCCATTGCACGCGCTTTAAGAGAAGCTAAAAAACAAGGTTGTGAACTCGTAGAAATCAAACCTACCGGTGAACTGCTTATCTATCTTAAATCCGATATTCCACTACCAAATTCAGTTAACCACCCAGACAAACTTTTAGATTTGTCAAAGAATGAATATTACGAAACCGCACTCTCTAAGATGTAAAATACCATGCCAAAACCACGTCCTCCTCATCTTGTCAAAGAAGTCACACGTCATGGTAAAATTATATGGTATGTACGTATTGGTCATGGACCACGTATTAGAATACGCGGCACCTATGGAACGCAAGAGTTTGTTGATAACTACAAAAGCGCACTTGCCGAGTTACAAGGGCTTATACTTCCTAAATCAAAAACTGGTAAGCTAGTCGAAGGTTCATTCGCATGGCTCCTTAAACAGTATTTTAATAGCTCCAATTGGCATAACCTCGCTAAAGCCACAAAGAAACAAAGAGAATACACTCTTATGAAAGTGTGCGATACTATAGGTCACATTTCATACCAAGCAATCGAAAAGAAACATATCATAGCCGGTGTTGAACGGCGCAAAGAAACACCAGCAATGGCTAGAGACTTTCTACAATCCCTAAATGGGCTTTTTAAATGGGCAATTGAACAAGGACTTTTGGAAAGCAACCCTACTTTAGGTATCACAAGACCTCCTCTTAAAAATAAAGAGGGCTTTCCCGTTTGGACAGAAGAAGATGTTGAAAAATATTACCAACGCTGGTCACATGGTACCCATGAACGCGTTTGGATTGATGTTCTTTTATATACGGGTCTGCGTCGTGGTGATGCGGTCCGCATTGGCTGGAAAGACGTCAAAGATAATATCATTCACATCAAAACAGAAAAGAGCCAATTTAAAACAGATGTCTTTCTCCCAATTTTGCCAGAATTAGCCAAAACGCTTGAAGTTGGTCCTATTGGAGAAGAAACATTCATTTGTGGTAAACGCGGGAAAAAAATACCCAAAAAAAGCTTCGGAATTACATTTTATAATGCTTGTACCCAAGCAGGTATCAAAAAATCAGCGCATGGCTTAAGAAAATTAGCAGCAACACGCGCAGCTAACTCTGGTGCAACAGTATCACAACTCAAAGCACTCTTTGGCTGGACAAATGACAGTATGGCATCTCTTTATACCAAGAGCGCAGATCGCAAAAAACTCTCCCTTGAATCGATACAAAAGCTCCAAAAAAGTTAGGGATAGAGATAAAAAAACATAATAGAATCAATAAGCACCTAATCCCTTACTACAAATATAACTTTTTGATTTAATTATTATTTGTTACCGTTGCTAGAAATAACAATAAATCAAGAGGTATAATTTGTTAATAGGCTTGGCGTTATATCAAAATATCAGCGATGGATTACTTTTTGGTTGTTTTAGAAATGAAATAATGAGCTCAAATATTGATGAATGAAACGGAAGGTTTAAATTGAAAATATTAATTCCAGATGACTATCAAAAAGCCACCCTAACATTACAGTCTATTACAAAATTAATGAAATTGCATGAAGTGCTGGTTATAAATAATTTAGCTAAAGAATGTGATTTAGAAGATAAGCTCAAAGAGATAGATATTCTTATCTTAATCAGAGAGCGGACTATAGTTGATAGAAATCTTCTCCTGAAACTGCCAAATTTAAAATTAATCTGCCAAACAGGCCCTATAGGTTCACATATTGATATAGAAACTTGTAGAGACTTAGGAATTGAAATATTAGACGGTGGTGGAGATCCAACTTCTGCTGCTGAATTTGCGTGGCTCTTAATTATGTCTGCGCGTAGAAAACTCTGTAAATCTGTATCTGATATGAAAAAAGGACGATGGCAAACAACATTTGGCAACCAAATGAAAGGGGCTACTCTTGGAATATTCGGGTTTGGCCGTATTGGTAAAATGGTTGCTCAATATGCTCAAGCTTTTGGCATGTCCATTTTGGTTTATGGGAGCGAGCGTTCAACGCAAGAAGCAAAAAATTTAGGTTATCATTTTACGCATTCAAAAGATGAATTTTTTACACGTCCTGACATTATATCCGTCCATTTACGTTTAAGCGATAAAACCAGAGAAATCATAAAATTAGATGATCTATTGAGCATGAAACCTCATGCTATTTTTGTCAACACAGCGCGTTCAGCTTTGGTTGAAAAAGGGGCGATAGAAAAAATACTAAGTTTGGAAAATTCAACTTACTTTGCACTGGATGTTTATGACAGCGAGCCAGTATATGAGAGCAAATTATTGCAATCAGATAGAGTTCTTTGCACACCGCATCTGGGCTATGTGACTGAAGAAAGCTTTGAGAATTATTTTGAAAAAGCTTGCCAAAATATAGCGTCTTTTATGACGAGCGCTTAATGCCGGCTGAGCCAATGTTTGTAAAATTTATCTTATATCGCTAGCCTATCAAATTTGCACGACACATATTGGCTGGACAGATGACGCCATGGCATCTCTTTACACAAAGAGCGCAGACCGTAAAAAACTCACTCTTGAAGCTATAAAAAACTTCAAAAAGATGAGGAATAGAGGCAAAAAAACGTAATAGAATCAATAACGAATAAAACTCTCACTATTAATATAACTTATTGACTTAATTATTATTGAGTATCCATACGGTAGTATTGAATATTCGGTTGAGTTAAAAAATAGCATTTTCGCTGCTACCACATAGAATATTGACAATTCTTATGAACAAAAAGGGGTCTATTACCCCTAGACCATATTTAATCTTTGAAAACCTTCCTGTTGATAGACAAATTAATACGTCACCTAATCCTTATAATTTAGATGCGTCTTGTAAAAGTGGCTATATTAGCGAAAATTTAATTATGATGTTTTCTTTAGTGATCGGAGAGCCTTATTCAATTAAGTTTGAAGGCGAACATATAGTAAATAACCTGCTTCCTTTAGAGGATAATAAAAAAGATTATACAGAATTAGGATCTGAAGTTGAGTTAGATTTTCATACAGAAAATGCTGCACTAAAATTTATAACGGGTTTAAATTTATCTCTTAAAGGGGATACTTTTATCTGGTGTTCGCAATGGCGTTGATGGCCCGTTAACGAGAATAGTCTGATGCACGTCTAGCTTTAAAATTTTTAAGTGAGGAGGATTTGAGGAGCTTAAGGGATAATTTATATATAATTAATGTTCCCTATAGATGGAGAAAAAATGGGGTAACCTCTACAAGTAAAGTGCCCCTAGTTCACAGGGACAGTGAATTCCCTGATATCAGCGCTGTTTTTTATCCTGGCATGTTAGAACCACAGTCAAAAAAGCCAAGGAAGCTTTAGATCATTTTTATGAAGCTATTAAGGCTGTATCTTTTGGAATTGATGTACCACTAAGGAAGATTATTATACATTGATAATAGAATGGCTCTACACTCTAGAGATAAGTTTTTTGGATCATTTGATAGTTATGAAAATCCAATGCGGTGGATTCAAAGAGTGTTGGTCTCTGCAGATTTATGGAATCATAGATATATAGAACAAATAAAAGAAAGAGTATTTGATTTTCAATGTTAATGTCCTGATAATGATATAATGTTGAGTATTATTCTGGTTTATATATTGATGATACATCTCATATGTATAGGTTTCTCCCGCATAATCAGGTGAGGTTACTACCTAATTATAAGCTATGGTGGCCAATTGATTTTCTATGGCTGCATTTGATCTTTGTTATTTTTGCCCTTCCTTCAAGCCGCTAGGGGGATTCCCCTATCAAGCCCTTGAAAAAGCGATTTGGAGTAATTTCATAATGCGAAACCAAAACATAGTGACAAACTTTTCTATTGTTTTCACAAGTATGACGGTTTGCATGGTTGCCCCCTTCAAGCACAGTGGATTTTTTTCTTGCACGATGGAATCTTTCATATATGAGACAACATAATTAATTTATAACAGATAATTCAATGTATTATCTAAAAAATGCAACGAAATAGCTATTAATGTGAACATATGAATTAAAAAAACAAACATCGCGTACAAATAAATTCAAACATAATTGTGCACACGACTTATAACATTTTTTAGATGAACAAATAATAATACACCCCATGTCTTTAAACAAAGAATGAAAATCATAAAATGATCTCTAAGGATAATAGGAACTCTCCACAAAGAAGAGACAGAGATGAGGACTCCAAAGACTTCATCATCACTATCCTTCACCATTTTGTTAACATATTAATTTTATACAAGAATCTTTCCCTCGGAAGAAATAGCATTTGCAATAGCTTCTTCGCTTGCCTCATCGGGTAATAACATCTCATTATGAGCACATCCCGATGGGATCATAGGAAAACAGTTTTCTAAATGATAAACACGACAATCAAAAAGAACAGGCTTATCACAGTCAATCATCTGCTGAATTTTATCATCAAGTTCATCGGGTTTTGAACAATGAATTCCCACGGCTCCATAAGCTTGTGCCAATTTCACAAAGTCAGGCATAGATTCCGTATAAGAATGAGAAAGACGATTACCATGCAGCAATTGCTGCCACTGGCGAACCATCCCCATATACTGATTATTTAAAATGAAAATTTTTACAGGTGTGTCATGCTGAATAGCTGTTGCAAGCTCTTGAATATTCATCTGAATGGAGGCATCACCAGAAATACACACAACAAGCGCATCAGGATGTGCTATTTGAACACCGATAGCCGCCGGAAGACCATACCCCATCGTTCCAAGACCACCAGAAGTCATCCAATGTTTTGGTTCATCAAAATGATAATACTGTGCTGCCCACATCTGATGCTGTCCGACATCCGTTGTAATATAAGCATTCGCATCTTTGGTAAGAGCATAAAGTCGTTCAAGAGCATATTGCGGCATAATGACATCTTTTTTCTCCGCATATGCCAATGAATTACGAGCTTTCCAACGGTTAATTTGCGTCCACCACGCCTCACGGACTTCACTGTTAAACGCTGGTTGCTGTATTTTTAAGAGTTGCGTCATATCTCCTAAAACACAAGCCACATCACCAATAATTGGAACTTCTGCTTTTACAATTTTATTGATGGAAGAAGGATCAATATCAATATGAATAATACGCGCATGAGGTGCAAATGCATCAAGGCGCCCCGTGATACGATCATCAAATCGTGCTCCAACAGCTAACATGACATCACAATCATGCATGGCCATATTAGCCTCATAGGTTCCATGCATTCCAAGCATTCCAAGCCAATTTTTACCGGAAGCAGGATAAGCACCAAGTCCCATTAATGTTGAAGTAATCGGAAAATCCCCCAATTGAACCAAATTACGTAAAAGCTGTATAGCTTTCATCCCCGATGAAATAACACCACCACCAGAATAAATAATAGGGCGTTTTGCCTCAACTAAAAGAGAAACGGCAGATTCAATAGCCTTAGTATTCCCTTTCAACGAGGGAAAAGAATGTAAAGACTCCTGAACTTGAGGTGCTCTATAAAGTCCTGAAGCAAATTGAACATCCTTAGGAATATCAATCAAAACCGGCCCAGGACGACCTGATTGAGCAAGAGAAAAAGCTTCATGAATAATAGCCGCAAGATCATTGACATTTTTAACCAGCCAATTACGCTTCGTACAAGGCTTTGTAATTCCAACTGTATCAGCCTCTTGAAAAGCATTTGTTCCAATCACCGTTGTTGACACCTGCCCAGAAAAACAAATAAGAGGTATCGAATCCATAAGAGCATCTTGCAAAGGTGTCACAGCATTCGTTGCCCCTGGACCAGAAGTCACAAGCATAACCCCTACCTTCCCTGTGCTGCGTGCATAGCCTTCAGCCGCATGCCCTGCAGCTTGTTCATGGCGCACCAAAATATGCTGGAGTGTATCTTGGTGATAAAGAACATCAAAAATAGGCAAAACAGCCCCACCAGGATAACCAAAAATATGTTCAACGCCTTGATCTATAAGAGCCTGAACCACTATTTCAGCGCCCGACATTATTTTTCCATCTGCACTCTCTTGCTTTCTTTGATCATTTCTCATTTTTCCCACTCACCTACTTTATAGGACAATAAAAAAGCCCCTAACGGAGCCCATAAAAAAAGCCCCCAAAGGAGCCCATTACACAACACATACTGTATGATTACCCCCCATTATTCCAACGTATAAAATATATAAAAAATTCCTTGTAGACAGATTTCTAATTCCATTGATACCATTCGTCAATAAAAAATTATATTTTCTAAAAAATTTCTTTTTTACGAATTATCTTTTATCTTTCGAAAGTTTCTTTGCAAGGCTCCAGCTCTTTTATCAAAAAGTAAGCATCCATTCTTCATCAAATTGATTACGAAACCATGTCATTTGTCTTTTTGCATATCTCCTCGTTTGTATTTTCACCGCTTCAAGAGCACTCTCAAAGCTTCTATATCCATCCAAATAAGCCATAAACTCAGGTATACCAATAGCCTTCATTGCTGGTAATGAAGGGGAAAGTTTAAGTTTTTTCATAGCCACCACTTCTTCTAAAGCTCCTCTTTCAATCATAGAATCCAAGCGTTTATGAATACGTTCATAAAGCAAAGGACGTGGTGGCATGAGAAGAATTTTTTCGGTCAAATTCGGCGCAATGAGAGGTGTTGTTTTTTGTTTCTGCCACCAACTGAGCGTCTTACCGGTTGCATCATAAACTTCCAAAGCACGGACAATACGCTGTCTATCATGCGAAGAAATTTTTTCAGCAACAACAGCATCAATCTGCAACAACTGGCGATAAAGACTTTCAGGTCCCTCTTTATCAAGCAGCAAACGCCACTTCTGCCGCACAACATCTGGAACATGAGGGACTTCCGAAATCCCCTCTAAAAGAGCACGAAAATAAAGTCCTGTTCCACCAACAAAAATAACTGATCTTAAAGAAAAAGTAGCCAATAGCTCCTCGACATCACACAACCATTGCCCTACTGAATAGTTCAAAGTAGGACTCACATGACCATAAAGATAATGGGGAACAATCGCGGTGTCAGCCTCCCCCGGCCGTGCCGTTAAAATATTTAAAACATCATAAACCTGCATTGAATCAGTATTAATAATGAGAGCATTCTTTTCTTGAGCCATTTGCAAGGCAAGTTCTGACTTCCCACTTGCCGTTGGCCCTGCTATCAATGTAATTGTTCTTTGTGCCATGAATAGCAATTTCTCCCAATCAATAACTTATTGCAACATACAGACACCCCCAAAGCCACTATCTTCTCTCCATTATCATAGAGTAAATACTTCAAACAAAAATACGAACACAAATTCTCTTCAATACAAAGAAAATCCTATGAAACTTATAAAAAAGAAAAAATAGACTTAAGAACAACACCAAAGGAATTTCCAAGCATTTTTTGCTATCATAATTCAATAACAAACCACAGCTATAATAATTTTGTCCGTTTAGGCCATTAAAAACATACTCTTTGTCATCATTTATGAAAATAATACTGAGCTTAACCTATACAATCAAACAGCTTTATTTTTTCCTATAAAAACAGCATGCTACTCTGATTTATAATAGGAGATTCAGAAATTGTCTTCTTCACGCTCTTTTTTTATAACTATTTTTTCATCCATCACCAAGAAAGGTGTAAATATATATATATAACTAATTTAGTCTAATATGATTTTTCTCTGAGAGAGCTTTTTTCAAACTGAAGTGAAAAAACGTTCTCTATAGCACACAAAATACAATCACAAAGTGCTAAAATTCTCACTAGATACAACATTATTTATAATAATAATTGACTTAAATACAAAACATAGATCTCTTATGCACTATTTTAAAGCCTAAGCTGTTGCAAGGTTGGAAATCTAGCAAATCTATGATGGTAGCAACTTGTACTTTTATTTAACGCAAAAATAGAGCTGCCCAATGAATTTTATATTGCACACCCCATGCTCTCTATCGTGAAATGAATTTGAGAAATATTGGACATCACATGCCTAGCTTGCAAAATATCCCATATACTAAGGCTGATAAAAAACAAAAAATAATTTTTAAGGATCAATCCATTAGGAGCGTTACGAACCGTAACTCTCCATCTGGACGCGCTACAATAAATAGAGCATTTTTTCGTCCAGCTTCACGTAATTTATGAATACGTTTTTTAGCCTCATCAATTGTTGTGATAGAACTCTGATTGATATCAACAATCACTTCACCAACGCGAATACGCTTTTTATCCGCTGCACTATTTTGTGCAACAGATGTCACCACTAGTCCTCGAAGTTTATCTGAAATTGAATAACGATGACGCAAATCCTCCGTCAGTTCAGATAACGTCATTCCCATAAATTGCATTGTCACGTTTTTCGACAGATCTTGATTTTTTTTATCATCAACTTCTTCTTCTGTATCTTCATTTGGATCTGTTTCAATCAAACGTCCAAGCTTAACTTTTACTGTTTCTTCTTGCCCATTCCGTAAAACAGTAACATCCACCACCTTTCCTTCTGAACTTTCTGCAACTAAACGCGGCAAATCACGTGCATGCTTAATTTTGGAATTACCAAAAGAAAGAATAACATCTCCAGTTTGTAACTGGCTATTATCTACATTATTTTCTTCCGTCTGTTCTATTTTACCAGCCACCAATGCTCCCACAGCATTGTCCAATTTTAAACTTTTTGCAATATCCTCTGTTACCGGCTGAATACGAATAGCCAACCAACCACGTCTTATTTCTCCAAAATCACGCAATTGATTAATAACAGAAAGTGCCATATCCGATGGAATAGCAAATCCAATACCGATAGATCCTCCCGAAGGTGAAACAATTGCTGTATTAATGCCAATGACTTCACCATTTCTATCAAATAACGGACCACCAGAATTGCCCCGATTAATTGCTGCATCTGTTTGAATAAAATTATCATAGGGACCAGCATTAAGATCACGGTTACGCGCAGAAATAATACCAACCGTCACACTTCCACCAAAACCATAAGGATTACCAATAGCCATAACCCAGTCACCAATACGTGCTTTTTCTGAGTCACCAAAACGCACAGCTTTTAATTTTTTACTTCCTGCATCGACTTGAAGCAACGCCAAATCAGTTTTGCTATCCTTTCCAAGAAGCTTTGCCTTTAGTTTTGTACCATCCGTAAAATTAACTTCAATATCATCAGCATCAACAATAACATGATAATTTGTAACAATAATCCCCTTTTGCGCATCAATCACAAAACCAGACCCTAAAGAACGCACCTTTTGAAATTGACTATCTTTTTGAGCATCCTTGGGTGTAAAAAAATCACTAAAATATTCCTCCAGCAATGAATCTTTTGGGATAACGGGTACCGAGGTATTTTCATCCTGTTCTGTTCCTTCAACAGTCTGTGCCGTGGAAATATTCACAACTGTTTCCAAAAGCTCAGAAGCTAAATCAGGAATAGAAAGCAATGCCTCGCTTGTCTCTGCTCCCCAAGACAAACCTGACCCTGATAGAAACAAAGTCACACAAAAAACAACTCTTGTGATAAAAAACTTTAAAAACGTATTTTTACTCACGACACTTCTATCCATGACATGCCTTTAATCAAAGATGCAAAGAGCCCCACTAAATTTATCTACATAAAACCAGCACGGCTCGATACTCTCTACCACTTTTACCATAAAAGAAAATGGTCACAGATCATTCTTTTCATGCAAAATCTCGTATCTGCAATCCATTATTTTATCTATTCTCTCCCGATTTTGGATCAGTTTTACTAATGCCAGTATTCATTGTCGGTAAGAATGCTTTATTTGCCTGCGGCGGATTACGAAAATAGAAAAAGAAATCCTCATTTGGAGAAATCACCATCGGTGTTTTCTCTAAATTCTTGTATTGTTCCATCGCCAACCAAAAATCGTAAAAAGACGGATTAGCCTCCCTCGCATTCAATAAAAGACGAATACTTTCAGCCTGACCTTCACCACGAGTAATTTCAGCATCACGCTTTGCCGCTGCTACAATTTCTTCATATTCACGATTAGCTTCTGCTACAATACGATCTCGCTCTTGTTGACCACGAGCACGGATATTTTCCGCAGCAGCTTCACGTTCAGCTGCCATTTGCCGATAGACATCTTCTGAAACAGCATCAGTCAAATCGGTTTTACGAATACGCACATCAACAATGGTAATACCCAACGAACCTGCATCTACAGAAAACTGCTTCTGTACTTCAGCCATCATCGCGCCTCGTTCATCCGATAAGGCTGCTTTAAATTCTCGCTTACCATAAACAGCACGCAAAGCGTCAATAAACCGTGGTGCAAGGTTTTCACGTGCCGCAATTTGTGGACGCCCAGAAGCAATGCGCTGTAAAAACAACTTAGGATCTGTAATACGGTAAATAAAGAACGCATCCACCTCATAATACGCACCACCACGAACCTGTACAGATTGTGTAGGAACATCGTAACGCAATAACCGATTATCAACAATGATCATCTTATCGATAAAGGGCGCCTTGAAATAGATTCCAGGATTAGATTCTACCTGAACAATTTGTCCAAAACGCTTAATTGCTACTTGTTGACGAGGATAGACGATAAATACGGACATCCACAAAATCATCAAAACAAACACTATAGCACTAAAAACAAACAAAAAGCGAGATTGCTGCATAATTAATCTCCTCCAGAAATACGAGAATCTAAGAGTAACGCAGGACGCGCTGATGTTGCCTTTACTTTTTCCGATGACTTGCTACGCAACAATTCGTTCAAAGGTAAATAAGGCACCGCTGGAGAATTTGCCTGATCAAGAACCAGCTTATTTGGTGAAGAAAGAATCCGCCCCATCGTCTCCATATAGAGACGATAGCGAGCAGCTTCTGGTGAAATCGCAGCCTCACGAGCTATCGCCTGAAAACGTTCAGCACGCCCTGTTGCCTCTTCAACCATTTGTGCCTTTTCACCTTTTGCGATTTCCCGTGTGCGTGAAGCTTCACCATTTGCTAAACCAATTTTCGTAAAACGCACACGATTCCCCTCTTCAATCATTCTTCCACGTTCCTGCTCCGCCTGCTGAACAGAATTAAACGCAGCAGCAACCTTTGTCGGAGGAGCAGCTTCACTGATAGACACACGACTTATTTCAACACCAAGTTGATATTTATCTACAGTCAACTGAATAATCTTTCTGACGTCATTAGCAACTTCCTCTTTCTTGTCACGTAAAACATCATCAACCGGCCGCGAACCAATGACCTCACGCATTGCACTCTCAGCAACTTGGCGGACTGTTCCCTCTTGATCATTCACATTGAATAAAAACTGACTAGGGTATGAAATCCGATAGTAAACGGAAAAGTTAACATTAACGATATTCTGATCACTTGAAAGCATTAAGCCATCACTTTGTTGCGCCTGACCAGGCTTCCCACCAATCGCAATTGTTTTTTCCGTTAAAGGTACTTTCATATAGGTCTCAATTGGCCAAAAATGAAAATGCAACCCATCACCAATAATACCTTCTTTAGGGATGCCAAAGCGCAACTCTACCGCTTGTTCATTTTGCTGAACAATATAAATTGACTGGTATAGCCAAAAAAACACAATAAGCAGAAGGAATAAAACAGAAAAACTGCTTCTCCCGAATTGTTTAAACTGATCCTGCCCTTTGCGCAAAATATCATTAAGATTAGGACCATTTTCGCCACCATTACCGCCACCAGAACCAAAGAGATTCTTAGCTGGTGTTTTTTTGTCACCACTGTTTTTATCGCCACTCCACGGGCCACCACCATTTTGATTTGTCCAGGGCATTATCACCTCTTTAACTGATTACCACTACTCGAACACCAACCATTTGCTTGATCTTATAGGGTGTCTCTTACCTCATTACAATACAACTGATAACCCCTTCCACTTCATATTACAAAAAATTATTTCCGCTCATAAACAACAAAACGTGTCGGATGACTATCTTTATCCCCTTTTGGAATATCTTGTGTTTGCACAATAGTCCACTTTTCTTTATCAAAAACAGGAAAAAAACTATCACCTTCTATAGAAGCTAAAACTTCTGTAAGAAATATTTTATCAGCCATATGCAACCCTTGTTGAAAAATTGCACCACCACCAATAATAAAAATTTCCTCTACATCATTTTGAGAAGCAACGCTTGTTGCAAGAGAACAAGCTTGCGATAAAGAGTGAGCAACAACAGCCCCCTCAGCACAAAAGGTACAATCACGCGTAATGACGATATTTGTACGCCCTGATAAAGGTCTCCCGATAGAATCCCAAGTTTTTCTTCCCATAATAATGGGCTTACGCAACGTCAAAGCTTTAAAGCGTTGCAAATCCGTCGATAAATGCCACGGCATTGCACCTTCACGACCGATAACACCATTTTCTGCAACAGCAGCAATTAAACAAATGGAAATCGTCATATTGCTACCGGCGCTTTAATATGAGGTTGTGCTTCATAATTAAGCAACTCAAAATCCTCAAATTGAAAAGAAAAAAGATCTGTTACCGCTGGATTTATGCGCATACATGGCAAAGCATTTGGTATACGAGACAATTGATATTTTGCCTGTTCAAAATGATTAGAATAAAGATGAGCATCTCCCAGAGTATGAATAAAATCGCCTACTTTAAGACCGCTTACTTGCGCAATCATCATCGTTAGCAATGCGTAGGATGCAATATTGAATGGAATACCTAAGAAAATATCCGCCGAACGCTGATAAAGTTGACAAGATAATTTACCCTCCGCAATGTAAAATTGAAAAAGACAATGACACGGAGGTAACGCCATTTCCTCTATTAATGCAGGATTCCAAGCTGATACAATCAAGCGACGAGAATCTGGCGTTTCCTTAATCATCGTTAAAAGATTGTTAATTTGATCAATATGGCGTCCATCAGGAGCAGGCCAAGAACGCCACTGATAACCATAAACAGGACCAAGATTTCCCTTTTCATCAGCCCATTCGTCCCAAATCGACACACCATGCTCTTTCAACCAAGCGATATTTGTATCGCCTTTAAGAAACCACAAAAGCTCATAAATAATTGAACGTAAGTGTAGCTTCTTTGTTGTCAACAACGGAAATCCTGCTTGTAAATCAAAGCGCATCTGATACCCAAAGATAGATCGCGTGCCAACACCCGTTCGATCTGTCCGATCAATACCCTGATTTAAAACATGAGATAAAAGAGCAAGATATGACTTCATAGGGCTATTATGTCCGATTCTTCTCATTATAGAAAATAAAAACTGTAAAATCCGTACAAACATAATTCAAATCTTTTTCCAAAAACATCTTACACAAGAAATTATCATGATCTGACTAAATTTTTGATGCAAAAGATAAAATACTATAGACAGCTTCTAAGAAAATGACATAAATGAACAAAGATGGATAAACATCAAATAAAGGGATCGACTATGGAAAAACAAGAAGCTTTAAAACCACATGATACAAGAAAACGTATCTGGGCTATCGTGTCCAGTGCATCAGGTAATCTAGTAGAATGGTATGACTTTTATGTTTATTCCTTTACATCCATTTACTTTGCATCACAATTCTTTCCCTCAGATGGCAATGACGTTACGCAACTTTTAAAAGCGGCGGGTGTTTTTGCTATTGGTTTTCTTATGCGCCCAATCGGCGGATGGCTTTTTGGCTTCATTGCCGATCGTTACGGACGCAAACGCTCAATGCTTATCTCTGTTTTTATGATGTGTGGTGGTTCGTTCTTAATTGCCCTACTTCCTACCTATGAAACCATTGGAATGGCAGCAGGAATTCTTTTACTTTTACTCAGAATGCTTCAGGGGCTTTCTGTCGGTGGTGAATATGGTACAACAGCAACTTATATGAGCGAAATCGCCCTCAAAAATCGCCGTGGATTTTTTAGCTCTTTCCAATATACCACACTGATTGGTGGTCAACTTCTAGCCAGTCTCGTTATATTCATTTTAGCGCTTTATCTCACCGAAGATCAGCTAAAAGCGTGGGGCTGGCGTATTCCATTTGCTATTGGTGGATGCGGCGCAATTGTTGCGATTTATCTACGCCGCACACTCCATGAGACAACGACCAAAGAAAGTCGTTCTAGTGCACAAGCTGGTAGTATTAGGGGACTTCTGAGCAACCACCGAAAAGCTTTTTTTCTAGTTATCGGCTTTACCGCTGGAGGATCGCTCACATTTTACACCTATACGACTTACATGCAGAAATATCTGATCACAACCACCGGCTTTGATAAACATACAGCCACAACTATAATGACTGCTGCACTCTTTGTTTTCATGTTACTCCAACCCCTCTTTGGTTCTCTCGCAGATAAAATTGGAACAAGAACTTCTCTCCTTATTTGGAGTGTCTTATCTATTATCTTTACCATTCCTGGACTTAATATGATTGGTAATACTGATAGTACATGGATTGCTTTATCAGTCATTACTGGAATGCTCTGCATTATGAGCTTTTATACATCTATCTCTGGCATTGTAAAATCAGAAATGTTTCCCGCTTCAGTACGAGCAATAGGAGTTGGGCTCTCTTATGCTATTGCCAACGCACTGTTTGGCGGTTCTGCTGAATATGTCGCGCTTGGATTAAAAGATCTTGGATATGAATCTGTCTTCTATTTTTATATAACCGGCATGATGATTATTGCATTCATTGCTGTTCTCTTAATGCCAGATGCTCGCAAAAAAGGGTATTTACAAGGAGACGATATTCATTAACCTTTAATGTTAACAAACAAGGGTTTCAACAAAAAAGCAAAGCCCAGTATTCTGGGCTTTTTTATATTCTTTCCGATAGAAGTTTAAAGCTCACAGTTTTTTATCCCTTCAAACACTTTAAAGAAGCAATGTTCCTTCCTGCACACGCCGCTTATAAAAACAAATAGCTTCATATTATTATGTAATAAATACTTCTTTTGCTGAATTTAATTCACTGAAGATAAAAAACGTTTGATTTATTTTAATATTCCCATTCCCACTCAACGTCGAAGAAAAGTGATTATCTTTCAAGAAATTTTATCAATAATAAAGATTACACTCATGATTTTGTTTAATGCGTTCTTAATAGTACCCCCTCATGCAAAACAAATCCTTTCATGAAAAATAGAAAATACCATTATATTATGAATTCGCACACTTTTTTGAGAAACATTTCTCAATGCACCCAACTCCATTTCACAACGGCACCCGTGAATGACATAACGTAAAAGCCCCGTAAAGTATAAACATGGGCATCACTCTCTTTACACTTAATAAAAGTGCAAGCCGCTATCATTATACTATTGAGGAACTCTTAATATTGTACTCCCCCTTAACACTTAAGATCATTCCTAAAAAGTATTTTAACTGATACACCAACCTCGCATGCAATAGTCAATAACATCATTTTCCGAAACAACATCAAGCATATAAACTAAAGAGTATCATATCTTCATAAGCACTCTGCATATGCAAATAATTCACAATCAAACAAAAAATAATATTTCCTTAAGGATAGTAAAAAGCGCATGATTTACGCAATATAACAATACCATAAGCCCAAAACAGCACTGATAGCTCTAGAAAAAATCTTTATGTTTCCCTGAAAAATTATCATGGTACAATGGCGTTTTTATAATGCACATCGTAAATAGCTTTAAAAAGAAGAAAAGTTATAAATCTAAAAGGGGAATACTTCATGAATAATCAAACAACTTTAGACCCACATGATACAAGGAAACGTATTTTTGCTATCATGTCCAGCGCATCAGGAAATCTGGTAGAATGGTACGACTTCTATGCTTACTCCTTTGCATCGGTTTATTTTGCCTCACAATTTTTTCCTGAAGATGAAGATATCGTTACACAACTGTTAAAAACGGCAGGAATCTTTTTTATTGGCTTTCTTATGCGTCCAATTGGAGCATGGCTCTTTGGATTCATTGCGGATCGTTATGGACGTAAACGCTCAATGCTTATTTCTGTTTTTATGATGTGTGGTGGCTCTTTTCTCATTGCCATACTTCCCACTTATAAAACCTTGGGAATAGCAGCAGCATTCCTTCTCCTTTTTGTCCGTATGTTTCAAGGACTTTCCGTTGGAGGTGAATATGGTACAGCAGCAACTTATATGAGCGAAGTTGCACCCAAAAATCGTCGCGGGCTCTTTGCTTCTTTTCAATATGCAACAACGATCTCAGGTCAACTTCTCGCAAGTTTTATAATATTTATTTTAGCCCTTTACCTTACTGAAGATCAGTTAAAAGCGTGGGGATGGCGTATTCCTTTTGTGATTGGTGGCTTTGGAGCAATCGTTGCAATTTATCTGCGTAGTTTGCTCCATGAAACAACAACCCACAAAAGCCGCTCTGAAAAACATACTGGTAGTCTTCGAGAACTTTTTCGCAATCATAAAAAAGCTTTCTTTTTGGTTGTTGGCTTTACAGCTGGTGGATCACTCACATTTTATACATACACTACTTATATGCAAAAATATCTGATCACAACCACCGGCTTTGATAAACAAACCGCAACAACGATAATGACTGCCGCCCTCTTTATTTTTGTGCTACTCCAACCCCTTTTTGGTTCCCTAGCCGATAAAATTGGAGCAAGAGCTTCACTCATTAGTTGGGGGCTATTATCCATTATCTGCACTATCCCTGTACTTAAAATGATCGGTAATGCCCATAATCCATGGACAGCACTCTTAATCATTATTGGAATACTCTGTGTTATGAGTTTTTATACGTCCATCGCTGGTATCATAAAAGCAGAATTGTTCCCTGCTTCAATCCGAGCAATTGGTGTTGGATTTGCTTTTGCCATTGGCAATGCACTCTTTGGCGGTTCTGCCGAATATGTAGCGCTTGGATTAAAAAATATGGGATACGAATCTGTTTTCTTTTTTTACATAGTTGGTATGATGGTCATTGCACTCATCTCTATTCTTCTTATGCCCGATATAGATAAAGGAGGATATCTCGATAAAGACGATAGACTTCATTAAACTTATTTTCTGGATAAAAAAAAGCCCAAGAAATTGGGCTTTTTTTATCTCCTCTCCATCCTAACAAAGAACGAAAATTCTGCCCCGCATTCGTCTTACAAACAACTCAGTTTCTCTTAAATTGTCTATAGTTACTGCCCTCTTTATGTAATTTACTTGATAAGATTCTATAGGCAAGCCCTACCCTAAATATTTATCATGATATCTGAAAAACACCTCATACGGAAAACCTTATCTGAGCCTTACCTCCCCCTCCTAAATAATGATGTGTGGTGATACAACAAGATAAGCAAGGACACAAAAATCCCCTTTTACATTATTTAAGCTTTATGAAATGTCTTCAGTTTTTGGGCTTTCTGCTCATAAAGACCATCTCTTCTATAATCTTCCGGTATGCCAATAATTGCATTCTTCTCATAAAGTTTAAAGGTATCTTGATCTACTTTTCAATGTTCTCTCCCTTTAAATGCAACGTGATAACTTTTTATTCTATAACACAAGTAAAAATCTTAAAACGAATGACAACATAACTCTAATAAATCATCTTAAAGAGTTTCCCTAAGAAATTATTATAATACAATTGAATTTTTCTGGAAATCATAAACAATTATGTTTAGAAAATATAAAATATAAATCCAAAAGGGGAACAATTCATGAAAAATGAAACAACTTCAGCATCACAGGATGCAAGAAAACGTGTTTTTGCTATTATAGCAAGCGCATCAGGAAATCTCGTAGAATGGTATGATTTTTACGTTTACTCATTTGCATCAATTTATTTTGCATCACAATTCTTTCCCTCCGATGGTGATACGATTACGCCACTGTTAAAAACCGCGGGTGTGTTTTTTATTGGCTTTCTTATGCGCCCTATTGGAGCTTGGTTTTTAGGATTTGTCGCCGATCGTTATGGACGTAAACGCTCGATGCTTATATCCATTTTTATGATGTGTGGTGGCTCTTTTTTCATCGCCATACTTCCCACCTATGAAACCTTAGGAATAACATCAGCAATCCTTTTACTTTTAGCTCGGATGATGCAAGGACTTTCAGCGGGTGGTGAATATGGTACAGCAGCCACTTATATGAGCGAAGTTGCTCTCAAAAAACATCGTGGGCTTTTTGCTTCTTTCCAATCAGCCACCCTTATTACAGGTCAACTTCTTGCCAGCTTCATTATATTTATTCTAGCATCTTATCTCTCTGAAGATCAGTTAAAAGCATGGGGATGGCGCATTCCTTTTGTGATTGGTGGTTTCGGGGCAGTGATTGCGATTTATCTGCGTCGTTCTCTCCACGAAACAACCACGAAAGAAAGCCGCTCTCACAAACACTCTGGCAGTCTTAAGGAACTTCTCACCAAGCATACAAAAGCCGTTGTCGTAATTGCATGCTTTGCATCAGGAGGATCACTCACATTTTACACCTTTACGACTTATATGCAAAAATATCTAATCACAACCACCGGCTTTGATAAACATACCGCAACAACGATTATGACAGCTGTACTATTTATTTTCATCCTATTCCAACCCATAGCTGGTATCATAGCCGATAAAATTGGAACAAAAACTTTACTTATCATTTGGAGTATACTCTCTGTCATCTTTACATTTCCTGGACTCTGGATAATCGGTAATACGCATAGTATATGGGTTGCCTTTTCCGTCATTATTGGCTTGCTCTTCATTATGAGCATGTATACATCCATCTCTGGTGTCGTCAAATCAGCAATGTTTCCCTCTTCAATACGCGCATTAGGCGTTAGCATCTCTCATGCCATTGGCAACGCCTTATTTGGTGGTTCTGCTGAATACGTTGCGCTTGGATTAAAAAAGTACGGTCATGAATCACTCTTTTATTTTTATATAACCGTCGTGATGATCATGGCATTCATTGCTCTTCTCTTTGTCCCGAGTATGCGTAAAGGAGGCTACCTCCAAGAGGATGAAAAACATTAACCCTTTTTATCAACGAAAAAGCCCAAGAAATTGGGCTTTTTTATCATTATCACAAATTTAATATTGTTTAAATTTTATGAAGTGCATTAAGGTGCTTAGCAACTAGATAATAAAAAGTCAGTCGATTTTTTCTACGCTCTCCAGACATCATCTCAGCCACTTTTGAAACAGCCATTTTAGCACTCTTCTCATCGGCTTCTAAAACATCTTGAACCCATTTTTCAACACGTTCTAACTCTTTTGGATCCGATGTAGCAACAAGCGCTGCATCCTGCTTTTTCATCACTAAAGCTAAACGACGGCTAAGTCGTTCTACTGCTGCTTCATCGGGATTTGAATCATATAGTTTAATATCTGCTAAATTATTTGTCATTTTGCATCATCTCCTCTCCAAAAATGAGCGGACTATACTTTACAGCCGCATCATATAGCTCCATAAATAATTAGAGGATTAAAAATATTAACAACCCCCCCTTTTCCTAAGACTGTTCTTCATCTATATTTAGAGGGCTGGTTTACCAGCTATGGTAATAAATGGACGGTGAAATAAACCTATTGGACCCGGGGGCGGTACCCGGCGCCTCCACCAAAATATAAGAAACCAAAGTTATATTTTGGTGGGGGCGAAATAGGATCGACAAGGGTGTAAAGATCGCTCTTTTACTCGGCATTGTACCACCGTTATCGGGCTAAATGAGTAGTTGCAAATGACAACTATGCGGAAGCACGTCTCGCCGCTTAAGGTGGTGTGAATGTTTCAATTTGAGCCTTAAACCGTCGCAGGTTTAAGCGGGGTTCGGAGGCACCTGGCAACAGAAGCCTTCACTTTTTTAAATGTTGTTGATTGATCTTTCAGACATTATCAGACATTATTTACCATAGAGTTTCGTATTTATTCGATTTATTGAGGTGCATCGTAGAAAAAATCTGCTAATTTAAAATATATTCTGTCACACAATATCAATACGCCCCATTCTGCTACGTGAAATAAAAGGAATAAACTTCGATGGTTAAAGATCAAATCCGTTACGATATTCTCGTTCAGGATGCGCTTCGTGGAGTTATCCGTAAAGTTTTATCGGAAGTTGCCAAAGCAGGTCTTCCGGGAAATCATCATTTTTTTATAACTTTTTTGACAAATGCCCCAGGCGTTAAAATTTCTCCTCGGCTAAAAAATCGCTATCCCGAGCAAATGACAATCGTCTTACAACATCAATTTAGAGATCTCAGTGTTTCAGAAACAGCTTTCGAAGTAACCCTCTCTTTCAGGGAAATAACCGAAAAGCTCGTGATTCCTTTTACTTCCATTCAGGTCTTTTATGATCCTGTAGCAGCATTTGAAGCAGCATTTGATCTGCCCTCAAATCTGACCTCTGGAGAAAGTGAAAATTCAGAAAATACCTCAACTACGCCCATTACCTTATCAAACAAACAAAAAATAGAAAATACGCTTACAAAAGAACAAAATCTCAGTACAAACAAAGAACCTTCAAATAACGATGCAAAACAAAGTCAAAGTGCTGATGTTGTCTCTTTAGATTCCTTTCGGAAAAAATAATTTTTCTCATGACTGAATTGATTAATCTTCGCCAATTTCGAAAACAAAAAAAACGTACAGAAAAATCTCTTCGTGCTGAGCAAAATCGTTATCGTTTTGGACGAACAAAAACTGAAAAAAATTTTGAGCAACAAAAATCTTTAAAAACGCAAAAATTTCTTGATCAAAATCGTTTACGAAACGACGAATAAAGGTGGAAAAATGCACGAAAATAATTCTATCGATTGGTCAAAAGTCATTCCACGAAAGATATCTGTTCGCGTTGATGGACACGCAACAAGCGTCTCTTTAGAACCACCATTTTTAGATATTCTAAAAGATATAGCCCGCCAAAAAGGACAATCTTTAGCCTTTATTATCACCGATATTGATAGCAAAAGACCACAACAAGTAAATCTTTCAGCTTCGTTACGCGTTTATGCCCTTCAAAGCGTTCTCACCCAGCGCCTTTAATGTTTGTGCTTATTTTTTTACGTTCTCTTTCTGTCTGTTTAACTGAAACTGTTGTGACTTTTTAAGAGAAGTTTTTTTAATCTAGAACTTCAATAAAAAAAAGACTACAAAAGAGAGATAATGAGTAATTTTTCTGATCACAACATACCTTTCTTTGAAGAAGATTCCCCTCCAGACCATGATAAGAAGAGCTCTGGTTTTTTCTCCCATACTCTAAAAGAACAAAAATCATATAACACAGATTATTTAGAACGACTCAATCCAGAACAGCAACAAGCTGTTATGAATACTGAGGGACCTCTTTTAGTTCTTGCAGGTGCTGGTACAGGAAAAACGCGCGTTTTAACAACCCGTATTTCTCACATTTTACGCTCTGGACTTGCCTCTCCTCAGCAAATACTTGCTGTCACTTTCACCAACAAAGCAGCACGTGAAATGAAAATACGTATTGGTGAACTTATTGGAGAAGTTGTTGAAGGTATGCCTTGGCTTGGAACCTTTCATTCCACTGGCGCTAAAATTTTACGCCGTCACGCAGAACTTGTTGATTTAAAAAGAAACTTTACAATTCTCGATAGCGATGATGTTCTTCGACTTTTAAAACAGCTTATTCAAGCTGAAGGATTAGACGATAAGCGTTGGCCCGCACGAAACCTTGCCATGATGATTGATTCTTGGAAAAATCAAGGACTTTCACCAAAACATATCTCAAAAAGTGATGCTCATTCCTTTGGTAACGGCATGGGACGTGAACTTTATCACAATTATCAAAATCGATTAAAAGATCTTAATGCTTGTGATTTTGGTGACCTTCTACTTCATTCTATCTCTATCTTCCAACATAATCCAGATATTCTTCGCGAATATCATTCTCAATTTCGTTATATTCTTGTCGATGAATATCAAGATACAAATACAGCACAATATCTTTGGCTTCGCCTTTTGGCCCAACATCCTCAAGGTCAACATGTTAATCTTTGTTGTGTTGGCGATGATGATCAATCCATTTATGGATGGCGTGGTGCAAAAGTCGAAAACATATTACGTTTTGAAAAAGATTTTCCTTCTGCTAAAATTATTCGTCTAGAACGCAATTATCGCTCAACATCCCATATTCTCAAAACCGCCTCCCATCTCATTGCTCATAATGAAGAAAGGCTGGGAAAAGTCCTTTTTTCTGCTCAAATAAAGAGTGAGGAAGAAAAGGTAAAAATTCATTCAGCATGGGATTCGGCAGAAGAAGCACGAGCAATCGGAGAAGAAATCGAACGCGCACAACAAACCGGTCATGCATTAAATCATATGGCTATATTGGTACGCGCATCATTTCAAATGCGTGAATTTGAAGATCGCTTTGTAACACTTGGCCTTAATTATCGCGTCATTGGTGGTCCTCGTTTTTATGAGCGAATGGAAATACGTGATGCCATGGCTTATTTACGCGTTGTTGTCCAACCTACTGATGATTTAGCTTTTGAGCGTGTTATTAATACACCAAAACGCGGCATAGGAGATGCAACCCTGCGCATTCTTTATGAGAGTGCACGTGCACGTGCTGTTCCTCTCTTTTCTGCTGCCGCTGACATCATTGAAACAGATGAATTAAAGCCTAAGGCACGCAGTGCGTTACGAAGCCTCATTGAAAGCTTCCGCCGCTGGCAAAATATGCTTCAAGACACTCCTCATAGAGAACTTGCCGAAATCGTCCTTGATGATTCTGGTTATACAACCATGTGGTTAGAAGATCGCTCACCAGAGGCTCCTACAAGACTAGAAAATCTTAAAGAAATGATTCGTTCCATGGAACAATTTGAAAATCTTCAAAGTTTTTTGGAACATGTTGCACTCGTTATGGAAACGGAAAATAATGAAAATATGGATGCAGTCAACATCATGACACTTCATTCAGCCAAAGGACTTGAATTTGAAACAGTTTTTCTTCCAGGTTGGGAAGAAGGACTCTTTCCCCACCAACGCTCATTAGATGAAGGTGGACGTTCAGGATTAGAAGAAGAACGGCGCCTTGCTTACGTAGGTCTAACAAGAGCAAAAAAACATTTGCATATATGGTTTGTATCTAATCGAAGAATTCATGGACTTTGGCAACCTGCTCTTCCCTCCCGTTTTCTAGATGAATTACCAGCAGAACATATAGAAGTTGTAGAAATGGAAACATCCTATGGTGGTTATGGAAAATCTTCCTTTCAACATCACGATTCCTTTTATACTGACTATGCAACAGCAAGACAAAAGCGTGCACAAAAAAACAAGAATATTGAAGGGAAAGTTATCTCTCAATCAATCTCTCATGCACCATCAGATTTTTCTGTCAATGATCGGATTTTTCACATAAAATTTGGTTATGGTCATATTACAGCAATAGACGATCATAAATTGACAATAATGTTCGAAAAAGCCGGAGAAAAGCGTGTACTAGACAATTTTGTAAACAAAGCTTAATTACAAGTAAACCACGATCAGTTTTTTCAAGAAACCACTTTATTTTATTCTGAATGTCATTTCCATTTACGAACAAAGGCTTCAATGGGCAAATTTTGCATATCAGGCAATGCGTTGTGAATTTTATCAAGCGGCCAATCCCACCAAGCCATATCTAAAAGGCATTCTATCACATTATTGGGAAAACGCATCCGCAACCGTTTAGCAGGCACCCCAACGACAATCGTATAAGGCAAAACATCTTTCGTTATAACAGCGTTCGCGCCAATGATAGCGCCATGACCAATAGTCACCCCAGGCATAATAACCGCACCATATCCAATCCACACATCATGCCCAATAATAACACGTTTTGCACAACGCCTTTCACGAAAACCACTATCTAATGCCATATAACGAAAATATTCGTTTGGACGATAGGTTATTTTATGCGTTGAAACGCGCTCCATAGGATGCTCCAACGCATTCATCCGTACATGAGATGCAATAGAACAAAAACGCCCAATATCGCTATAAATAGCCTCACTATTACGTTCTAAATAAGAAAAATCTCCAACGGTTACATCCCGTAAAATCACCCGCTCATTAATTTCCACATAGCGCCCTAATTTACAACCATGCAGCCGTGCCGTCGTATGGATACGAGGCTCACTTTCATGAAACCGAAGATCGTTCTCAATATTCATGCATCTTTCACCAATGTTTCATCATAGATATGGAAAGACATACCAATCAAGCCAATAAAATCAACCATGAAACACACATTGCAAAACAAACCTGCCGATGTTACAATTTCTCGATCTATTTAAGAGAGTCAAACTATGAAAAATGTAATACGCATCTTGGGGCTGACAATCATATTTCTTGCAGGTGTTTTTATTTATGATACGCTGACAAATAAGCCTTTAGGTGATAACTTTACTCTCACTGATTCTAATGGAAAAAATATTACTGAGGCTGATGTTCGAAGCAAGCCTTCAATAATTTTTTTCGGCTTCACTATGTGTCCTGAAAGCTGCCCTACCACACTGATGAATCTTGATCGATGGCTTACAGCCCTTGGGCCTGAAGCTGATAAATTAGGTATATGGTTTGTGACTGTTGATCCTGAACGTGACACACCAAAAGTACTCCATGATTATCTCAGTAATTTTAACAATAAAATTGTTGGCATCAGCGGAGATCCTGAAAAAGTTCATAAAATGGTCAATTCTTTCAACATCGTTGCTGAAAAAGTCCCTGAAACAGATGGAAACTATACATATAACCATACAGCAGCAATTTTTTTACTCAAAAAAGGTGGAAAATTAGCTGGCGTTATCCGTTATGACACGAAAGAAAGCGATAGCGAATTAAAAGATGAAATCGCCATTGAACGGTTAAAAAAACTCATCTTAAACTAAAAAAACCGATCAAAAGAAAGAACAGCATGTCGCAACAAATTCGCCTCTATTATACTGCTTCTAAAAATGAAGCAGAACGGTTCTATACCCTTATAGAAACAGCCTTTGACGAAGAAGGGTATCCTCTTGCTCTCACAGAGATAGATGAACAAAATGCTGTATATGAGCTTTCTCTATATGTCGATCAAGACAATCAAGAGAACGCATTGAAACGTTTTGCTCAAATCCTTTCTATAGATTTTGATAAAATTAATATGGAAGTTTTACCCAACATTGATTGGGTACAAAAAAGCCTAGAAGGACTAAAACCTGTGCAAGCTGGTCCTTTTTTTCTTCATGGAAGTCACAACCGAAACGCCATTCCAGCAAATGTTCTCCCTATTGAAATTGAAGCTAATCAAGCTTTTGGCACTGGACATCATGGAACAACAGCCGGTTGTTTAGAAATGATTGCCAAAGTCATGAAACACGAAAATCCCAAAAATGCCCTTGATCTTGGTACTGGGAGCGGTGTACTAGCCATTGGCATAGCAATGCTCAAACCAATTCCTGTGCTTGCATCCGATATTGACCCAATTGCTGTTCAAGTTGCACAACACAATATCGAATTCAATGGTGTCAAGGAATATATTACAGCTATTACAGCAACAGATTTTGCCCATGATGCAATTGCATCACGAACCCCTTTTGATCTCATCGTTGCCAATATCCTTGCTAATCCGCTTATTGAACTTGCGCAAGAAGTGGTAAAGGCACTTCAAAAAGGGGGATCACTTATACTCTCTGGAATTCTTGAAGAACAACATGCCCATGTTTTGGAGACTTATATAAAACAAGGAATGAAGCATATCGAAACATACCACCGGCAAGGATGGGTTACGATACATCTGAAATAAAATAAAAGAAAAGGACGTCGTTATGTATCAATCTTTTGAGGCGACAACAAATCCTGCTTATACAGCAGAACGCATTTCTTGCCTTCGTAAAGAACTCGATCACCTTGGACTCGATGGTTTTCTTGTTCCGCGGTGCGATGAGCATCAAGGAGAATATGTCCCCCCTCATGCTCAACGCCTTAGCTGGTTAACCGGCTTTACTGGATCAGCTGGGATTGCACTGATTTTAAAAAACAAAGCCATCATATTTACAGATGGGCGATATAAGCTCCAAGTTCGCCAACAAACTGATCCTGATATTTTTAATTATGAAGATCTCATAACTTGTCCTCCCTCACAATGGCTTGAAAAAAATGGTCAAAAACTTTCTATTGGCTTTGATCCATGGCTCCACACGATTGCTGCCACCGATGCATTGAGAAACGCATTAGAAATGAAAGCAGGTGGAAAACTTGTAGAAGTTCCACATAATCCCATTGATTTGCTCTGGCATAATCAACCAAAGTTACCACAATCTGCCTTATCAATTCACCCTCTCAAATATGCTGGGTGCGATACAGATGAAAAACTCGCTTTGATTTACAAAGATATACAGCAAACTCATGCAAATGCTTTTATTTTTACAGACCCCTCTTCCATTGCATGGACATTCAATATACGGGGCAATGATGTTTCCAACACGCCTTTTTCCCTTTGTTTTGCTCTCATTCCACTTAACGAAACACCAGCCTTATTCATTGACAGCAAAAAACTTGGTGTAGAACAGAAACAATATCTGGAACGTTATGCAAAATTATATGAACCAGAACAGCTTATTCCCAAGATCAAAGAGTATGTTCAAAAAGGGACCGTGTTTGCCTTAGATCCACAGCTAACATGCGAAAAATTACGAACTGTTATTGAAGAAAAAAATAGCTCTTTTATCACACTTACCGATCCTGCTGCTCTACCACGTGCCATTAAAAATGACACAGAACTCAATGGCGCACGCAAAGCGCATCTACGCGATGGTGTTGCCCTAACCCGTTTTTTTTCTTGGTTAGATAAACAAATACCAGGATCAATAAGTGAAATTTCTGCTGCTCAAAAATTAGAAGAATTTCGCATAAATACAGCAAACGAAATGGGAGAAAAACTTAAAGATCTTTCTTTTGATACAATTTCAGCAGCAGGAGAAAATGGCGCCATTATTCATTATCGTGTAACAACACAAACAAATAAACAACTCAATGCTGGTGAACTTTATCTTGTTGATTCAGGTGGCCAATATCGTGATGGAACGACAGATGTCACACGTACAGTAGCAATTGGGAATATTGGAGAAGAAGAAAAACGCTGTTTCACTCTTGTTCTCAAGGGCATGATTACTCTTTCAACTGCTTGCTTTCCCAAAAGAACCCGTGGACAAGACATTGATATTCTAGCACGCATTGCATTGTGGAAAGCTGGTTTTGATTATGCTCATGGCACCGGTCATGGTGTTGGGTCTTATCTTTCTGTTCATGAAGGACCACAAAATATTTCCCGCAAAGGATGCCAAGAACTCATCTCCGGTATGATTCTTTCAAACGAACCAGGATATTATCGCGAAGGTGCTTTTGGTATCCGTCTTGAAAATTTGATGATAGTAAAGCCAGCACAAAAAATTGATGGTGGAGATATAGAAATGCTCTCGTTTGAGACACTCACACATTGCCCCATTGATCGACGGTTAATCCTTCCAGAGCTTTTGACACAAGAAGAACGGCAATGGCTCAATGATTACCATGCGCGCGTTTATCAGATGAATGCACCTTACTTAAATGAAGAAGATAAAAAATGGGCAAAAGAAGCAACAATGCCCCTTTAAATCAAGCAACCTATAACTTTTACCCTTTCTACAAAAACAGCACCGTCTTTTTTTAGAGAAAAATATGTACTTGCGTCAGGAAATACAAAAAATATTTCTACAAGATACTTCACGTTTTTTCTGATATGGCAAACACTGACCTAGGTGAAGCAGAGTGAGATACGCCTGCACGTGGTAATGCTTATTTTGGGTATTACCATCTAGACACTACCATATCCCTAGTTTCTTTATATGGAAACTCTCGTTATATTTTGTAATCCTTCGCATCGTATTTCTAAAACACCTATTATAACCAGCTTATTACGCTGTTTGGATTCAAAAATTCTGCATATTTATTCGAATAAATTTTACCTTTTTGTTTGCTTCACAATGATAATTTATATTATTTTAATTCTTGAATCATTTTCAATAGTTGTAATTAATTATAATACATATTGCTACAATAAAATAGAATCTGCTATGAAATAAAATTAAGTTAGAATTAAAAGAAGGAGCATGATGATAACATCAGCGTTAAAGTTTTTTATTTATTTGCATAGTTAACAGTAAAATATTATTTTCTAGACTATTACTTACTGTTGAAAAAAAGTTACCCACAATATAGATAGTTTCCAACTACACAGTATAAAAACAACATATATGGAGGCATGTGTTTTGACCTGAATGTGTTATTCAGCTAAAAATTAACAACAATAACAGAGGATATGAAAAACTAGATAACACAAAAACAGTCACGTAAATAAAGAAGATTCAAACTCTCTACAGAGTTTTACAAATGCTCTGAAAAATACACAATAAAACGTGTGTCTTATAGCTTGTTAGTTAACAAAATCTTAAGCACAGATCTTAGTAATCTATATCCTTTCCTTATCCAGTATTTTAGAAATAAAGTGACTATCCTAAGGCGTATAATTTTATTTTGTTCCGTAATATTATTATTTGGATACTATATTGGGCCTTCTGTATTGAAGGAAATTACTAAATTTAAGCGAATTCCTATTGCTTTATTTTCTGAAAATCAAGTCATTACTCCAAATCAGTACGATAAATTATACGAAGAGTACGTAAAGACACAATATCCTGATAATATATACGAAGAGCGCCTAGAAATTGCAAAAAAATATCTGGATAATAAGAGTTATGGTGTATATCATGTTCTAAGCCCTGGGATGGTAGTACTAATTCCTGAAAATATAAATCTTATCCATGCGAAAGTTGTTTGGTGTGCATGCCTTGTGGACTTATTACAGGGAGAGTACAATAAAAAATTTCCAGCATTATCCCTACCTACCTACATACATAAGCTACGTTCTCAATATAATTGGAAAGAAAACGATTTCATTTGGGCAAAAAATTTGGTCATGAACTCGACAGATCCAATGTTTAGATACGCACGAATGGTATTTAATTCTGAAATATTCTCAATCCAAATACTAGCTCTAATAAACGAAATTTCCTATGCTGAGAAATTTGAGAGAGATGAAGGAAGTCAGGAAAAAAATTATGCTGCTAGACGCATTAGCGAATATCCGAAATTTTGTAATGAAATTGGACAAGTGTACCATCTAATAATGCCTGATAAGTATAGGTACCAGTAATCTTTTATAAATTCAACATAATAAACAACTCGCATTTATATCCCTTATTCATTTATAGCGGAATGTTTTATTATATTTTGTAATCTTCCGCGTTACATTTCTATTACGGCATTTTGGATTAAATTCTACATATTTGTTCAAAAATTTTACCTTTCTTCACAGTAATAATTTATATCTTTTACTAATAATAACCTTGCATATTCTTCATCATAATAGTTTAAGTTTAATATTTAAGTTCAACGTTAATTATTTTAATAACTTAATAAATATCAAAGTATATGGCGCTCTATTTTTGCAAAAAACAGCTCCTATTATCCCCTTTTTGATTTCATCCCCCCAAAAAATGTAAGAAAGATAATCATATCAACAGTATACGATCTTCTGGGAAACACCCTTTAAATATTATGTTTCTCAATCAGCTGTAGCCAAACCTCTTCATCGATAACCTCAACACCTAATTCTTCAGCTTTAGCCAATTTGGAGCCCGCTCCAGGTCCTGCAACAAGAAGATCTGTTTTTTTAGAAAGTGAACCAGATGTTTTAGCCCCTAATCGCTCTGCCAATGCTTTTGCTTCATCGCGTGACATATGCGACAAAGTTCCTGTAAAAACAATGATCTTCTCCGCTATTGGTGAAGAATCTGCTATGATAGGCTCTTCATCAAGAGGTGTTACTTCTTCAAGCAAAACAGATAAAATCTCACGGTTATGCGCTTCTTGATAAAAATCAACAATTGCGCTCCCTACCTGTGGTCCAATTCCTTCGATATTGGTAAGCTCCATCCAAGCCTCATTTCCTTCTTCATTTTTCTTATCACATGGCATAAGTGCTTCCATAGCCGCGATCTCAAAAGCTGTATAATTTTTATAAGCACGTGCAAGGCGGCGTGCATTCACTTCGCCAACATGACGAATCCCCAATGCAAACAAAAAACGGCTCAAAGAAATTTCTCGGCGCGCATTAATGGCATCATACAATTTCCGCACTGAAACAGTACCAAAACCTTCCATATTTTCCAAACGTATCAAAGATTTTTCTTGGCGCCGTTGTAACGTAAAAATATCGGCTGGTGTATGAATACAAAGCGCTTCATCTTGAACATGGAAAAAGAACTCCACTTGTTTTTTACCCAAGCCCTCAATATCAAAAGCATTGCGTGAAACAAAATGACGAATACGTTCAATCGCTTGTGCCGGACAAATAAGCCCCCCTGTACAGCGACGCACGGCTTCTCCCACTTCACGAACAGCATGACTCCCACAAGCTGGGCACAAATGAGGAAAAATAAAAACAGCAGCATCTTTCGGGCGTTTTTCAATGATAACATCAATAACTTGAGGGATCACATCACCAGCACGTTGTACAATCACGCTATCGCCTACACGGATATCACGTCCTTCACGAATGGGCTCTCCTTTATGACCAATTCCCTTAATATAATCCTCATTATGCAAACTAGCATTGGTCACCACCACTCCACCAACAGTAATAGGCGTAAGACGTGCAACAGGTGTCAAAGCTCCCGTGCGACCAACTTGAATGTCAATATCTTCCAAAAGCGCTATCGCTTTTTCTGCTGGAAATTTATGGGCGATAGCCCAACGCGGCGAACGAGAAACAAACCCCAAACGCTTTTGGAGCATCAAATCATTAACCTTATAAACAATGCCATCAATATCATAGCTTAAAGAATGACGGCATTCTTCGATATCGTGATAATACGAAATAATTTCTTTTACTGTCTTAAAGACTTTTGTTAATGGATTGATAACAAAGCCATATTCTTTTAGCTTTTTCATCATCTCCATTTGACTTTCTGCCAATATTTCACTCACCTCACCACAAGCATAAGCAAAAAATTGAAGTTTTCTGCTAGCGGTTATCCGTGAATCAAGCTGACGGAGTGAACCAGCCGCCGCATTTCGAGGATTGGCAAAAGTTAACTTTCCCTTCTCTTGTTGGCTGATATTCAGTGCTTGGAAATCTTCCCGCCCCATATAAACTTCACCGCGAACCTCAATGATATCAGGAAAATCACTTTGTAAAACTTGTGGAATATCAGCAATTGTTCGGGCATTTGCCGTCACATTTTCACCGACAGTTCCATCCCCACGCGTTGCCGCACGCACAAGCCGCCCCTTTTCGTAGCGTAAAGACAAAGATAAACCATCAATTTTTGGCTCCGCTGTTATTTCCAACACTTGTGTTTCTGGAAGCCGTAAAAAACGACGAATACGCTCAACAAATTCACTAACATCTTCAGAGCTAAACGCATTATCAAGTGAAAGCATAGGCTGTGCATGAACAGATTTTTCAAACTTTTCAGAAATTGGTGCCCCAATTTTATGTGAAGGAGAATCAATACGTATAAGCTCTGGAAAAAGAGCTTCAATTTCTGCATTACGGCGGCGCAAAGCATCATATTCTGCATCAGAAATTTCAGGCTGATCATCACGATTATAAAGCACATCATGACGTGCAATTTCTTTTGCCAACCACTCTAATTCACGTTCTGCTTCAACAGCTGTGAGATTTTTATCTGCATCTTTGTTCATAAAATCTATTCCAAATTACAAGCACTGCCACAAGGATTTCCACACGCATCCTCATCAAGTGAATCTCAATAAATACAAGCTTTCCAGTATTTTTATCGCTGACTAATTACCTTTATGCTAGAAGCTTTTGAGCCGCTGCACGCGCTTCTTCAGTAATCTGTTCTCCAGCCAACATACGGGCAATTTCTTCTGCACGCTCATGCTCTTCCATTTTATGAATCGCAGTAACAAAGCGTCCTTTATCATGACTCTCAATTTTTGAAATAAGAAAATGACCATGCGCTTTCGATGCAACCTGTGGAGCATGCGTAATAGCGAAAACTTGGACATGTTCTGATAAGCGTTGCAACCGTTGCCCAATAGCCGCTGCAACAGCCCCCCCAACGCCTGTATCAATTTCATCAAAAATCAGCGTCGGTGCTGATCCTCGATCAGATAAAACAACTTTTAATGCCAGCAAAAAACGAGATAATTCACCGCCAGAAGCCACACTAAGCATGGGACCGGCCCGTGTGCCAGGATTTGTTCGTACCCAATATTCAACACGATCACATCCCTCTGCACTCCGCTTTTCCATATCACTTTGCATTTCAACAATAAATTCAGCCCTCTCTAATTTCAATGCCGGTAGCTCAGTCATCACGCTTTCAGACAAGTGCTTTGCAACCTCTTGACGTTTTATTGACAACGCTTGCGCTAACATATCATATTTTTTTTGTGCTTGTCTTGCCTCATCTTCAAAGCGTGTCAATATAGTCTGAGCCTCTTCAAAATCAGCGAGTTCTGCATCCATTTTATCGCGTAACTGAATCAATTCATCCGCTGAAACTTGATATTTACGAGCAAAACCCCGAAGAGAAAAAAGACGCTCTTCTATCCGTTCCAATTCATCAGGTTCAAAATCTAATGCTCGTATTGCCGTCTCAATACCTTCTTGTGCTGTTGCAAGTGCATGCAATGCCTCATCAATAGATTTCACCACTGGTACAATAAGTTCTTGCGCCTCAGGAATTTTCCGCTCCAAACGCCTCACCAAATTAGAAAGTACTGGGATTGGTGATTTTTGACCCGTTAAAAGATCATCCGCTTCTTTAATATCTGTCGCTATTTTTTCTAATTTAAGCATATCAGCACGACGAAGAGAAAGAGCTTCCTCTTCACCAACTTTAAAATCAAGCTTTTCAAGCTCTTCTACACACGCACGAAGATAATCAACCTCACGTACGGCACTCTCTACTTTAAGACGCTGCCGTTGCAAACGCTCCTCAAATTCACGCCATGAGTGATAACACTGACGCAAATTTTCCACTTCATCTTCAAGACCACCAAAGGCATCTAATAATTGGCGATGTGTAGCAACATCAACAAGCGCACGATCATCATGTTGTCCATGGATTTCAACCAGCAAACGGCCAACACTCCGCATCAATGCAACACTAGACACCTGATCATTGATAAAAACACGGCTACGTCCATCACTTGATTGCACACGCCGTAAAATAATATCACCCTCATCATCAAGACCATTCTCACGAATAAGTTGACGTGCAGGATGTGAAACAGACACATCAAAAACAGCTGTGACCTGCCCGCGGTCAGCACCATGACGCACAAGCGAAGCATCACCCCGCCCCCCTAGAGCAAGTGATAAAGCATCAAGGAGAATAGACTTCCCCGCACCTGTTTCTCCAGTTAAAACCGTCAACCCCGCCGTAAAATGAATATCAAGCGTTTCGATCAAAACAATATTATGAATCGAAAGCTGTACCAACATAGAGAATCAACGTACCCTCTTCTTATCACCACCTAAAGCATTTGAGATCCAAGAAGATTTATGCTCACGTGGCGATATTTTATTCTTCTGCAAGAGATTATAAGAAAATTTATACCACTCACTTTTGGGATAATTACGTCCTAAAATAGCTGCTGCCGTCTGTGCTTCCGCCGTTAAGCCGAGAGCAAGATTAACCTCAGTCAAGCGGAAAAGCGCTTCTTCAATTTGATTTGTATCAGAATACTCTTCAACCACGGTACGAAACCGTCTACTTGCCGCAAGGTAACGCCGCCCCTCTTCATAATAACGGCCAATCTGCATTTCTTTACCAGCCAGCTGTTCGCGACCAAAACGGATTTTATCCTTAGCATCCTTGACATACTCAGAATTAGGATAACGCTCTATAAGAAGCTGCATAGCAGCAATAGCACGTTTCGTATCACGTTGATCACGTGTAACATCAGGAATCCGACGGAAAGAAGAAAGACCAATAATATAATACGCATAAGCCGAGTCAGTCGACCCTGGATAAAGAGTAATATAGCGTTGAGCCATACTAATTGAATCATCATACTTTCCGAGTCGATAATTAGTAAAAGCACCCATGACCAAAGATTTACGCCCCCAGTCTGTATAAGCGTACTGTTTTTCAATCTTCAAAAACTTCTTCGATGCATCCCCAAGCCGCCCACTTTCAAGGCTAGCAAGCGCCTGATTATAGAGAACATCTGGTGGCTCTATTTTCAAAACATAAGCAGATGGATCAAGGGTTTTTTTCTCTTTAAAGAGACATCCCGCTAACATACAGGTGCTTCCTAAAAGTACCACCCCCAATATCTTGCGTACAATGTTAGATTTTCTATATGTCATATTTCCAATGCACACATGAGATTTTTTCATAGTTTTTCCGGCCTCCAGAGAATATCACCTTGTAGCAAAAACAATTTATTAAAGTTTTTATACCATATCACTTTAAAATCCACATAACCAATTTAGCAGTTTAGGTCAATCATCCCCTTAAAAATCAAATAAACGATAAAAAAATCTTGTCAATTTTCTTTTACTCTTTCCCTAAAAAGCTTTTTTGGTAATATGATTCGTCTGCCAAAACAGCTTTCACCAATTGCGCATTAATTCTATGCCCACTACAATAAGAACGAAATAATCCAATAAAAGGTGCTCCCAGCAAAGCAGTATCACCAATCGCATCAAGCATCTTGTGCCGAACACATTCATTCTCCCAATAAGGACCATCGGGATTTAAAATTTTATCATTAAGGTCGATAACAAGAGAATTTTCCAAAGAAGCACCTCTCGCCTTTCCAGAAAGCCTTAATTCTTCCACGTCTTTGATAAAACCAAAAGTGCGCGCACGTGACAAATCATCCCTAAACCCTCGTGTGGTAAGATCAAAACTGAAATGTTGCTTACCAATAGCAGAAGAAGGAAAAGAGATCGTTATATCAAAACGACGTCCATCGAATGGCAAAAGCTCTGCAACACCATGAGATCCTTCAACTCGCACCGGCTTTTTTATAATGAAATAAGAACGCAACGCATTTTGCTGTACAATACCAACATCTTCAAAAGCTTGGCAATATAGCCACGCTGAACCATCCAAAATAGGAATCTCATTATGTGACACTTCAATAACAAGATTATCCAAATTATAAGCAGCAATTGCTGCCATCAAATGTTCAATTGTTTCAACCCTTACATCTCCATCTCCAAGTACTGTTGATAATTCAGTTTCTCCTGTTTGCGATGCATGAGCTTGAAATATTTTCTCTGTTCCGTCTAATCCACAACGCTTAAAAACAATACCACACCCAACATCCGCTGGACAAACCTTTACCACTGACAAACAGCCACTGTGAACGCCAATCCCCTTAAATGTTACTGCTTTTTTAAGAGTAGACTGATATTTTGGTACTAAATTCATCATAATCATTTTATTAAATTGCTTGTACATCTTTTAACAAAATTTATAAAATTATAAAGAATATTCATAGTAAATAATAAAAAAAAACCGCTTATAATAAGCGGTTTTTTTTAAAACAAAGTATTTTATCAAAAAAACAGCAATATATTTTACTGTATAATTTTTGACTGATCATTAAAGAAATAATAATTTTTCTTACTTTATCTCACTTTTCATCAATTAATTTGCCTGACGACGTAAAAATGCTGGTATTTCCAACTGATCTTCTTCACTTATAAAAGTACGTTGATCTTGTGGTACCTGAGGGTGCAGCTCACCAGAACGACGTGGAACATACACAGAAGCATCTTGAGAAAGCGCCTGAGAATTTTTATTGTAAACATGAGACTCTTTCTGCTGAGATGATCTAACAGCAGGCTCCAGCCTCGCTTCTGGCTCAGCTTCTTCACGATGTGTCAAGCTCTGTTTCAAACGCTGCCAAAGATTACGAGGACCTTGATCAGTCACAAATGTTCTTTGACTTTGTCCATGAGCAACAGGAGGAAAATCCTTTAACTCAGGCATACGCATTGGAGCGCGCGCTTGCATTTGTTGCATTTGTTTTGGTTGCACTGGCTTTTCTTTTTGCTTCACAACCCCTGTCATCTCATCAAGAACATGTGCTGTTGCCTCCATACTCACAGGAGCCGTCATCGCCTGTTGAGAACCACGGCTTACTTGCATACGAGGCACATTGGATCTCTGTTCCTGAACAGCATTTGAACCATACGCAACAGCATTCGTGGCACTTCGTGTCGTCATTGCTTCTGCAGGTTGTGCAAAAATTTGACTTTTGGGACGGAACTGTTCTCCGGTTGATTTACCCTTCTCTATTTCAAGTGATTCGATCACTTCTACCATTGACTCAGAACGCAGAGGCGATGACTGAACATGAAAAGAACTGTGTGACGTTCCAGGATCGCTCTTGCGTATTGAAGAAGCAGGTCTTTGAATCTGAGGATGAGAGGACTGAACAACATCACTAACTTCACGATCAATACCGGTGGCAACCACAGAAACACGAATAACACCTTCCAATGACTCATCATCAATAGCGCCAAAGATCACATTCGCATCAGCATCCACTTCTTCACGAATACGATTAGCAGCTTCATCAACCTCAAAGAGAGTCATATCACGACCACCTGTAATAGAAATCAGTAAACCACGCGCCCCACGCATAGAGGTATCATCCAACAGTGGGTTTGCAATAGCAGCTTCAGCCGCAGCCAAAGCACGCCCATCACCAGATGCCTCACCCGTTCCCATCATGGCTCGCCCCATTTCGTGCATAACAGAACGAACATCAGCAAAATCAAGGTTAATTAAACCCTCTTTAATCATCAAATCCGTAATGGAAGCAACACCAGAATAAAGCACTTGATCAGCCATAGCAAAAGCATCAGCAAACGTTGTCTTATCATTTGCAATACGGAAAAGATTTTGATTGGGTATAACAATCAATGTATCGACAGACTTTTGTAATTCTTCAATACCAGCCTCTGCCGTTTTCATACGACGTGCGCCTTCAAACTGAAACGGCTTTGTCACAACACCAACAGTCAAAATACCTTTTTCACGCGCTGCGCGAGCAACAACGGGAGCAGCTCCTGTTCCAGTTCCTCCCCCCATACCAGCAGTAATGAAAACCATATGAGAGTCTGCAAGATGATCAATAATTTCATCAATACATTCCTCTGCCGCCGCTTGTCCAACTTCCGGCAAAGCCCCAGCACCCAAACCTTCTGTCACAGCTGCCCCAAGTTGGATAACACGTTCAGCCTTTGACATAGCCAAAGCCTGTGCATCCGTATTTGCAACAACAAAGTCAACTCCCTGAAGACCAGCATTTATCATATTATTCACGGCATTCCCGCCACCACCTCCAACACCAAAAACGGTAATGCGTGGCTTCAATTCCGCGATATCTGGCCGATGCAGATTAATCGTCATTTTCTTTTCCTTCTCATAAGACACCGCAAGCCAAAGCGATGAAATTTATCCAACTAGACTTAACTAAAAACTCTCACGCAACCACTCACCAACACGCTGAAAATACCCACGCGTGCCCATCGATAAATGATTTCCTGCCGCCTGCATTGTTTTTTCTTCAAAACCCACCAATTGCGGATAAATTAACAACCCAACAGCAGATGTAAACGCCGCCCCTTTTGCAAGAGAAGGAAGCCTCGAAATACCTAAAGGCCGCCCGATACGAACATTTCTTCCTAATATAGTACGTGCCATTTCTGGCAATCCTGTTAACTGGCTTGCTCCCCCCGTCAAAATAACACGTTTACCAATGATGTGACCAAAACCAGAACGATTTAAACAATCACGGACCATTTCTAAAATTTCTTCAACACGCGCACGAATGATACGCCCAAGAACCGCGCGAGGATATTGAGTTTCACGCTGTTCACTCCCAATTTCTGCTACATTAATCATTTGCCGCTCATCAGCACTTGTTAAAAGTGCTGAACCATAAACAACTTTTAAACGTTCCGCCTCTGTTAAAGACATAGAAAATCCGCGCGCAACATCAAGAGTGACATGATGCCCCCCAACAGCAAGAGCATCCGCATGAATAAATTTTCCTTCAAAAAACACTGAAAATGTTGTTGTTCCACCACCAAAATCAATACACGCAGCCCCTAAATGCGCCTCATCATTCATCAAGACAGCAAGACCACTTGCAAAGGGAGTAGCAACCATTGCTTCAACACTCAAATGTGCACGATTAATACAAGTTTCTAAATTACGCAAAGAGGCTGTTTCTGCTGTTACCACATGCACGTCGACACCAAATGTTTCCCCTGCCATGCCAATAGGATCAAAAATTCCTTTATCTCCATCCAATACATAAGAAACTGGAACTGAGTGCATAACATGACGTTCAGCATCAAAGGCTTTACGCGAAACATCTGAAAAGGCCATACGCATATCACGCTTGGTGACTTCACGACCATTCAAATGGACCTTTCCATTAATCAAAGCACTTTGTAATCGACTTGAGGAAAAATTCACAATCACTGAATCCACCACCAAACCCGCCATTTTTTCTGCCGCATCAACAGCCAATCTTATTGATTGTTCTGCTGCAAACATATCCATGACAACACCGGATTTAATACCACGTGAACGCTGCACTCCAAAGCCTAGAATTTCCGTAGAATGTGTACGACCATGTAAATAGTGTGCATGCTTCAAAGGACGCAAACAAGCAATAAGACAAACAATCTTACTTGAACCGACATCAAGTACCGTTAAAAAACGTGTTTTACGCCCCTTCAAATGATGTGATCTGAGTAGCATCATAGGCTTCCTGCCTTTCGCGCTTTTAAAATACGTTCTTCTTCTGCTACAGTAGCATGATAACGCTCCAACGTTTCATCTGATAAAGAAACAGTAATTCGATCAGCAAGACGTAAATCAACACTGAGAATATCGCGAGATAAAAGATCTTGCATTGTACCGGACGAAAAAAGAGAAGAAAGCCTTTCAAGAGCACCATTTTCAGGCAACATAACGCGCATTCCATTATTCAAAACAAGATCCCAACGTCGATCACCTACCCGCACAAAAGCACGAATACGATCATATACTTCCGGATAGACTGACAGCGCTTGAATAAACACTTTAGCAGCATTTTGTGCCCCCTGCCCAACCACAAGAGGTAAATCCCGAACAATTTCCCCTTTAAAAGGCACAATGACACGACCTGTATTATCAACAATATCCATTATGCCATCATGTTGCCAAATGGCATAGGGTTCACGCTCCACGATGGAAATGCGCATTTTATTAGGATAAATTTTCTGAACATTAGCCGATTGCACCCAAGCCTGTTTTTCCAAAAGAGAACGCGCTCTTTCAACATCAAAAGTGAATATAGAAGGCGCAACATCAAGTTTTAAAATTTTAAAAATATCCTGCTTTGCCAAGCGCTTATTACCGCTTATATCAACATGAGTGACCACAAAACTACTATCCAATATGATCGTGTTTACGATCACAGCCATCTGACCACTTGATGAAAGTCCATAAAAAGCCGTAACAAAGAAAAACCATACAACAGCAAAAGAGCCAAAATGGCGTGGAATATGAATATTAACAAAAACAAACTCAAACATAAACCGAAGAAAACGACGATAAAGACGTGGCAAAGCCGGCACTGAAAGCACCTCCATCGGAACATTTGTTTTACTAACATTCAACGCATACATGATGCGTCCTCCACCATCCATTGAACAATATCGCCGTAAGTACGGCCGCTCGCTTTTGCAATATCAGGAAGAAGAGACGTCGATGTCATACCGGGTTGCGTATTAATTTCAAGCCAAATCAACTCTCCCGTTTTTTCATCAAAACGAAAATCAGAACGGCTAACACCTCGACACCCTATCGCCTGATGGGCTGCTAAAGACATTCTTTGCACACTTTGGTAAATATTTAGTGAAAGTTGTGCAGGACAAATGTGAAGAGAACCACCCGTTTTATATTTTGAGTCATAATCGTAGAATGGAAAGTTTTTATCGGGAAGAATTTCACACACATCCAGCACTTCATTCCCCAAAACAGCACAAGTCAATTCACGACCAGGAATATATTTTTCAATCATCACCTCATCGGCATATCCCCACTCAGCTCCCCCAATATTATGCGGCGGTACAGCTTCATTTCCTTGGACAATGACAACACCAAAACTTGATCCTTCACACACAGGTTTAATTACATAAGGAGGCTCCATGGGATGCGTTCGGCCCAAAGCAAAGCGGCTCATGATACGAGAAGGAGCAACACAAACCCCAACATTTGCAACGATAATTTTTGCACGTCCCTTATCCATTGCCAAAGCAGATGCCATCACGCCAGAATGAGTATAAGGAATTTTTAAATATTCAAGAATCCCCTGAATCCGGCCATCTTCACCAAATGGACCATGCAATGCATTGAAGGCAATATCGGGCTGCAACTGTTCAAGAACAGAAGCAATACGAGCATCAACATCCACGCGGCTCACGCGATACCCCTGTACCTCTAGAACATCAGCACAAGCCGCCCCTGAAGATAAACTTACAGACCGCTCAGAAGAAAAACCTCCCATTAACACAGCTATATGTTTATCTTTCATAATAAATCACCCTCTTTCGCATACTATATGTAGTCTATATAGAATACATCAGCACCATATACAGGAAAAACAAAGTTTATCCTTGCGAATCAATAACCTAGCATTTTGCATAATGAATCAGACTCAAAAGCCTGATGCAAGAGATTCTTTGTTAATTTATTGATTCTTAATAGAAATTTTTTATTATCTCTTTGAAATGACTCAATTTTTTATTTTCACTTTTTTAGTGAACAATAAATCAATGAAATGGATCAAAAGGAGAAACACTTCGACCACGCTCAAATTGACCAATACGCTCTATTTCCCATTGTAAAAGGTGGGCTGAATTTGCAAAAACACGTGCACGCACTGTTTCTCCCAATGCTTCAAGATCATATCCTGTTGCTTGCCCTGTATTAATCATAAAATTACAGTGCATTTCACTCATTTGAGCGCCACCAATCCGTAAACCACGACACCCTGCTTCATCAATCACGCGCCACGCAGATCCATTCCCAGGATTTTTGAAAGTTGACCCCCCTGTTTTTTCACGAATAGGTTGCACTGTTTCTCTGTGGAGGGCAACTTCATCCATAGCAGCACGAATATCATCTTTATTGCCGAGTTTTCCTTCCAATAAAGCAGCCGTAAAAATAAAATCTTTAGGAACATCACAATGGCGATAGGAATAATGCATATCTTTCACACTCAAGATATGACGTTGCCCTTTACGATCCAGCGCATAGACCTCGACAACACGCGCTGCGGTTTCAACACCATTCGCACCAGCGTTCATTTTGAGAGCTCCTCCAAGACCTCCAGGAATACCATGATAAAAATGAAAACCTGCAATCTCAGCTTCTAAAGCGGCAGCAGCTAAATGTTTATCCGCCGCACCAGCACCAACTAAAAAGCCTTTTGGAGAAACCTGCTTCACTTGCCCAAAACTTTTTGGCGAAAGACGAATCACAACACCAGGAACCCCCCCATCACGCACCAGAAGATTAGAACCGATACCGACAATTGTTACAGGAACAAATTCAGGCAAATTTTGAAGAAAGAGAGCCAAATCTTCTTCATCAACAGGCTGATAAAAAAGCTCTGCCAATCCGCCCGTGCGAAACCACGTTACCTTACGCATCTCAACATTAGGTGTAAGTTTTCCTCTCACGCCACCCAACAATGGTTGCAATTGCGCCAATAGCGCCTCACCATCAATGTGCTGAAAATTTATCATGACCATCCAATACCGCTAACTGATGAGGCAACGCACAAGCCCATTGTGTGATATTGCCAGCACCAAGAAAAACAACATAATCCTCTGCCTGAGCAAATTTTGAGACAAGAGACACAACATCTTCCAAACCATGTATCAAGCGCACATCACGATGACCCGCCATTTTAATATGCTCTACCAATTCTTGAGAACCAAATCCTACAATAGGCTCTTCACCAGCCGCATAAACGGGCGTAATCAACACTGTATCTGCATCATTAAAACAAGCAGCAAAATCATCAAATAAATGATACAAACGTGAATACCGATGGGGTTGTGCAATCGCAATAACACGCCCTTTTGCACTCTCACGTGCAGCACGCAAAACAGCCTTTATTTCGACAGGATGATGTCCATAATCATCAAATATTTCAATGCCACGCCAACTTCCTGTTCGCGTAAAACGCCGTTTTACTCCGCCAAATTCTGCTAAGCCCCTTTTTATAGCTTCATTTGAAATGCCAAGTTCATGCGCAATAGCAATCGCCGCCGTTGCATTGGCAACATTATGCTGCCCTGCCATAGGCAAAAGCATATTTTTCAACTCAATCTTTCTTCCTGTTTTGCGTGAGCGAACAAGAACATCAAAATGCGTTTTTTGACCATCCATCGAAAGATTAAGAAAACGAACATCTGCTTGTGGATTTGCACCATAAGTGATCACCCAACGATCATCAATACGGCCCGCCAATGACTGAACCTCTGGATGATCAAGGCACAAAACAGCAAAACCATAAAAGGGAACATTTTCTACGAATTGCCGAAAAGCCTCACGCACAGCATCAAAACTTCCATAATGATCCAAATGCTCAGCGTCAATATTAGTAATAACAGCAATATCAGCAGGCAGCTTTAAAAATGTACCATCACTTTCATCAGCTTCAACAATCATCCAATCGCCATCTCCTGTACGAGAATTCGTACCATAAGCATTAATAATACCGCCATTAATCACCACTGGATCAAAATGACCAGCATCAAGAAGGGCTGCAACCATTGATGTGGTTGTTGTTTTACCATGTGTACCACCCACCGCAATTGCACGCCGAAACCGCATCAGCTCCGCCAGCATTTCTGCACGTCTAACAAGCGGTAAATGTCTTTCCTTTGCAGCAATATACTCAGGATTTGTTTTTTTAACGGCAGTAGAAAAAACAACAACCTCTGCATTCCCTAAGTTTTCAGCACAATGACCTATATGAACGTTAATTCCCTTTTTCCGCAAACGTTCAACATTTGCACTTTCAACTTGATCTGACCCTTGAACTTTATAGCCAAGATTATAAAAAACCTCCGCAATTCCACTCATACCGATCCCCCCGATTCCGATAAAATGGATAACGCCTATATCAAGTGGCATTTTCATTTAAAAGCTCCTCTTTTATATCTGACAACAATCGCCCTGCAATTAAGGATTCAGCCATATCAGCAAGGCAACGGGTTGCATGAGGTTGCCCAACTTTTTTTGCAGCAAGCGCTTGTTTTTCCAATAAATGGGGTGCACAACAAGCGTGCATTAAAAGAGAAAAAAGCTTTTGTGCATTCAAATCTTTTTCTGATACAATTTGCGCACCACCTACACGAGCAAGCAGAGCTGCATTGGCAGCCTGATCATGATCTAAAGCATGGGGATAGGGAACAAGCAAAGCAGGTCTACCAATCACCGCTATCTCACAAACGGACGAAGCCCCAGCGCGCGACAAAATAAAATGAGCATGTGCCATACGTTCAGCCATATCATCAAAAAAAGGAGCAACCTCTGCTTGTACACCCATATCACGGTAGATTTTGATCAACCCTCCTGCTTCACCGCGAACTTGCTGTACAATTCGTAAACGTTTACGGTTCTTATCATCGAATAAAGCAATAGCTTCTGGAACAATATGTGAAAAAGCAGAAGCCCCTTGGCTACCTCCAAAAATCAAAAAATTAAATGGCTTTTCCCCCTCTGAAGAATGATAAGGAATTTTGGCCGCCTTCAACACAGCCTCACGGACAGGATTCCCCGTCAAAAGTATTTTATGAGCATAAGCGCCATTTGGCGACAACAAACCACCAGCGATTGCACGCACAAAAATTGCCAACACCCGATTGGCACGCCCCATAACAGCATTTTGTTCATGAATAAATGTCACACGCCTCGTTAAAGCCGCAATAAAAAGAGGAGGAAAGCTCGGATACCCCCCAAATCCTCCAACAAGAACAGGACGTAATTTATAAAACAACGCCAACGATTGCCCCATTCCCCTTAGCAAAGACCAAAACGTCTTTATCAGAGCAAAAGGATGACGTCGTATAAACGTTGCCGATGAAACGATATGAATATGCTCTTCATCAAAGCACCGAACAAAAGGTCGTGCTCTTTCATCTGTTATTAAATGAACATCATATCCACGCTTCCTTAATTCAACAGAAAGGGCTTCAGCAGGAAAAAGATGTCCACCTGTACCACCAGCCACCAAAACAATAACTTTTTTATCATTCATAAGGGGTATCCAAGACAGAAGAGGAAGAAAAAGCTGAAAGGCGTGCTTCTGGCCAACGACGTGTTAAACTAAGCAAAATGCCCATTGAAAACGCAATCGCCACCATCGAAGAACCACCGTAAGAAATAAAAGGCAATGTCATGCCTTTTGGAGGAATTAAGTGAAGATTAACGGCCATATTAATAGCTGATTGAAAGCCAATCATCATTGCTATGCCAGTAATACCAAGACGTATAAAGGAATCACGTGTATTCATGGCTATATACAATGAACGCATAACGATAAAGCCAAACAGCATCATAATTAATAAACAAAGAATAATACCATATTCTTCAGCAGCAACGGAAAATACAAAATCTGTATGGCTATCAGGAATGATACGTTTTACTGTTCCCTCCCCAGGACCTTGCCCAAACCAACCACCATTCAAAATAGCCTCACGTCCTACATCCACTTGAAAAGTATCTCCTTCACCTGTCAAAAAACCATTGATCCGCTCGCGCACATGATGCAGAAAAAAATAAGCTAAAATAATTCCTACAACGCCTAAAATGAGAAAGAGAAAAATAATAGTAAGAGGTACACCAGCAATAAAAAACAGCCCCCCCCATGTTGCACTTATTAAAACTGTTTGTCCAATATCAGGCTGCAAAACCAGAAGCACACAACAAATGCCATAAAGTACAATCGCTAACGTATAACCTAGAATTCCCCTCTTGCGTATCTGTTCCGAAAAAAGCCAAGCGGACATAACCACAAAAGCTGGCTTCATAAACTCTGAAGCCTGTACAGAAAAACCAAATAGCTGAATCCATCGCCGTGCTCCCTTTAATTCTGGACCAAAAAATAAGGTTGCAACCATAAGAGCAAGCGTTACAATGAGCAAAAGAGCACATAAACGACGAATATTAGAAAGCGAAAAAAAAGAAATGGTAACCATCGTAAAAAATGCTAAAATGCTGAAAATAATATGCCACCGAACAAAATAAAAACTATCAGCAATTCCGATTTTTTTTGTAATAATGGGGCTGGCAGCAAAAGACAGCATAATGCCAATTCCCATTAAAATTAAACAAGCTGCAAAGATAGAGCGATCAATCGTCCACCACCAATTAGCAATTGGATCTCTATCTGCACGCGTCACCATGATATACACACCTTATCCATTTTATAAATTGTCTCAAAGTGATATGAGTTCCCAGCCTGTTTAACAAACACTTTAAAAACTAAATTACACAAAAAAAGATTCTGGAGTCTTAACGCAAAAATATTTTTTATAATTGATGCTTTTTTTATTGTAACTGCATCACAAAAGAGACAAATGCTTCGCCTCGCATTTCATAATTTTTAAATTGGTCATAACTTGCACAAGCAGGTGATAAAAGAACCGTCACCTCTTTTGCCTTACAGCCTATTGCGTCAACAGCTGCTTCACGCACCGCATTTTTCAAAGTTAAGCTCATAGAAAAGGGAAAAGAAGATCCAATAGTGCGAGCAAATTCTTCCGCCGCGCTCCCAATCAAATAGGCTTTACGAATTTTAGGAAAAAATTCTCTAAGAGACTCTATTCCTCCCTTTTTTGCCTGTCCCCCAACAATCCAAAAAATATCATTAAAGGTGGAAAGCGCAGGAGCTGTTGCATCTGCATTAGTCGCCTTGCTGTCATTGATAAACAAAACCGCCCCCATTTTACGCACCTGTTGCATACGATGATCCAACCCTTTATAACTTGCTAAATGCTTGTCCATAGAAGGATCGGTTATTTTTAAAGCCTGCAACGTTGCTAATGCCATAAGGGCATTTTGCGCATTATGCCTCCCACGTAACACCGCCATAGGAGCAAGATCTGCAAGCATATGACGCTGTCCTTGACGAACAGAAAAGAGCTTGGTCCCATCTGCATAAAAACCATTTTCAACAAAATGATCCTTGGAAATTGCCTCAATTTGCTTCCCCTCATGAAGTAACTGTTGATATAAAACTCGGCAAGCTGCATCATCAACTGAAATAAAAGCCTGAGAAGCCTGAGCAATCAGATGCCTTTTGGTTTGCACATAACAGGCAAAACTTCCATGTCGATCAATATGATCAGGTGTGAGATTTAATAAAAGTCCAATGGTCGGCTGAAGAGAGGGAGTAAGATCAATTTGAAATGATGAACATTCAATCACATAGATACGTTTTTTAACAAAGGGCTTAAGCGTCAATATTGCCTTTCCAATATTTCCCCCCATCTGCACATCATAGCCCATTTTTTCCAACAAATGCGCAAGTAAAGATGTTGTGGTTGACTTCCCATTCGTCCCCGTAATCGCAATGAAAGGAACGTCTTTGTCACAAAAACCATAATGCTGTAAAAATTGATGGCGCGCCCGAACAAATAATTCAATATCACCGATAATTTCTATATTTTTTTTTCGTGCTTTTTCAACAACCCAATGGGGTTGAGGATAACTTAAAGGAACTCCAGGAGCTACAATCAATGCAACAAATTCTGACCAATCTTCATAACGGAGATCTCGTGTTGGAATATTGTGCCGAAAAGCCATTTGCACGCTTGAAGGACTATCATCCCACGCCACCACTTCTGCACCACCACACATCAATGCTTGTGCCGTTGCTAGTCCAGACTGTCCCAATCCAAACAGAGCAACTTTTTGACCTTTATAACACGTAACAGAAATCACATTCTCACCGCAATTTAAGTGTTGAAAGACCTATGAGAGCGAGAACAATCGAAATAATCCAAAAGCGTATCACGACTTGGCTTTCAGTCCAGCCTTTTTTCTCAAAATGGTGATGTATCGGTGCCATAAGAAACACGCGTTTTCTTGTTAATTTGAAATAACCAACCTGAATAACGACCGAAAAAGCTTCCACAACAAAAAGCCCACCAATAAGAACCAAAACAATTTCGTGTTTCGTAGCAACCGCAACAGTCCCTAAGAGTCCTCCAAGAGCCAATGAACCAGTATCTCCCATAAAAATAGCTGCAGGTGGTGCATTAAACCATAAAAAACCAAGCCCTGCCCCAACAACAGCTCCCAATAAAACAGCCAATTCACCTGTACCCGATACATAATGGATTTGGAGATAATCAGCAAAATTCATATTACCAGAAAGATAAGCAATCAGAGCAAAAGATAAAGCTGCAACCATCACAGGAACAATAGCAAGCCCATCGAGTCCATCCGTTAAATTAACCGCATTACCCGTCGCGACAATGACAAACGCAGAAAAAGGAATAAAAAACCAGCCCAAATTGATAAGATAATCTTTTAAAAAAGGCAAAGCGAATCCAGATGAGCCAATTTTCAGAATAACAAAAGCCGCAATTGCGGCAACACAAAACTCTAAGCTTAACCGTGCTTTCCCAGAAAATCCTTTGTCTGTTTGTTTTGTGACCTTAAGATAATCGTCATAAAATCCAATTGCCCCAAAAGAAAGCATAACCAATAGCGATACCCAAAAGTAAATATTCGATAAATTACACCACAAAAATGCCGATACCACAATGCCGGTTAAAATCATCAATCCACCCATTGTAGGTGTTCCAGCCTTTTTAAAATGTGTTTGAGGACCATCAGCACGAATCGGTTGTCCCTTACCCTGCCGCAATTTAAGAGAAGCAATGATGCTAGGTCCAAACAAAAAGACGATAAGTCCCGAAGTAAGCATAGCCGCTATTGTGCGAAAAGTAATATAACGAAATACATTCACACCTGGAAGCCAATCACTAAACGAAGAAAAAAACAGCATCATTGTACAAAAAACCTCTTAAAACTATGAAGAAACCGCTTTATAGCGATCAAGCAATGCAGTCACAATATTTGATGAACAAAGGCTATTGGATGATTTAACCATAAGCAGATCCCCAGAAGAAATTTCTGCTAAAAGAATCGGTAAAATTTTCTCAATATTTTCAGCATAATAAACCTTAACACCAGTAGACAAATCACTGACTAAAGATTTCATCGCCTCACCAAATAGAAAAACCGGATTAGCACCGGAAAGACGTATTGGTTTTATTAAATCACGATGAAGCTTTTCACTATACTCCCCTAATTCTAGCATATCCCCTAAAATAGCAATTCGCCGCCCCTCTTTCCCTACAGGTCCTGTAGCAAGAAGCTCAAGTGCAGCACGCATAGAAGCAGGATTTGCATTATAGCTTTCATCAATGAGATAAAATTCACCCCCATTTGATAAAGACAATTGATAACGAACACCTCGCCCCTTTTGAGAAGAAAAATGGCGAAAAGAAAGAAAAACAGGCTCTAACTCAACCCCCATAGCATCACAAGCAGCAATAACCCCTAAACTATTTTGCACAATATGGCGTCCTGGAGCACCAATTTGAACCTCCCTATCCCGCCCCCCAATACGCACAATCATAGAAGTACTATCAGTTAGAAGACGTATACCTCGCGCTTGATAATCAGCATCTTTAGTCTCACCAAAGCTTAAGATCTTCTTTACACCGCATTTCTTTGCTTTTTGAACGAGATAAGAAAAAAAATCACTATCCGCATTTAAAATGGCAATTCCTTTTTCATCTAATCCTTCAAAAATTTCAGCTTTTGCCTTTGCTATTTCTTCAAGATTTTTGAAAAAACCCATATGTCCTGCACAAATATGCGTAATGAGAGCAACATGCGGACAAACCAGTTTGACCAGAGGGCGAATTTCATCTCTATGATTCATACCAATTTCAAAGATACCATAATCACTCTCCATAGGCATCCGCGCTAAAGTGAGTGGAACCCCCCAGCAATTGTTTAAAGAAGCGAGATTCGCATGAACATTCCCAGCCGTTGCAAGAGCTTGTTTCAAAGCTTCTTTTGTCGTTGTTTTTCCCACTGATCCTGTTACCGCGATAATCTTAGCTCTTGAACGTTTGCGTGCAGCTTGTGCAAGTTGTTCTAAGGCTTGCAAAACATCAGGAACGACAATGAGTGGAGCCGATATCTTTTTCATATCCCTCAAACGGTGTTCCGCAACGATAAGAACGCCTGCACCTCGTTCATAAGCTTGCGCAGCAAAATCATGACCATCAAGATGATGCCCCTTAATGCAGAAAAAAACATCCCCTTCCGCAAGAGTACGGCTATCAATGGAAACCCCAGAAAAAGTTTCTGGCATGCTTCCCATTACAACACCATTAATTGCAGCAACAAGTGCTTGCTTATCCCATAAAGCTGTCATTTCTTTCGGTCCTCTAAAGCTTCTATCGCTTTCAGACGATCTGAAAAAGGATAAGTTGTCTGCCCTATAATTTGGCCATCCTCATGACCTTTTCCAGCAATGATTAATGTGTCACCAACTTTCAAAAGCTCCACCGCGTAAGAAATAGCCTCACCACGATCTGCTATCTCTATTGCTGTTGGCACCGCCTGTAAAATATCCTTGCGTATTTTTTCTGGCATTTCTGTGCGAGGATTATCATCCGTTACAATAACAATGTCCGCTTTATCCGCCGCAATTTTTCCCATCAAAGGTCTTTTTCCTTGATCACGATCTCCTCCACAACCAAAAACAACGATCAAGCGCCCTTGCGTAAAGGGACGAACAGAAAGCAAAACCTGCTCCAAAGCTTCTGGTTTATGGGCATAATCAATATAAACAAGCGCATTATTTTCTGTCTTTCCCACAAACTCTAATCGCCCAGGTGCCCCCTGCAAAGTTTCAAGCGCAGAAAAAACCTTACGAGGTGAAGCACCCGTTGCAATTGCTAACCCCGCTGCCATAAGCGCATTAGCTACCTGAAAATCTCCAGCTAAAGGCAAAACAAATGTATAAATATTGTTTTCCACACGACACTCAATACACTGTTTTGAGCGTTGATGTTCGACACGATTAATCGTGATAAATTGCCCCTTACGACCAATTGTCAAAACACGGCGACGCGCTTGTGTGACAACATCAATAACCTTTTGTGAATAGACATCATCAGCAAAAATCAAAGCAGGAGCAGATACAGGCAAAAGTGTATCAAATAACCTCATTTTAGCCCGCAAATAATCCTCTACCCCCGTGTGATAATCCATGTGATCTCGCCCTAAATTGGTGAAGGCACCAGCCGTTAAACGGACTCCATCAAGTCGCCCTTGATCAAGCCCATGCGAAGAAGCTTCAAGAGCTGCATGTGTCACACCTTCATGAGAAGTTTCATAAAGAAGACGGTGCAAGACGACCGGATCAGGTGTTGTGAGAGAACCATAAACATTCCGTTTAGGAGAAACAACACCAACCGTTCCTATACTCGCAGCACAAAATCCAACATAAGTCCAAATTTGCCGAAGAAAAGAGACAACAGATGTTTTACCACTTGTACCAGTCACAGCAACGACCGTTTCAGGCTGAGAACCGTAAAAACGTGCAGCTGCCAACGCTAAACTATGACGAACATTAGAAACACGTAAAATGGGAACAGATAAATCCTCAAGAACAGCATGACAATCTGTAACGATTGCTCGTGCACCACGCTTTATCGCATCATCTATATAGTGTCTTCCATCACTTTTTTTTCCTTGAACAGCAACAAAAACATAGCCTGGCAAAACTTGTCGAGAATCCGCACTTATTCCTGTTATTTCTATTGAAGAAAGACTTTCATCTTCAACGCATTCTGTAAAAACTGTTCCCAACAACATGATAACGCACCTTTATATTCATTTTACCGTTGTTTAACGAAACTTGAATTGCTCTTTTTACTTAAAAGAGGCTCATATTCTTTTTTAAAATCGGGTTTTACACCAAGAAAACTAGCTGTGCGACGAACAATATTAGCAAGCATTGGTCCAGCATTCATCCCCGCTGTTGCTGAACGCTGTCCCTCAGCAGGCTTTGGTTCATCAATAATTGTTAAAACAACATAAGCAGGATCCTCAATAGGAAAAGCAGCAAGAAAACTATTAAAATTTTTTGTTTTAGAATATTTTCCATTTTCAACTTTTTCAGCTGTTCCTGTCTTACCACCTACACGATAACCTTCAACTTTTGCATTACGTCCAGAACCAATATCACTATTTAATTTATAAAGGTAACGCATATTTTGACTTGTTTTAGCCTGCAAAACCCGTTTTGCATGGTGCAAAGTTTGTTCTTTTGGCCGTTTTAAAAATGTCGGAGCAATTAACCAACCACCATTCATTAAAGCAGCAGCCCCGACAGCTGTTTGCAAGGGTGTTGTTGCCATACCATGCCCAAAAGAAATCGTCATAGAATGGATATCCTTCCAATGATTTGGCACAATAGGGTGGGCAACTTCAGGCAACTCTGTTGTGAGACGATCCAGTAATCCAAGTTTTTGCAAAAAACCACGATGTTTATCAATCCCTATCGCCAACGCCTCTTTAGCAGAACCAATATTAGAAGAATAAATAAAAACCTCCCATAACGTTAAGGGTCGATTTTTTCCATGAAAATCATGAATAGTATAGCCACTACTTGCTTTTATTGGCTTTGAAGCATCGATAATACTGTTTAAATGAAAAATATCGGAATCAAGAGCCATAGCGGTCGTAAAACTTTTAATGATCGATCCCATTTCAAAAGCTCCTGCCGTCATCCGATTGAGACGATCACTTTTTAAAGCTTCAACAGGATTTCCAGGATCAAAGTCTGGTAGTGATGCCAAAGCCAAAACTTCCCCCGTATGTATATTTAAAATAACAGCTCCTGCAGCAATTGCCTTATAACGCTTCATAGCCTGAATAAGTTCATCATGAACAATTGACTGAACACGCACATCAATCGAAAGCTGAACTTGTTTTAATGATTCTTCCATGGCAAGACCAGCGGCACGCAAAGCACTCAGCCCCGCATCATCAATGTATTTTTCCATACCTGCAATGCCCTGATTATCAACATTCACCATACCGAGAATATGGGAAGTTACAGGTCCATCAGGATAAAAACGACGAATTTCAGTCCGAAAACCAATTCCTGGTATACCAAGAGCCATAATTTGCGTCTTCTGCATTGGTGTTAACCCACGCTGTATCCAAGAAAAACCAGATTTTCTTTTTAAGCGCTTATAGGTTTCCTGCCAATTAAGATCAGGCAAAACTGTTGAGAGCAATTCAATTGTTTCATCCACATCAATAATACGCCGTGGCTCAGCAAAAAGTGAATAAGTTTTAATATCTGTTGCCAATAAACGACCATTACGATCAACGATATCAGGCCGTGCCATCAATTGAAGTATTCCTGGCCCCTTTGCTTCTTCAATCTGTCCACCTTCCAACCCATAAGAAATAAGGCAAGCCCCCATGATTCCATATAAAATTAAAAAGCAGAACAACGAAAAAAGCAAACGTGGACGACTAGAATAGGGACGACGAACAGAAACATTATGATTATTCAACGAATTCTTTAAGCGCTTTTTCTTCTGTGAGAATAAAAAAGTCGATTTCATTACTGCGCGCCTTTTTGGACAACACTATTGATCTGAGAAGCTCGATTATTTGTCAAAATATCCTGATTATCTTCCAAGATATTTTGTTTAATCACTTCTTCAATTTGATCATGTACCTGTACCGGAATGTCTTTAAACTCCACGATTTGACGCGGCTGTATAACCTCTAACCCAAGTTCTTTCTGATAACGTTTCGCAAGTTTTTGCATGCGTGAAGGCCTTATCATCACAGCCCACTCAGCATGAAGCAAACTTACCGTATTTTTTGCTGCAGCAATTTCATGCTCAAGATGAAGAACTTCGTTCATTCGTTTTTGAACATCATATTTTACCTTATAAGTAAGTCCTGCCATACAAATCATAATCAACACTAAAATCATATCAAATGTACGAAAAACTGTCATTTTTTGCTGCCTTCAAAACTGGCAATCTCTGCTAAACCAAATAATTTCATATCTGCTGCAAGAGCCTCTGCTTCAGTCCGTACACCAATACGCAACCTCGCAGAACGTGAACGAGGATTTTTCTGTAACTCCTCTTTAGTTGCCGTGATCCCACCTTTAAACAAAGGAAAAAATGTTGCTGGAGCAGCCTTCATTTCAGGCAGATAGCGTGATCTCATACATTCTCCAGAACGAGCCGAAAAAAATCTTTTGACCATACGATCTTCAAGAGAATGAAAACTGACAACCCCCAAACGGCCTCCAGCTTTTAAAACGCGTTCAGCAGCAAATAAACCACATGCCAATTCACCAATTTCATCATTAACATAGATACGAAGAGCCTGAAATACACGTGTTGCTGGATGAATACGATCTCCCGGTTTACGTCCTATCAATGCTTCGATAGCATACGCCAAATCACCTGTACGCAAAAAAGGCTGTACAACACGACGCTTTTCAATCATCCGTGCAATTCGCCCCGCATAACGCTCTTCTCCTAATATCTTAAAAATACGTGCCAAATCCCTTGCTTTTAAATGATTGACAACATCGCTGGCTGTAAAACCAGTCTGAGCCATTCGCATGTCCAATGGACCATCTTTTTGAAAAGAAAAACCTCTTTCTGCTTCATCCAGCTGCATTGAAGAGACACCAATATCCAAAATAACTGCATCCACCTTCTCTTCAACGACACGATCGAGCTGTGAAAATGCCATATGGACCAAACGAAGACGTGGAAAAAATTCTTCAACAAGCGATTGTCCTGCACTGATAGCATGAGGATCACGATCAAGAGCGATCACCTGTGCCCCTGCCTTTAACAAAGCGCGCGTGTAACCACCAGCACCAAAGGTACCATCAATTACTTTTGCTCCAACCAATGGCATAAGCCCAGTCAAAACTGGCTGCAACAACACTGGAATATGGCGTTCAGCTCTTTGATCCTGCTTTATCAAAATAATCCGTCTTGAAGTTATGCTGTCTCAAATCAACAGCTCTCTCATGGCAACTGATCTTAGAATAACCTAGCCTTCAACTTTCATATTAATCACAATGAACGAAAAAACTAAAGTTATCCCAAAACAGATCCTAACGCATTATACTTAAAGAAATGTTATAATTTTTTAAAACACTCTTTGCTCAAGTGTCCATTTCAAACACATAGACTCCATAAAAGATCATATATAATCGATCTTATAAAATATCGCGTATCATCATGAAATATCAGTCGGCCTATAAGCCGGGTTCTGTAGAGTAAAGCTTACACTTTACATGGCAACCATTCATCTGGGACGGATGTTACCATCCGCCTCGTGCAACCTACCCGAATGACTCGCCCGGAAATCGGCTGCAAATTAAATTTTGCACGTCATTTCTATTTGGTCTTGCTCCCGGTGGGGTTTACCTTGCCACATTCATTACTGAATGCGCGGTGGGCTCTTACTCCACCCTTTCACCCTTACCTATAAAAATAGGCGGTTTACTTTCTGTGGCACTTTCCCTAGGGTCACCCCCGCCGGGTGTTACCCGGCACCGTCTTTCCATGGAGCCCGGACTTTCCTCACCTGCCATATTTCAGCATCAGACAAGCGCGGCTGCCCAGCCGACTGACATATTGATTTATAAAATATTTTTTGCTCAATGAAAATAGCATCTTAAAATATTTTATGACAAACCTCTCTCAACAGATGTTTTTATTTTAATGAAGCCAGATAAGTTTTCACTTTTGCGCAATATTTCGCCGAAATGGAATTCATTTTTTTTGCAGCATGACCTGCGTTATATTTAAGGATTGTACCACACGTACTTCCACCACTGAGTTTATACGCCCGTGCCAAATAACGCATACCATATTCAAGATTGGTCGCAGGATCGTACAAATCCTGTACAGAACCACTAAAGCCCAACCCTCGTGCCGTAGAGGGTTTAATTTGCATCAAACCTATTTCGCCAGCAGCCCCCTTTATACCTGCCTTATAATTACTTTCAACTTTTACAACAGCATGTGCTAAATTAACGGGAACATTATATTTATTCGCAAGTTTCTGAATAAGAAACTCATAAGGGCGATCAGGAATCTTAGGAGCAACAATCACTGAGGCTTCTCCTGATTCCGCAACATTTAAGACACTATGAGTCCAACTTATGTCAAATACAAAAAATACAGCACACGCTGTATTTAACAAGATTTTCAAAAATTGCATTTTCTTTCTCTTCACTCAAACATTCTCAAATTCTAGCCGCAAGTAATTTGCAAACGTATTATACAAAAAAAGAAAGCAAAAGAACGGCTTGAAAAAGGAAAGAGTAAGACAATTTCAAGATAAAATCATGTAACAAAAGAATATCTCTTTATTCACAAATCATAGATTTCTCTATATCATAAAATAAAAAAATAAAGAAACTATGGTTAATCTTATAGCGTATTAAATAAAATGATATAATCTATAAATTGCTGCTATCGCTATTGTATCACTTAATTTTTATATTAAAAAAATAGCATCTTAACTAGATGTAATATTTTTTACATAAGATTATTAATTTTTTTATTGGGATCAATCCCACAAAGTAAGAGAGACAAGAGCATCTTTTTACCGGAGATGCTCAATATCAAGAAAGTTTCATAAAAATATAAACCGCTATCAACGCTTCTCTCTGGTTAATACCCCCCACAGCACTCTTTATATCCGATAAAACCTCAACAAATCACAAAACAAATCCCCCCATTATCGCACATAAAAAATTCATAAATATACTAAAACCATCATACTCTTTACCAATTCAAAATATTGCAACAGACTTTTAGCTCTCAAGATGTCTCAAAGAAGCTTTTTAATTCCTTTTTAAAAGAGCTATTATCCACACAGTCCTCCCACTGGTAGTGTACTAGAAACTAATTTTGATTTTTTCACCATGGATAAATTTAAAATGAGAAAATTTTACAATTCTTAAGATTCTTATTCAATATAATAATGATAATTTATCATTATAAAACAATATACTAAAAAAGTTATATCCGTCTTTGTCTCTACAATAAAGCCTAACAATTACTTGTGTCTGTTTTTCTGAAAAATGTTAGAAAACTCAATACCCCCAAAGCCTTTTTAAATAAAAATAGACCTCTCACCTTCATTCAAATATTTTTTCTTTGTCACAGACTATCACCTTATCAGCCTTGCACCTCATTTTCAGAAATCATACAAGTGGATAAATATCCTAAAACCCGTAGAACAAAGAAAGCTTAAATCCTTTAAAAAATTTTTATTTTCTCATATCAAATAAAAAATAACTGGCATATAAAATGCGATTAACTTGACCAATACCCTTGATAGATTTTTTATCTCTCCTGTAATGATTGCAACATTACCGTTATACTCCGACTGCATACCTTTTGAGTAAGATAAATTTGTTAATTATCTTACAAATTGATTATCTCCTCGCACTTTTCAAAACTTCACGAAAAGCTCTTTCTCCTTTAAAACCCAAAAGCGCAATTAAAAAATAGCTAAAAATAAGCATTAGCAATGGAAGGACGAGAAATCGCTTTTGAGAGAGCCATAGCAACAGTTTCACCAGATTTTTGAGCCTGCTCACGACTCTGACCACTTTTAGCAGCAAGCGCAATTACATCACGACGCAGCTGCGCAATAAACAACTCTTGCTGTTGAGGGTCCATCTTAGAAAGATGCTTGATAATATCTGGAAAAGACACGGACAATCTCTCTAACAACTCCTCCTCTGTTACATCAAGCTTCTGAGAAGAAGAAGAACGACCGGAAAAAAACTGATAAACAACACTACTTTGAGAAGCAAAAAAGACAGCGCCAAAAATAAAAAATACGAATAAAATAAAAATAATACGATGCGAAAAAGATCCCATTATCTCTTACCTAAAGATCACAGAATACAAACATAGATTCCTTTTATGATTCCCCTTATAGCATTCAACAATGCCTCAATAAAGAAAAATCAAATTATTAAAAATGAATACGCTAACACTCTCCGCCCAATAAGACCCGCCCCTCTATGTATTTAGGTACTATAGGCGAAACAATAACAGATCTTACACTTCCCCCCCTAATAACACTTTACATTTCCTAAAATAATTACAAAAAGCCTGACTGAGGAAATCCTCAGTCAGGCCAGACAATCTAGGGGATCCACGCGGGGGGGGGGAGGAGGTTCCCCGATTGTCCTCTTACATCAACCACTAAGATAGCCGATGCAATATTCTTGCTATGGAATAAAATTTTTTAAACAACAAGAAATTCTTATCATCTTCTACGCAAAAAAACATAAAAGAATTATAAATTATTTAAAAATGTTTAAATTTAGGCAAAAAAAGTTCAAAATGACCCAATTTGAAGCAATTTTATTTCTAGAAGCACCAATTAGAATCTACGATCATTATAACTTTTAAATAGTTTCTTTCATAACTCTGATGATCATAATTTAAAAAAAACAGTAATTTCTACGTATCCACCCTATAAAAATCAAACTACGTAAAAGTAGAATCATTTTTCCAACAGCAATCACCACAAAAAGAAAAACGTAGATTTTTAAAATCTTACACAAATAACCGTAAAAAATGAAAAACATCTTCTTGCAAGAAATCTATGAATTATTCATATAAAACAATAAATTAGATAAATAAAATCTTATCTATTTTTATAAAAAATTGCTGTAAATGATCATTAAAATATTGTTACATCCCTCATGTAAAAATCAATGAAGAATTTAAACTGCTTAATCTTATGAAAAAATGAGAACTCTGAAGGTATTTGTTTCGAATCACGCCCCATCGTCATTCCAAATAACGATAAATCATTTTACAATAACCAACAGTCTCTAACGCATTTTAACATAACAAACCGAAATCAATGCAGACATTTTCTCTTAATCTCTATCATTTAAATGATCCCGTAAAATAATACACACAGTAGTTTCTGTGATAAAAAATTGTATAGTCTGTTCTTCTAACGTAAACAATTCATTGATTTACAATCATAACTCATCATTTACAATTTACATGAGAGATCTCAAGAACGTAAGGTTCCCTTATTTTCAATCTTCGTCTATTGAATCAATGAATAGCCATACTATCGCACATCACAAACAAGAAGAAGCGTATGGATAAAAAACATAAAACGATAATGCCGGCTTACAACTTTTATTTAAACTAAAGACGATGGTGCCCTATCAATTTTACGCTATACCCACGGACTGCGTCATAAGATGAGCGGCAAACATAAAAAGAAAGAAAATACGTTTGGCAAGAACAATGGACTTATTTAATAACCTTCATAACTTCTCAATGATAAAGAGATACGAAACTTTAGTGTAATATCACGCTTTTCTTTCCTACTTTCAGCCACGGACTATCCATAGATCATCGCCGATCTTATTTTTATGAATATAATGCAAAACACATAGATGAACACCATATATGAATGCTTATAGGAAGAAATAAACGTAAAACCAGATGCGTTATTATAACCGTTGTTGTACAAAATGTTTTTAAAATTCAGAATATCACTCCAATCATTACCAATTTATGAGTAATTTTATGGCGTCATCTACCAAGCTTTTACTTTTTCTATTACTTGTAAATCAACACCTGCTCTAAACATAACAATATGTTTGAAATAAAGATTAGAGAAAATGAGAGCCATGTGAAAAATCCTAGCTTTTATATGCCCAATTAGAGTAAAAATATTTACGTCTGTTTGAGAAATCTTAAAAAGCCATCATTCATTTTGGAAGAAACATAAAATCCCAAAGATAAAAAACTATTGCTATCTTTACCATCCCCTTCATTTGCCTTTACGACTTTCAAACACGCTCATAACGCTGTATTTTAAATAATGAAAATCATGCATTGCCTCACCTTTTTACTTTTTCGTCTTTTTAGAGCATCTTTTTGCACTCCTCACTAAAAGTTCCAAGGCATTTCTTATCTAAGAACCTGTTTTAAAGAAATATTTTAAGATCTATTGGGCACACCACCTTTGACATTTATGAAGGTATGAGCCATCACTATATTATATTGTGCGGCACAATATCATATTGCAGCCGCAAAGATGTATTTTCTTTTACAAACGGTATCATTAAGATAAATACCTTCTTTTGTAACAGACAAACAGACTCTTTTAGATTCTGAAACAGGAAATTTGAAATGAAAAAATATTCCTGTATTCAAACCTCTCATTGAGTCTAAAAAAATCAATGATCTTTTAAAATCAATATATTGGCTAATAACATAAATATGATATCAAGAACACCTTAAATAATGATCCTCATAGGCTTAACTCTATAGAAGGTGCTTTCATTATACAGCCTACACGCCGCTATAAAACACCAATACTCCCATATAAAAACATAATACAAATGTAAAAAACAATAGCTTATCAATGATTGAATAAAGTTTTATCTCTACGCTATTCCTTGAGAAAAATCAGAGAATAAAGCACGTTAACAAACGCGATTTATGCAAAATCTACTTGTTTATCTTTGATATCGTCAACCAATAAACGCGGATCACGAGCAAGCCAAAGCGTAACCATACCCTCCTCACTGTTTTCATTTTGTATAGGAGTAAGACAAACCGTTTGTTCTAGAACAAGTCCCGCATTTTTAAGCCATTGTTCTATTTGTAAAGCCGAAAATCCAAGACGCATATGCGCTTGATCGGAATATGAAGGCTCAATTTCATGATAACCAAAATCCACAATCAATAAACGGCCATGAGGACGCAAAACTCTTGATATTTCATGAAGAAATATTTCATGATTTTCAAGAAAATGTAAAACCCAATGAAGAATAACTAAATCAAAAGTTGTATCTCCAACAGACAAGTGCAAAACATTGCTATCAAGCACGACTTCAACCGCATGCGTATAAAGATTAGAAAACAATTTTAAGATAGAGCCTCCACCTCTTCCAATATTCAGCATCGTCTGAAATGGTTTATCGCCAATGATTTCAAGTAAAGCGTTTTCTACACCCTGATCTGCCATATAGGATGACCGTAATACATCCCATTGCAACGTATTTTGTAAGAAATGCTTCTTCCTCGTTTTTTGACGCTGCTTTTTGACATCCTTCAAACGTTCTAAATCATGCGCTAACAACACATCATGCTTTGGCAAAGCCGAAAGAACACCCATCACAATGTCTTTACCCCAAAAATCATGACAAAGCTTAAAATAAAGGCTATCTCCCTTCTGATAACGCTCAATCAATCGAGCTTCGTACAAGAAACGTAAATATCGTGATATACACGCTTGCGACTGATCAAGAATAAAAATAAAATCAGGAATTGTTAAATCTTCATGACGCAAGAGCGTAAGAACACGTAAATGGCTTACTTCTGCGACCGCTTTCAGCAGCACAATCATTGCATCTAAACTTGCACTTTTTTGCATAATTATCCCCTAAACATTCCTATAAACATTTGTTTATAGGAAAAAAAGTCAAGCATACAACGCATATTCTCATCTATTTTGTTCTCTCTATTTTATCATACTATGAAAAAAATAGGCTAATGTAAAAAACGAACAGATCTTATCTCCCTGCAGCTTGTTATAATGAGAATGCATTGATTTATAATAATAATTCATTCATTGTTAACTTGAATAAAAAACCGGAATACCGTAAATTTTTCTCATTTCAAATCTATTCATGATAAATCAATCCAAATCATTCTCTTACAGCTCATAAACGGAGGGGACATATGGATAAAAATATCTTTTATACCCACCTCAAAACAAGAACTGCATACCATTGAGAAAAAATAAATAACATGATAATGCCAACTTGCATTTTTATTAAGTAAAGATAATAATGCTCAATGACCAGAGCATTCGTAGAAATAGTACTATACTCTTCATCCCCTCCTTTTCATTGCAATTTTACAAGCAATAACCGGTTATATATCATGAGTAGAATAACCCTATTTAGGTCATAATTTCATAAAGTGTCTCTTACTCTTTGTTTAATGAATAAAAACTTACACAGAGTACACACACTTTATTTATGAAATAACAAACGCAATAAAGTACACTATTATTCCAACAAAGTTGAGATAAGAAAAAAATTTCTAGCGTGTAAGAGGTTTATAATTTGCATGCTTAGGATTAAGAGATTCCGCCCCAAGACGACGAACTTTATCAGCCTCATATTCAGCAAAATTACCTTCAAACCATTCTACATGACCATCACCTTCAAAGGCTAAAATATGTGTTGCCAATCGATCAAGAAACATACGATCATGCGATATGATAACTGCACAACCAGCAAAATTTTCCAATGCATCTTCCAATGCACCTAATGTTTCAGTATCAAGATCATTTGTCGGTTCATCAAGAAGAAGCACATTCCCCCCCTCTTTTAGAAGTTTCGCCAAATGTACGCGATTGCGCTGCCCTCCTGATAAATTTGCCACCTTCTGCTGCTGATCTGCCCCCTTGAAATTAAAAGCCCCGCAATAAGCGCGGCTATTCATCTCATATTTACCTAATTTAATAATGTCATTTCCACCAGAAATTTCCTCCCAAACAGTTTTATCCCCCACCAAAGAATCGCGACTCTGATCCACATAACTCATGTGAACTGTTTCACCGATACGTATTTGACCTGAATCGGGCTGTTCCTGTCCCGTCAACATTTTAAACAAGGTCGACTTTCCCATACCATTGGCCCCAATAACGCCGACAATGCCACCAGCAGGAAGTTTAAAAGAAAGAGAATCAATCAATACACGTTCACCATAAGCTTTAGAGAGATTATCAACCTCAATAACAACCTGTCCTAATCTTTCTCCAATAGGAATAATAATTTGTGCCTCTCCAGGACGGCGCTCACGGGCTGCTTGAACCAACTCATCATAAGCCTTAATCCGAGCTTTTGACTTTGCTTGTCGCCCCTTTGGACTAGAAGCGATCCATTCTTGCTCACGTGATAAAGCACGTTGACGCGCTGCCTCTTCACGGCCTTCTTGAGCCAAACGCTTGGCTTTAGCCCCCAAATAAGCAGAATAGTTCCCCTCATAAGGAATACCTCTACCGCGATCTAACTCTAAAATCCAACCCGTTACATTGTCGAGAAAATAACGATCATGGGTTATCAAAAGCACAGCCCCTGGATATTCACGTAGATGCCTCTCAAGCCAAGCCGTCGTTTCAGCATCTAAATGGTTTGTCGGTTCATCCAAAAGTAATAAATCAGGTTTTGACAAAAGCAATTTACAAAGTGCAACACGCCGCTTCTCACCACCCGAAAGTTTTGTTACATCCCCATCGGCTGGCGGACAACCAAGAGCAGCCATAGCCATTTCCACTTGACTTTCTAAATCCCAAAGATTCTGACTGTCAATAATGTCCTGAAGCTGTGCACTTTCATCAGCCGTTTCCTCGCTATAATTCATCATCAATTCGTTATAACGCTCAAGAATTTCCTGTTTATCTGCAACACCTTCCATTACATTGCCACGCACATCTTTGCTCGCATCAAGCAAAGGTTCTTGTGGTAGATAACCACAGCGTGCTCCTTCAGAAATCCATGCTTCTCCCGTATATTCCTTATCTAGCCCAGCCATAATACGTAAAATAGTTGACTTCCCCGCACCATTTGGCCCTAAAATACCGATCTTTGCATCTGGATAAAAAGACAAATGAATATTTTCTAGAACTTTTTTATTGCCGTAAGACTTGTTAAGCCCAGCCATATGATAGATAAATTGACGTGCCATAAATTTCTCTTTATATTGTGCGATATTAAAGATTAGGATTTTGAAAAAAATGCTTTTGCTTTTTGAAACTGTACAGTAAATAGCACTTACATCGTATCAAAAGCTTTTCGCTTTATATTGGTACATTTTTTCTAATCTCACAAGCCCCAGTATGGTCCTGAATGCAAAAAAACATCTCCCTAAAAAGCAAAAAGCAGATCTTTTTAGCTGTACCTGAAACCTGTTATCAAACATTACCTCTCTTTTCCATACCAGATATAACATTGTATTTTTATCGTATTAAACCAACTTATCAATGTAATATGGTACCACAAAGAAAAGCAATTCTCTATGCGCCTTCTTTTCTCGCTTTATGGGCTTTATATTACACAGTAAAAAATCCTTCTCTTTTTTCATCGATTTTTTGCTACGGAAAGCAATGGACCTCACCCCTTGCCTTGATATGGCTTAAATTACGTTTACAAAACGACCGCCGCCTTATGGGATCTGACGTCCCAAGCCCAATGATCATGAAAGCTTTGCATCAACACGTAGCAACAAATGAATACAGTGCACTTCCCATTGGTACGTGGTTACAATTCGTAAAAAATTATAAAACCAATTGTAAAAACTTATCCATCCCCCTCTTTTGGCTTGATAATTATAAAAATAATATCAATATCCAGCACATCATTTCAAAACTTCAAGACGACATATAGCTTTTTAAAAATACGATAAAAGCTCATCTCGTATAGGAATATATTTATGGAAAAAAAAGCCTTAATCGTCATTGATGTTCAAAATGACTTCTTACTAGGTGGAGCACTTGCCGTACCACAAGGTGATGCTATTTTACCCGCCGTCAATAATCTCATAAATCATTTTGACCACGTTATCTTAACCCAAGACTGGCATCCCAAAAACCATTGCAGCTTTGCTTCCTGCTATCCTGAAAAAAAGCCCTATGATACAGTCATTCTTGACTATGGTCCTCAAATACTTTGGCCTGATCATTGCATACGAGGAACACAAGGAGCAGAATTCCATCCATCTCTTAGAGTAGAAAAGGCACAACTTATCCTTAGAAAAGGCTATAATCAAAAAATGGATAGCTATTCTGCTTTTCTTGAAAATGATCAAAAAACACCAACAGGTTTACAAGTTTATCTCAAAGAACATGGTTTTACTAAGCTCATTATGTGTGGCTTAGCAACTGATTTTTGTGTCGGATTTTCTGCTCTTCACGCTATGCAATGCGGTTTTAAAGTCAGTGTTTCATTAAATGCCTGTGCTGGTATTGATGTAAACGGATCACTAAACACTATGCTTAAAACGATGAACGAAGCTGGTATAGAACTTTTAATGGTCTCTTAAAATATCCTTCTCTAATCTACCATTATAATACACTGATTTATAAAGGATGAATTATTTTACACATATTTAAGTAAGAGTCCAGAATATCGTAAATTCTCTCATTTCAAACCTGTTTCAAAAACATTCTCTTACACGTTACAAAGAGAATCAATGTATGAATAAATCATTCAAGAAAACAGTAAGAATGCTTCTTATACCCCATTAAATGCAAGAGCTTGTCATAATATTGAAAGCTGGTAAAAAGTATAACATCAGCTTTCTGTCTTATATTTAGGTCAAAAAGTATCCTAGAGATTGTACATTATTCCCTTCATGGGTAGTATCATGCAATGAACTCAACTTTAAAAAACGCAAATAAGCAATAAAATAGTATTTTATTTTGCATGACAGACCTCTTTCTATTCAAAGATATGCGATAAACAAAAGCGTGAAAATCTCCATTACTTAGACACAACATGTTTATACAATTGACGATTCTTAAAACGAATCGAAGAATATAATGCCATTCCAATAATACAGATTCCCACAAGTCCTGTTAAAACTTCAGGAACCGATATAATCGTTTGCAGATACATAATCACTGCAAGAACTAGAATTGCATAAAAAGCACCATGCTCTAAATAACGATAATGCAATAATGTTCCTGATTCAACCAACATAATTGTCATAGAACGAACGTAAAATGCACCAATACCAAGACCTATCGCAATAATAAAAAGGTTGTGTGAAAAGGCAAAAGCACCAACCACGCCATCGAAAGAAAAACTAGCATCAAGAACTTCTAAATAAAGAAACGCCCCTACCCCCCCGTGAGCTACTGTTGTTAAAGTCTTTTGAGGAGTATCCAAGAGATAACCAACAACTTCAACACCGATAAAGGTCAAAAGTCCATAAAGGGCTGCCAATAAAAAAGTTATTTTATTTTCTGCGTCAATCTGACCTGAAACAAATAAGATCAAAATCAAAACAATTGCAATATCAATTCCAACAAGCGCCCCAAACTTTTGAGCAGGTCTCTCTATAACATTAAGCCAATGCACCTCTTTTTCAGAATCAAAAAAATATTTTAAGCCAACCATCATAAGGAAAGTTCCTCCAAAAGCAGCAATCCCCATATGCGCATCGGTTAAAACTTCAGCATATCGATGTGGTTCCCATATCGCTAATTTGACTGCCGCAATTGGATTAATCCCAACAGCAACGACAACCACCAATAATGGAAAAACAATTCGCATCCCAAATACAGCTATCAAAATGCCCCATATAAGAAAACGACGACGCCACAATGGACTCATTCTACTAAGAACACGCGCATTGATAATAGAATTATCAAAAGATAAAGAAATTTCCAAAATTCCTAAAACAACGCAAATAAAAAAATATTTAAGAAAACCAGTAATACTTTCCGTCTCAAACCAACCAATAACCCCTCCTAAAAAGACACCAATAATCGTGAAAAAAAAAGCAAACCCAAAATAGCGTAATAGGGCCATGATCATTCCTCAAAGTTTATTTTCTACTTCATCTAAAGCACACCCAGTACAAATCCAAAGTTTGCATCTCTTTAAAGTTGCATCTATTAATGCAGAGGTGTATAGAATATATATGGTAAAGTTACATGAAAATTCTCTCAAAAAAAGCAAGAGACAAATGTAGCAAACAAGGAATTTTGTTTTGAAGTGAATATCAATTGTCAATACAATAAGTGAAAGATTGCTTTCTATCCACGAAAATAAAAAAATAAAAAGAAATTAAAGCTATAATATTGACATTATATCATAGAATATTAATACATAGTGTGCTTTTATTATTTAATGATTTATACCATGATGATTTACCGAGGGAGATAATTCGTGGCACGTCCTGAAACTGAATCAAAAACCATATTTGGAAAACGTTTACGTTATGTACGTCTTGCTTTAGGCGATCCATCACGTGAAACCTTAGCTAAAAGTTTTAGCATGACAAAAAATTCCATTGCTTTTTATGAGCGTGGAGAGAGAGAACCCAATCTTAGTGTCTTACAAACATACCGCACGTTATACGGTGTCAATATTAATTGGCTTTTAACTGGACAAGGAAAAATGTTTGACACCGAATATACAAAAGGTGATTTTGACTGGAATTATTTTATTAAAAAAATCGAGGGACTGGAAGAAACACTTGCCGATAGTGATCGTAACGAAAAACTAAATCAAGAAAAAATCGACAGTTCTTATGAAAAATTGCAGCAATATTTGTCAAGACAAGGTTTATCAAATAGTTTTAACCCTAAAACTACAACCTCTCTTATCGATATGAAAGCTAAAATGGCCAATTCTTACACCCTTAGCTTATTCATTGATTTACTCATTCGAAGCGTATCCCAAAAAGAGGTTATAGCTAATCAATAAACGTCTATTTCAAAAGAAAAAACAAGAAATGATTAAACTCTACCAGTATGGAGAAAAGTGTTTTTACTTTATCCGTGCTGGTGAAATTTTGTATAATTTATAAATTTTGTTTCTGTAACGACAATAAAAATATTTGCGTTGTAAGTGAAAGTATAGTGTCTTTAACTTAAAAAAATAATTTTATAGTATAAAATTCTCATTCATATCTTATTGACAAGAAATTTTTTCTTGTTAAAAGAATAATAGCTCTCATAGAAATTATTTTTTTAAGTCAGAAAATTTAAGGGGAATATATTGACGACTTCCTATAGAGACATACATTAATGTTTACAAACGGATTAGTTAAATATTTATCCTGAAAATTATCAGCTATTTTATGAGGTGAGAAACATGTATTTTGAGGTGTTTCAAGGAGTTCACAATCAATGGTACTGGCGTTTAATCTCAGGAGATGCACAAAAAATTGCTTTTTCTAGTAAAGGCTATCCAACAAAACAAGATATCCTAATCAATATTGAGCAAATAAAAGAAGTTACACATAAGGCTCTTATTAGAGAACTACAATCCTAACGTTCTTTACCATTAAAACAAGCGTTTATTTTGTATAATGGTATGTTGAGTTATTTTTGTGACAAATGAACAGTGATTGTTTTTCCCTCAATGAGAGGGCGTTTTTTGTATTATTTCTGACGCTTACAAATAACAGTCATATTCTTACAGATTATGTGTTTATTTTCAATCACACACAAATCTCTATAGCCTTTATCAAAAAGAAAATCTCTTAAGTCTTGTATTTTTCATAAAAAATAAACGCACATGAAGAGAAGATAAACATCAATGAGAGATATAATTACTCTACAAGATATTAATATCTTTTACGTTCATATTCCTCTTCTGTATCTGATAATCATAACTGACTTACCCATTTCATCTTCATAAAAAGCAAATATCTCTTTCTTCCTATTATCATGCAATTTTTTATACCTATTAGCTGAAACTATCGTAGCATTTATACCTTACATCTAAAAGGAACGTGCAAAATTGTTTCCAGCAATAATATAAAATTTCTGGATTGTATAGACGCGCTTTTTAATAACCAGCCTACCTATAAACTGGTTTATCATCATAAACTCTTATTTTATGACCAACGACGCTCTGTCTTATAAACTTAAATGTTTTCATAAAATCAGAGTAAACTTGAATATTCTCTTCTAATACAATATCTCCATCAGCACCATAATTGGCTTCATTAAAGTTTATCTCTCTCGTCATTCCAATCTTCCTAACACATTTTCAAACCCTTTAATGCAAAATATGAATACAATCACTCTTTATCATCTTCAGATTTAAGCATTTTTTTATATTTCTTTTCATTTTTTTCATATTGCTTAATTTGTTTTTTCAGTTTTTCAATTGCTTGGTCACGTCTTTTAATCACCATACTTTGCTCTCTAATAGCTCTATCTCGTTCTTCAGTCATCTTCATAGAATCTCTTAAAAACTCATGCTTTATTCTTCTAGATTCCTCTTTTAAAATTTTCACTTGACTGCGATAATATAAAGAAAACCGAAATATAACCCCGCTGCACAACAAAACAACAACCATTGCTCCCAATAAAATTTCGTTTACACTCATTTGGATCTCCCTTAATTGTCGCTCAAGTGATCATCTTGACCAATTTATTTCATCCTCAATCAAAAAAAGAATGCAATAAATTGCATGTTCCAAGTGTGAACAATCACTCTCGGCATTCTTATTTTCTCCATTAAAGCATTGATCAATGGCGCAAACAAATCTCTGAAAGCGGCTAAATCTACACTCACACCAATTATTTGCGACACATTTATTGACACAAAATACAAAAAATAAGGAACGTCAAATAAAACTAACGACGCAATGCAATCATAAAAGCCTTGCCCAAATCGTTCCTATCTTCCTTTTTACGCCATGTGGAATGCGGCTATATGAAAGTTTTTCATTATTACAAAAATCTTCACTGTCACAAAGCACAGCATTTCTGTAAAATTTTGCCTTCCCACAAATTTTTACATCACCATAAACTAAAGCATCATTATAAACTCGAGCCTTTCTACAATCACGAGTATCACCATAAAATTCAATACATTGAACATTCAAAACTTGATCAAAAAAGACCGCATTAGCGTAAACATATGCATCTCCACTCATATTCAAATAACGATAAAGTTCTTATTTTTCATAAACATGCAAACTCTTACGAACGACTACACAACCATATGTTAATGCATTGTTATAAATAACAATATCATTGTAAACACAGACTTCATTATAAACCGCAGCATCATAAAAACACACTCATCCCCATAAGGGCATTGATCGAATGTATAATTCTACCAAACAACCACCTTTGTGGATTAGATTACCTTCCTGTTTAATAAAATATCCAAGATCACTTTTTTGATATTTCCCAATTTTTTAATGCATATATACGATATACCATCTGATAGTGATCTAATTTATTACAATAAAGGAGAAATCAGTATTCTTTGCCTATGAATTTACATTTTTTCTACAGCCATTATCCTATCTCTTAAGGCTCTAAAGCTTCGTTATATTCACATACTACCTCAACGCAGAATTTTTTTACAAATTCTGATGTTGGGGTATATCTTGATTTATAATGCTGCTACGTATACTATCACAGTGAAATCTCATAAACATACGAGTGTGTATCGCCCTTTCTGGTATACACATTTACTTTTTCACAACCGTGGAACTAAGCAACCATTTTTATTGATTCGAATCTGAAAGTGTATGGGGACATTTTGTTATTAGTTAAAAACAACTCTATATGCTTCCTTAGCGAAGAGCTACACATGGATATTTTCACGCTCCTTGTATCATATATTCTGGATTCGCAACGCAATATTAACGCTATAGCGTAAATATGTAAAGGTCTAAAAATGACAAAGACTGAAAAAGATTGGTTCCAACGCTTAGTTGAATTGATAAAAAGTGACGGACGAACAATGATTGAAATAAGCAGAGCTGCAGGCTGTGGACAAAATTACGTCCAACAAATGATAAATGGGGGAAAGAGGCCTTCTGTAGATAAACTCATGGCTATTTTGAACACACTGGGAAATGCTAGTGCCATATATGTAATAACTGGTTTCAACATCTCCGATGAAGATTTAAAACTCATAACTTTGATTTCGTCTGGAGATAAAAAGAAGATTGAAGCCTTAAATGTTCTGTTGAATGAGCAGAATCTGTAGAATTTTCTACTTTATCCAATATCGCTTGCTTTTGAGACGTCGATAAAGACTCCCATTTCACAATAATATCAGATAAAGTTGTTTCAAATTTTTTATCATTCTTCATAGTCATACTCCATGTAGTCAAACTATATAACGCTAAAGCGTTCAAATATATCTCATACCTTAGAAAAAAATATTTGCAATAGGCAGTATGGAAGCAATTGTGTACAAACTTATTTTACAAAATCAGATGAAGTTCTATTAGTCATGTACCATGGTGAAACAGAAAGCATCACACGACCCAGACCTTACTTATGAAAATTGGTATAATCTATCAAAAACGCGAATAATGTTACGCAGATCTTGCGATTCGGACCAATGAAAACTAATGTGAAAATATCCCTGAAGACACTCCTGAACTCTATATAAGAGAACACGAAAAAGCTTTTTTGAAAAAAATACATCACAATTTATTCTACATAGCACCATCTATGTTTTTTTAACAATATTGCAAAGCAAGAATATAACAATGTTATAGGAATAAATTCTTATAAACAGAGTCACACTACCTAAAACTCTGTAACACGTTTACAGGTAACCTCCCCTCTAAACGCACTTTGTAAATACTAATATAAGTCTCTATCATAAGCAAAAATGATACTCTTAAAAAATAAAACGAATCACCACGCACAATCTTTGTAGGTAAATTGTATGCAGATTTACAACAAGAGAGAAATTCCCTTATGCAAGAGAAATTCCCTTATGCAAATGAAGAATTATATTGTCAAAGTATGATTTTGAAGAAGAAGTGTACTTTTACAAAAAAAAATCACCCTCCCTGCCAATACTTTTTCATAAGAGAGAAAACTCATAACAAAGATAAAACACGATCAATACGAGAAAAAGGTTAGCAATACAAAAAAGTGGTAGGTTTACCGCAATATTGCCAATCCCTTATGAGAGTAAAATTAAAAAAGACGTCTGCTCTTCAATAATAATTCGGATCACATGAAAACTCTATAATTTGGACATTAAGAAAAAAATACACAAAGACAGAAAATGGCATTTTAACGAATTTTCTAATATCATAGAAAACATTTCTTACAGAATAATAAAATGCTTATTACAATAAAATCGGGATGATGCAAAGCGATAGAAACAATCACTCAATTGATTTTTCAAAGAACAATTGATGAAATTCTTTTCAAAGAACACGCCTCCGTCACTATGAACAATATTTCTCAAAAATCAAATAGAACTCCTTTCTTGGGAAAAAGAAAATATCAACAAATGTTATCATCGTTGACCCCATGATACATATGAACGCCTATAGATCACATTCTCTTATATACAACCTTTCATCACGATGATGCTATTCGAACGTCTAAAAGACATTAACATCACTTAGAAAAAAGCAAATTTACACTAAATGTTTTTTGAGCCATTTGTTCTGAACAGGTCCAATCTTTAAAATTGGTTTTATTGAGATCTGTTTATTTGCAGAACAAGTATAAATAAATTTATCCAATGAAGCTTTTAGCCTTCTATTTTATGAAGCACATCACACAAGAAAAGTACAAAACAGTATATGAATTAAGCAAGTAAATAGCGACACATATCAGTTAATCAAAATGCTACAATGTTGCAAATGAGAGAACTTCTTTGATGAGACTAAAAAAATATACCCTCACTTTATATTAAAGTGACTGAGAGAAAAAAAATGAAACAAACAACGACTAAAGGATTTTAGAACAAACAGGAAAATAAATAAAAAAAACGAAAAAGGTAGAATCTCAAAACTTTTATATAAGCGATCCATTTTTCTATTGGATATTTCCCTATTGGTGGGCCCGGAGGGACTCGAACCCCCAACCAAGCGGTTATGAGCCGCTGGCTCTAACCAATTGAGCTACAGGCCCCACATAGGTTGTTTCTCTCTAAACTAAAATGCCCTATGATACAAGAGCTGACAAAGATTATAACCCATCTTTTTCTCTTTTCTATTGGTTTTTTTTTCAGTGCTCTAATTTCTTTACAAAAACTCTTAAAAATGAGAGAATAATTAACTGACAAATATAAAGGTATAGATATGATAGAAAAGAAAATTCAACCACTGAAGGGTTCTCTGGTTAAAACAGTTATATTAGCATTTACACTCTTAACCACATCGTTGACTGTACGTGCTTATGCTGAAGAAAATAAAATGAAAAATGCAACAATTACAGTGACAGCAATCGGAGAAAGTCAAGCCGCACCGGATATGGCAATTATTAATCTAGCCGTTGTTACCTATGATAAAACTGCCCAAAAGGCATTAGCTTCCAATAATCAATCCATCAATGATATTATAAAAGCTTTTAAAAACAATGGTATCCAAGCAAATGATTTGCAAACATCAGGCTTATCCATTTATCAGTCAACCTCTGATAAACAGCACGAAAAAAAGAATAATGAAAAACTCTATCATGTTTCAAATTCTTTAACCGTACGCATTCGTGATCTTACCAATGCTGGTAAAATCTTTGATCAAGCGATGTCACTAGGTGTTAATTCAGTTAACGGCATTACTTTTACCAACGCAGATACAAAGCCATTTTATCAAGAAGCACGTAAAAAAGCCATTACTGAAGCCATTGAAAAAGCGCAAACGATAGCGCAAGCGGCCGATTTAAAATTAGGAAAAATTATTGAAATCAATGAAAAGGATGATTACTATCACCCAACACCACGTCTCATGAGTAGAGCAGCAGATGTAAGCTACGCAAATACAAATTTTGCAGGTGGTGAGTTAAATTATAACGTGAGCGTCACTGTAGTCTTTGCGATCGATTAAGTCACAAACAGTTGTATAAAAATTACATTACTGGCCTTCACGTAGAAGACCAGTAATGTGATAAAGATATTCTTCCTCAGATAATAATTCGTCTTCGTAAACCTCTATTTGTCCGCGTGCAGAAATACGCGCTGTATGTACCGTCTGACAATCTCCTGATACTAATGGATGCCACCAATGAAGATCTTTTCCCTCATAAATTAATCTATAAGCACAACTTTCTGGAAGCCAACGCGCTGTTTTAACTGTCGTAATGTCTAGCGACATACAATCTGGTACAATTGATTTACGATGAGCATAATCTCGACACCTGCAAGTTTCCCCATCTAAAAGACGACAAGCAATACTGGTTGCATAAAGGTCACCCGTATCGTCGTCCTCAACTTTATGGAGACAACAACGGCCACAGCCATCACAAAGGCTCTCCCACTCAGAAATGGAAATCTCTTCTAATTTTTTTACTTTCCAAAAGGGGAGTTCTCCACTCATAAACTCAGACACACCTTTTTTAATTAAGACGATCTATAAAAATAAAACGTTTAATTTCTATAATTTCATCTATTTCTGTCTCTTAAAAAGATTCAACTCAATGTATACTTTAAACCATGTTCTTAAAATCTATCTGAATAAAAAGAGAATATTCAAAAATAGCGCATATAAATGAACATAACCTATTGAAACATCCCTTTATAAACTGACAAAGAATAAAATGAGTCACCTAAAATGATAGAAAAATCCCGCAAAAGAATACACATTTTTCATCAAAAAGTCCGTATGTTGCAATATAAGTTTATTCCTAATAGATCCAATTTCTTAAAAAACGAGCTGCGCTATACGCAAGGTAATGTTTTTATCGTTCATTTCTTGAAAGCCCCCCTACTCTCTACTCCATAAACACCCTTTGCCCTATATCTATTCTTTTGAGACAGAGAAGTATAAAGCCCCAAAGCTAAGAAAAACATTAAACATCGCAAACTTTCTAGATTATTCAAATTCTTCCCATGTTTTTCTCAAGAAAGTATCCAAGTACAACATGACGCACCTCCCCCCTTCATTAAGAAGAAAGAGGAAGTTATTAAAATGCACAAGAATTCCTTTATTTAAGAATCGAGAAAACTGCGCAATTTTCGTGAACGGCTAGGATGTTTCAATTTACGAAGTGCCTTTGCTTCAATCTGACGAATACGCTCTCTTGTAACTGAAAATTGTTGTCCTACTTCTTCCAACGTGTGATCTGTATTCATCCCTATTCCAAAACGCATCCGCAAAACACGTTCTTCCCGCGGTGTTAATGAAGCAAGAACGCGTGTTGTCGTATCTCGCAGATTAGCTTGGATAGCTGCATCAATTGGTAATAACGCATTCCTATCCTCAATAAAATCACCCAAATGGGAATCATCTTCATCACCAACAGGCGTTTCGAGAGAAATAGGTTCTTTTGCAATTTTAAGAACTTTTCGTACTTTTTCTAACGGCATAGAAAGCTTGCTAGATAATTCTTCTGGTGTTGGTTCTCGTCCAATTTCATGGAGAATCTGACGCGAGGTACGAACGATTTTATTAATTGTTTCAATCATATGAACAGGGATACGAATTGTACGTGCCTGATCTGCAATTGAACGTGTAATAGCCTGACGAATCCACCATGTTGCATAAGTTGAAAACTTGTAGCCGCGCCGATATTCAAACTTATCCACAGCCTTCATCAAACCGATATTGCCTTCTTGAATAAGATCAAGAAACTGCAAACCACGATTAGTGTATTTTTTTGCAATTGAAATAACAAGACGCAAATTAGATTCTACCATCTCTTTTTTCGCAATAGTTGATTCGCGTTCACCTTTCTGCACCTGCATAACAATCCGACGAAATTCACCAATCGAAATAGCCGTTTCTTGCGCAAGATTTTGTATCTCACTTCGCAGTTTTTGGATTTCTTTTGCTTCACGCACCGAAAACTCTTTCCAACCAGGTGTAGGCAAAGCAGCAATATAATTCATCCAATCTGCGTCCAATTCACGCCCTTGGTATTCTTTTAAAAAGTCCTCATGGCCAATGCCATAGCTATTGGCAATCCGTTTCAGCTTACCTTCATTATGAATCAATCTCTTATTGATGTCATAAAGCTGTTCAACCAAAGCTTCAATACGATTTTGGTTTAAAGAAAGAGATTTTACTGCTTGAATCAACTCACCCTTTAATTGAATATATTTCTTCTTCTGAGAAGAAGTAAGGGCCCCCTCTTTACGCTCTGCCAAACTGCTTTCAACATGCTGATCTTGTAATTTTCGTAATTTTACATAGGTTTGAGCAATAAAATCCAATGTTTCCATAACTTGAGGACAAAGCTCATTTTCCATTGCAGCAAGCGATAAGTTAACATCGTCATCGTCTTCTTCATCATCGTCTTCAATATTTCTCTCTCCTGCGCTCTCCCCCATATTACGTATACCAGAAGACATTTTTTCTTCTACCGTCTTATCAACTTCACTTCGCTCAATAATAGGAGCCTGCTTTGCTTCTGGACCAGCATAAGTCGTTTCAAGATCAATAATTTCACGAAGAAGAATACGCTGCTCTTTTAACTCATCACGCCAGATAATAAGAGCCTGAAAAGTCAAAGGACTCTCACAAAGTCCCGCAATCATTGTCTCACGCCCTGCTTCAATACGCTTAGCAATGGCAATTTCGCCTTCCCGCGAAAGAAGCTCAACAGCTCCCATCTCACGCAAATACATACGCACCGGATCATCCGTACGATCTGTTACTTCGCGTTTATTCGTTGTCGTTGCAATTGCGTGGCTAGAGGCTTCTACTAAATCACCACCCTCTACCGTAACTTCTTCTTCATAATTTTCAGACTCAACTTCATCCTCATCATCCACAACATTAACCCCCATCTCAGAGAACATCGCCAAGATATCTTCAATTTGTTCGGATGTAACCTCGTCAGAAGGAAGAACTGCATTGAGTTCATCCATTGTTACGTAACCATTTTTTTTGGCAAGCTTAATCATTTTCTTGATGGCATCATCAGAAAAATCAAGAAGAGGACTATCCAAACTCGCTTGGCTTGTTACTTCTGCATTATCTTTCTGTTTAACCTTTGTTGCCATACCATAACTCCACTCGATCACTTCACAGTTTCCATGTAACCATAGTTTCCATGTGACCAGTTTGTTTGTTCTCACTAAAATCTACCAATAGTTACTCATATATACTTCCTTTTAAGAGATTACTATTGGAAAGAATACATTTTGTATATGCCCTGACATCCAGACAAACTCGACATCCAGACAAAAACGCGGGAAAACTCCAGAAGTTTCCCCGACACCTCTCAGCCCTTCTGAGATAATCTCTGTACCCTATCGTAAGAACCAATTTCCCGCTTTTCCTAAAATTTACCCGCTTTTTCTAAAATTTAATTGTCATCTTTATAAAAATGTCACTCCACATAAAGTTCCTCATCTAAAATTTAAGTGACTGATTCGCATTAAAAAAGCGAATCATTTTATCGTATCTTGTGTATTCCCGTCTATTTTTTCATCCAACCAACTTCCAAACCCTTCAATTAACGCTTCTGTTGCCTGCATCTGCTCCAGCTCATTTTTTACCTCACGAAGCAGATCAAAAACCTCACTCTTAGGATTTTCTACAAGTTGCTCTTCAATATCCTGTAATCTCTTATGTAGGTGGTGTTCTTGAAGATGCAAGTAGACAGCTTGTTTTAATATAGCACGTGCATCTTCTATAGGGGCTCCACCAAGGATAATACGCATACCAATATTTTGCACAAGATGTTTCATACGCTCTAACAGAGCTTTTTGTTCTCTTTTCTCTAAGAATGCAACCATCGTCTCTTTATCATGAAGCTGTTGGTCCCCAAGAATTTCCAACATAGCTTGATGAAGAGTTATCAATTGAGTATTTTTTAATTCTAACTCAGAAAGAATTTCAAAATTTTCATACCACAACTCAGGATAGTAAGCTAAAGTGAGTAAAATCACTGCTTCACGCAAAGGAATAGATTGCGAAGAATTTCGTACTATTTCAGAATTTGCTAACAGAGAAAAGGTTTGATCTTTAAAGGTCCTATTTGGTGAAGATTGATCATATCGCCCTCCCCCCTTTTTTTTCGAAAAAGAGGGACGAAAAAAATCAAAAAGGCGTTTTTTTACATCTTGCAAATAATAACGACGGACATCTTCATCCTTAATCGTAAAAATTTGTTGTTTTAGTTGTTTTTCTAGCGCTGCTCGTGTCTCTGGAATTTCAAAATGCTTTCCATAGGTAGCACGCCACCATAAAAGCTCACTCAAAGGAATAGCTTTTTGCAAAAAAGAAGAAAAAAGCTGTGCTCCACCAGCACAAACAATTTCATCAGGATCTTTCCCTTGTGGCAACAAAACAAAGCGTACACAAACCCCAGCCTTTAAAAGAGGCAACACACGATCAGCAACACGAAAAGCAGCTTTTAAACCAGCATCATCACCATCAAAACACAAAATAGGCTCCTTCCCCATCTGCCATAAAAGCTCAATTTGCGCTTCCGTTAATGCTGTCCCTAAGGGCGCTACAACTCCTTCAAAACCAGCTTTAGTCAATGCAATGACATCCATATACCCCTCAACAACAAGGAGTGAATGAATTTTTTCATCGCCAACAAAGCGACTATTTTTGCGAGCTGCTGCCGCGTTATAAAGTATATTTCCTTTATGAAACAGCACTGTTTCAGGGCTATTGAGATATTTTGCTCGTGTCTCTTTCTCTAATGCACGCCCTCCGAAAGCCACCACACGTCCACGCAAATCTTCGATAGGAAACATAATGCGATTTCTAAATCGGTCATAAGAATCCGCGCTCTCCTCATGCACTGAGAGAAGCCCACATTCTTCCATTTGCTTTATTGAAATGCCCCGTGCACTCAAAGCTTCTTTCAAAGCTGTACGCCTTACCGGTGCAAAACCAATGCGGAAACGCTCTACAAGCTCTGGTGTAACACCACGTGCATCCAGATAACGACGTGCTTGCGTACCTTCTTTATCGCGTAAATTATATTGGAAAAAATCTGTAGCAATTTTCATCACATCATAAAGGTCAGCTTTTTCCAGTTGACGTTTATGACTTTGTGAATCCAAAATAGGGAGTTTTATTCCCGCAAAATCAGCCAAACGCTCTACACTTTCTGAAAAGTGCAATCCATCAAGCTCACACAAAAAGGTAAAAATATCTCCACTTACACCACAACCAAAACAATAATAGCGCCCTTTATGATCATCACAATGAAAACTTGGCGTTTTTTCACCATGAAATGGACAGCAACACCAAAAGTCTCCCCGTGAAGGCTTACTTTTTCGAGGATCAAAATCCACCCGTTGCCCAATCACTGTTGAAATTGGGAGTCTCGTACGCAGTTCATTAAGGAAATCGGGCGGAAAACGCATTATCTCTCACAGAGTTTGAAAATTCTTTTTTGCATATTTAACGACTTTAGAGCATAATTCCAATACTTCCTTCTTAAGCAGTTGTAAAATTTTAAACCCTCAACTGCATATATTTTTAGAAATGGAGAATAAAAAAGTGATCGAATTTATTGTTCAATATCCGTGGTTAGAGGCTATTTCTTGGCTTATTATTCTTACTATAGCTGCCCTTCTAGTGAACTTTCTAGGACGAAAATTACTTATTCACGGAGCAAAAAAACTCTCTTCTTTTCTTCCCAAAAATACAACGATCGATATTAATAATGCTATTCAATACATGGCAAATATCACTTCAGCTTTTATTCTTTCAATTGGTGTTAATTTTATTCCAACATTGCCCGATGCATTTAGCACTGTCATCGGTAATGTTGCCAACGCCTTCATTATCTTTTTTGTTGTCCTGACAATTTCTTCCTGTCTCAATGTCATTAACATCCTTTACGAACAACGACCAACAGCACGACTAAAACCAATAAAAGGTTATATTCAAATTGCTAAAATTGCACTTTTTGCTGTTGCAACAATTTTAATGGTTGCTACATTGATTGACCGCTCCCCTCTTATTCTCTTCTCCGGTCTTGGTGCAATGGCCGCGGTTCTCATGTTAATTTTTCAAGATACGCTCCTTTCTCTCGTTGCCGGTATTCAAATTTCATCCACTGATATGGTTCGCGTTGGAGATTGGATTGAAATCCCCAATCTCGGTGCCGATGGTGATGTTATTGAAATTGCCTTGCATACTGTTAAAGTTCAAAATTTCGACAACACCATCACCTCAGTTCCTATCCGTAAACTTGTGACCGACCCTTTTAAAAATTGGCGTGGCATGCAAGAATCAGGTGGCAGACGCATCAAACGCTCCCTTTTTATTGATCAATCAAGTATCCATTTTCTCACAGAAGAAGAACAAAAATATCTTTCTCGATTTAATTTATTAGAAAATTATTTCACGCAAAAAGTAGCAGAAATTGATCAATGGAATGCTCAATTAGATAAAAATCATGATGTTTTAGCCAATACGCGCCGTTTAACCAACATTGGAACTTTTCGTGCTTATGTTTTTGCTTATCTACAACAGCATCTAAATATCAACCCTAATATGACCTATATGGCAAGGCAATTACCTCCTACAGAAAATGGTTTACCCTTAGAAATCTATTGCTTTACGAACACCACCGTTTGGATAGACTATGAACAAATTCAAGGCGATATTTTTGATCACCTTTATTCTATTCTGCCCTGTTTTGGTCTAAAGGTTTTTCAAAATCCAAGCGGTTATGATTTTAATCAAGTATTAAAAGCAAAAGTGAAATAAAAACAATAAACTTCAATTTATTAATTTTGAAGTAACCACATTCACAACAACAAAGAAAGAATAAAGTATCATGAATGGTTCATTGGTACTCCTTCATCTTGCCGGCGCTATTTCTTTACTTCTCTGGGCCACACGCATGGTGCGCACAGGAATTGAACGCGCCTATGGTGACAGACTTAAATATAAAATGTGCCACGTCATTTCAAAACCATTGTTTGCTGTAAGTTTTGGACTTTTTACAGCAATGATTTTACAAAGCTCTACAGCAATAACGCTCCTCGTTGGTTCTTTCGTTGAATCTGGTTTTGTCTCTGGAGTAGCAGGACTTATGGCTGTACGTGGAGGAGAATTAGGGTCAGCAATCGTTGTAAAAATTCTCACCTATGACCTCACTCTTGTTGTGCCCTTGTGTCTTTTAATGGGCACTTGTATCTTCATGACAACAGAAAAACGTGAATGGCGTCAAATAGGACGTATTGTCATCGGTATTGGTCTTTTGATTTTATCTTTAGAGATGATAAGTACAGCGACAGAACCTTTACGTGAAAGCGAAATTTTGCCTAGCATCATTCGTTATCTTTCAACCGATCCTGTTTCCTCTTTTTTGTTGGCTGCTGGCTTAACCTACCTCTTACATTCATCCATCGCAGGAATCATTTTGCTGGTCAATTTTGCCAATTACGATCTTATTCATACGCAACTCTGTGTTGTCATGGTTCTTGGTGTCAACTTTGGCTCTTCTCTTATAGCACCACTTTTAACGCGCAACGCCTCTCCTAATACCCGCCTCGTTCCCTTAGGAAATTTACTCATGCGTGGGGCCGGTTCAATCCTTATACTTATCTTATTTCTCTCCTTTCACCCTCCCATCACATGGCTTGGCAATAACGCCCCTACTCAAGTAATCAACGCCCATATCATTTTTAATGTTTTCATTCTCCTTGCTGGAATACCACTTTCAAAATGGGTTTTAAAATTAACCACTCAGATCGTGAATATAAGTGCAAAAAAAATGCAAGCTAACAAAACGCTCAATTTATCCGATCAAACAGCTCTTGATGACAGTGTTCTTGAACGCCCAACTCTCGCTCTCTCAAATGTCATGCGTGAAGTCATTCATATTTGTGATCTTGTAGACATCATGCTAGAAAAAATCATGGGACTTTATGAAAATCCTGACCCCAATATTATTCGTGAACTCAACCAACTCAACACCATATTGGACAAAAAACATATCGCCATCAAACTTTATCTTGCACGATTAGCGGGACAAAAATTATCTGACGAAGAAGCTCTTCAAACGCAAGAACTTCTAGGCGCCTGTATAAAATTAGACCAAGCAGGCGATATCATTATTCATAATATGCTGATGCTGGTTAAAAAGAAACAACAAAAAGGTTTACAGTTCAGCAGCGAGGGCTGGAGTGATCTCCTTCGTTTCCACGCCATTGTACTAGCCAACGCGCATATAGCATTTAACGTTCTCGTCTCACGTGATACACATACTGCACACCTATTGGTACAAAAAAAAGATCAACTACGAAACTTAGAAAAAGAGATGAGTTTAAAACATTTTAAACGTCTGCGTGAAGGGGATCTCAAAAATGTAGAATCATCCAGTCTTCATCTCGACACTGTGCGCGACCTCAAACAAATCAACTCTCTTTTGACCTCAATGATCTACCCCATTTTAGAAGAACAGGGACTTCTTCAAAGTTCTCGTCTACGCACCCCTGCTGAAGAACAAACAGAAAAAACTTAAACTTTTCAAATAACTTGAATAGAACACACATCACATCGATTATTCAATTTTGAATATGGTCAAGATATTGATTTAATCAAAACATCTTATTATTTGACAATTTAAATGAGCTTTCTTCATCGTAAATTTCTTTCATTTAAAATCTATTCATGATGAATTGCTCAAAGTCATTTGCTTGCACATTACAAACAAAGCAGCATGTAGAATAGAACTCTTGAAGAAAGACATAAAAATGCCTAACCATCTCAAAGCCAAGACTGTTAAACACATAAAGAGTAGGTCAAGAGTATGATAGTTCCAACCTAAACTCGCCTTGTAAAAAGGGGATCGCTTCACAGTAGCAGCAAAACAGAAATGCTCTATAAGGAATGCAAAACCCCACAAAAATGCAATATTTATATCAAGATCTGTAGAGGTTAAACCTATACAGCCACGCTATAACGTGTCAACAAAGCAGTTTTAATTTCAAACATCATTGATATCAATTGGCAAGCTCCAAACTTTTAAATATCCATTTTACTTATTGCTTTAATCACAGTTGTTTTTTTCAATTTAAGAGAGAGCTTTAAAAAGCTTATAAATACACTTTATGAGTTCTTAAAACATTTTCACTAATATTTTATTATTTTATTCGTATTTCTAAATTAATTAATTTGTTTATAAATTAAAATGTATTATATATTTATACTTATTAAGTATTATTATGATACAAATGTGAATATTATTTTAATATAAAGGAAAGTAATAAGTAAAATATCTAAAAGCAATATCCTTTCCACTGGGTAAAAAAGGAATAAACCTTGATTTTTACAAAGTTTACTCTAGTTACAATTTAAATTCAGGCAAAGGAGGGTATCATGGAAAATGCAAACATCGGCTGGATTGCAGCTATTGTTATCGGCGGGATTGCAGGTTGGGCTGCACAGTATATTATGAAAAGCCAAACAGGAATATTGTTAAATATTATCTTAGGGATTATTGGCGCTGCGCTAGCAAGCTTTCTTTTTAGTCTTTTAGGTGTAAGTTTTGCTGGTTGGCTTGGCTATCTTATTTCAGGTTTTATAGGAGCCTGTATTCTTATATGGATAGGACAAAAAATTCGATCATAGAGTATTTATTTTTTACACCTTTTGGAATTCAATACAAAACTAGGAAACAACTAGCAGAGTTTGAAATATTTTCTTGTAACTTGGTGTTACCAATTTTGATATGATGGTGAGATGCTTAAGCTGCGATTTTAGGCATACACCATCACCGTATTATAAAACGAAATGCAGTAAAGAACTTTATAACGCACCATTTCATACCTATATAAACTTACGCATATCAGGAGAGATATGTTGCGTTATTTTAACGAAATACGAACTGATTTTTGTACCACGTGCGCAAATCCAGCATATCTCACTGAATAACAATTCATAAGGTTACAAAAATCACTAACGATGATTAAAAATTCTACCGTATAATGCTTAATAGCTTACACTCTATCAACAATGCCCTTTTTACCAAGAAAACTCGAAGAGCTTTTTTGCATCTTAAGAAATAAAGAGAGACGGTAAGAACAAAATGATAAAGAATTTTTTCTAATCTATGAAAGAAAATAGTATATAAAATAAATATGAAATAATATTAATGTAACTTTATTATAGAATTACTACAAATTATGTTATGTGAAGTAATTTTTAACAATATAATGTATTTTAAAGTTTTCAAAAATATATGCATTAATATAAATTTCTTGATTATAAAGAATACGATCCCCTTTACATCTCAATTCAAAAGATTTGAATACCTCTTCACTTTCTAAAGTATAAAATAAAGTTTTGTTCCTCTTAAAACTTCCTCTTTATATCATCTTGCATAGATGAATTTTTAGCTCTTCTTTATATGCGTTACAAACGAATTTTAAAGTACGAAACATTTTTCCCATTGCTCTCATGCGATAAAGAAATTTCCGTAACGCATTGTGAAAGCGCCTTGGATAAAACATAATACCTTATTTTGCTTTTTTAATGAAAATAATCCTATAATATATACTTCCCGCATATCTTCTTTTAAAAACCTTTGCAATCGACTTTCCCTTTGATATCTTCCTGTTAAAATCTTGCTGCTTTTATACTCCTTGTATTACAATAGAGCTATCTATTTAACCCAACATAACATATGGAATAAGACTTTAGCTGTGGAGTAAAACGATGTCTGATCTTGAAGATTCCATCTTACCGCCTCTAACGTGGTTCTCTGATCAAAATCCTCCAATACCAGAAAACGTTCGCGATTGGCTCATGGAATCGGGCTCGATGACGCTTCGATTAAAGAAATATTGTACCTGCCTCCAAGTTCAACCACAACGCGAATGTTTTATTACGCAAGATAAATTAACAGAAGAAGCAGAGCATCTCCCCGAAAGTGCGCGTTATTGGCTACGCGAAATCATATTAATGGGAGATAATAAACCTTGGCTCCTTGGACGCACTGTAATTCCACAAGAAACCCTCCTACACAATCAAGCCTTGATGCATTTGGGAACTGTACCTCTAGGACATTATTTATTTAACAATGACAAATTAACCCGCGATTACATTCATATTGGTCAACAAGGTGCACTATGGGCACGCCGTTCCCGTTTGCGGTTAACGGGTAAGCCATTGTTGCTAACTGAACTATTTTTAACAGATTCACCACTGTATCCCCACAAATAGAGGTTACTCATTTTATTCTGCATAATTTATAGATTTTATATAGCTTATAAGGGATTTAATCAGAGAAAAGAATTTCAAAATTATCTCAAGAACACATTAAAAACAAAGATTTCTTTTCAAAATATCCTTTTATTTCATAAACTCAGCTTAAAAAATCTCTTCCCTAGAAAAAACGTTCTAAAATTCTGATTTTCTTATCATTAAAACCAGCACTTGAATTAAAAAGATACACGCCATATTGATAAAACCATCTATATTTAAATTTCTTACCGAATAATCACTACTCTAAATATGGTAACTCTTTATCAAACAAATGCTTTGAAACAGCAAAAAAGACAATAATACACTCCCCAAAATTGGAAATCTGTATCAATTAACTTAATCATCCTGTTTTAAAATTTTTAACAGTGCAAATAATAGATCTTTTTTAAAAAGTAAAAACTCTATAACCTTTTTGTTTTTTAATGATCTAACAGCTTTGAAGAACAGAAAAATATAATACATAAAAGAATGTTTATTGCTCTATAAGAGCCAAAAAAACTTCGTTGATTTCAAAAAAATATTTTTTTGATAATAGTATGTATATAAAAAATAAATGATATTTATCAACATCCTACTGATTTATAAAGGTGACGCACAATAAAAAATATTTTCCCATCCCATTGAATTAACAAGATCTATTGCAATTTTTTACGAAGACTATTGCACACTTTAGAAAAATTCATTTGCCCCGCATACCGTTCCTTAAGCCACGCCATCACCTTACCTATATCGCGTAATTTTTCAGCCTTTGTTTGTGCCAAAGCTTCACAAAGAACCTGTTCTACTTCCATCTCCTTAAGTTGATAGGGAAGAAATTCACGAATAACTTCTATTTCTGCTTGTCCTCTCTCTGCCAATTCCAAGCAACCAGACTCTTTATAGGCTCGCATCAATTCTTCACGCTGTTGAAGCATTTTAGTGAAAACAGACTGTATCTGCTGATCATCCACTTCTAGCTTCCCCTCATCATAATAAAGAATATCACGATCCCTAACTGCAGCATTCATTAAACGAAGTGTAGCAAGACGCGCACTATCTTGCACTTTCAAAGCAGCCCTAAGAGCCCCATCAATCTGGTTACGCAACATAAATTTATCCAATTTTGTTCAAGAAGAATATGCCTTTTAACCAATCTTTATCCATCTTGCAATGGAAGATAAAAAAATAATTAAGGACTCGATCTTCGAAAAGCTAAAACAAGACTTTACCTCTTCATGGAATGTACTTATACTGCCTATTTCAAGCGAAACGTTACCAGAATAATATACACAGCATCTGTTAAAGGTATGATTTTTGTGTAAAGTTGGTCATTATACCTTTCAGAGAATAAATTGTGGATACATACTATGATACAAGCAACTTCACCCAGCCACCCTTGGAGTATCAAAAAACCGACAGCCCTCTTAGTCTTAGCAGATGGAACCGTTATTGAAGGCAAAGGAGCAGGTGCTACAGGTATCGCTGAAGCTGAAGTGTGTTTTAACACCGCCATCACAGGCTATGAAGAAATCCTCACCGACCCGTCATACACACAACAAATCGTTAATTTTACTTTTCCTCATATAGGAAATGTAGGGGCAAATAGCGAAGATATTGAAGATCTCTCTCCTCTCAATTGTCATGGTGCTGTTGGCGCTATTTTCAAAGCAGACATTACACATCCCTCAAATTATCGATCCAATGAAAATCTTCATCAATGGCTTAAAACGCGTAAAATTATTGCACTTTGTGGTATTGATACACGTGCACTCACAATTCTTATTCGTGAAAAAGGTGCACAAAATGCTGTCATTGCACATGATGCTAATGGAAACTTTGATATTCCTTCTTTAAAGAAACGTGCGCAAAAATGGCACGGTCTCGTCAATCTTGACCTTACGAAAGACGTGACATCTCAATCATCAATGCAATGGAATGAAAAACCATGGAGTTGGAATAAAGGATACGGTACAAACAATGTGCACAATCTTCATATCATTGCAATTGACTACGGTATTAAACGTAATATTCTTCGCCTTATGGCAACACAAAAAGCCCGCATTACTGTTGTGCCTGCCCACACAACTGCAAAAGAAATTCTGGCAATGAACCCTGATGGCATTTTTCTTTCTAATGGACCAGGAGACCCCGCAGCTACGGCTCAATATGCCATTCCAACAATTAAAACATTAATTGATCATAATTTGCCAATTTTTGGAATATGTCTTGGTCATCAACTTCTCGCTCTTACGGTTGGTGCAAAAACCGTGAAAATGCACCAAGGACATCATGGTGCCAACCACCCAGTTAAAGACCTTAACACTGGAAAAGTTGAGATTGTATCGATGAATCACGGTTTTACCGTAGATTCTTCCTCTTTACCACAACATGTTCAAGAAACACATATTTCTCTCTTTGATGGTTCAAACTGTGGTATTCGAATCATTGGAAAACCTGTTTTTTCTGTTCAATATCACCCCGAAGCTTCTCCTGGACCACAAGATAGCCACTACCTCTTTCAGCATTTTTGTGATCTCATTATGAATTATAAAAAAATATCTTAAAATAAAAAGCCTCACCTTTTAACTTCTCTCCTTTAAATTATATCATCTTCCTACGCACAATTATATTATTTTTATACCTACAACTTATTGAAGTTGTATTATTATTTATCATTCTGAAACTAAAAAGAGCGCACTGAATAACTTAAATTTTTCTCCTTCCTCTTCTCTTAAGGTCGTATCCATCAAAATCATTGGCTTCTCCCCCCAAGCAAGGTAAGTGTATCGATAAAAACTATTTTTAAAAAGAGTAAAGTGTCTAAACTTCAAATAAGCATTTGATTCACAATACAATTTTAAGCATTCTATTTTGCATGAGAAGCATAACTCCTCCTAAAGAATAAAAAAAAATTAAAGTGTGAAACAATGCAACAAATCTCTACTTTTTAAAAGATATTGCCGTAGATGGTTTTGAAAACTGTAAAGCCGAATAAAAAAGTAATAGCAAAACAGAAAACATCTTTTCAATTTTACAACTTTATATTCTTCCAAAATGAGGTTTTCTTTCGATTCCAGAAGTTATGCCAACAAATATAAGCAATATTTACTTCCAATTTGCCATATAAAATTTGGAATTGTTCATACAATACTGATACATCTAACGCAGATACGTTTTAATCTTTTGTTTTCAATATGCTGCTGCATTAGCACTGGATATTAATTTGCAAGCAATAGAAAAAATACGGAGTCCCCTATACAAACAATATCACAAAATAAAAAAAATTATTTGCACTAAATGAGAAGGATATATCGATATTTTATATAACACTTTGTTAAACAAATATCACAAAAAACTTTCTGCCTATAAAATGATACATTTTGTTTATCTTGTGCATTCTTCTAGCAAAATAGTACGTACCGGCCTCTCTCAACAAATTAACGTACCCGCAAGGCAAAAATAACTGTCGCAACGACAAGAAGAAAAAAGCCTCCAACAAAAGGAGCACCTGAAAAATAAAACAGTGCATTTTTATCTGTAAAACATTCAAAAAGAAACACATAAAAAACAGAACCAAATGTTAAACTTAATGAAATAACAGATGTCATCGCTCCTTGCAGTTCTCCTTGTACATTTGTCGGTACCTGCGCTGAAGCAATCGCACGTATAGGTGCATGAACAAGATATTCAAGCATTGTACACATACAAACCATATAAACCATCCACCCCTGCGTCGCGAATGTATAGCCCAGCATAGCAACGGAGGCAAACAAAAGCCCCACTATAACAATATGCCAATCACTCCATCGTTTAGAAAAATAAGGCAAAAAGAGAGCGACTACAATAAATTGGCCTATCCCAAAAACACTATAGGAGAGTCCAATAGAAAAAGAACTCCAATCATAGCGTTCTTTTGCAATGAACGCCCAAATGCTTAACCATACAGATTCCGCAAACCAATAAAGAAAAAAGACCAATAACACCCAAAGAACCATCGGATATTGTTTCAGATGCCAAAAAGCACCTAAGGGATTTGCCCGCTTAATATCAAAAAAGCGCCTATTCCATAAAGAAAGGGTTTCTGGAAGCATAACCCAAGAAAAAATAAAATTAATGAGTGAAAAACCAACAGCAAAATAAAACGGAATACGCGGACCAAACTGACCTAAAAAACCACCAATAAACGATCCTAAAATAAACCCCAATGCGGATGCAATGCCTAACAGACCAAAATTGCGTGTACGGGTTTTATCATCAGATATATCCGCAAGATAAGCTGTACAAGTTGCAAAACTAGCGCCACTTATCCCTGACAAAAGACGCCCGATAAATAACATAGAATAGCTCCATGCTATAGCACATATGAGATTATCAAGAGCAAAGCAGATAATAGAGAGAAGCAAAATAGGACGACGACCATAACGATCAGAGAGATTGCCAATAACAGGAGCAAACAAAAACTGCATCACTGAATAAGCTGCAAGTAATTTTCCTCTTTCTACAAAAGATGTACTAACCTCTTTTCCAGTTAATTGAGAAAAATATTCAGGCAAAACAGGACAAATGATCGCAATACAAAGAATATCTAACAATAAAGTGATGAACACTAAAATGAGCCCACGCTGAACAAATTTCGGATTGAGCATTTGGTCTTGCATAACATACACACTATTTTACGCATACAATGACTCCCCCGCTATCTTTTAACTCCCTTTTCCTTTTAAAAGTATTCTATACCGTATACTTTTCACATACAAAATAATAACAAAGTAAAAATTTAAGTAAGAGTCAAGATAAAACTGTAAAATTACGTTTTAATTGGTGTATCTTTAGTTGCTATCTCATTGTCAAAGAATAAAATTTTTTTTTGCATTATACGAACAAAATATTTGTGCGACAAACTCATGAACAAAATTTCATGAAACACAGAGTATTTCCAATAGTTTTAGAGACATTACGATGAATTTTATCAGACATCATTTTCCCCTCTCATCCCACCGTTTTCAGGAATCTCAATTCCATTGGATACGTTAGATATCCTATAGTAATTGAAACCTTTTAAAAGATAAGCTCTTAAAAAATTTTCTTACCCTCAGAATATGCTATAAAGTTAAAGCAGCAACACCAGAATAGCTTAACAACGTAAAAAGCTCATCATATTTTTAAAAATATTTATTTGACAATAATTTTGATTAAAAAATAAGTATATTATAGAGAAAAATCCTTTAATTCTATAATCTTAGAAAAGATTCATATCGTTTGCAATTTGTGTAACCTTAAAAACCATGATTTTATCTTTATATTCATTGATACTCTTAATGATTGTATGCTAGCATTAAATCTAACGATGATCATGATAAGCATTTAAAAAATAGCACTTTTAGAAATAGTTCGTCATGAATTTTTAATTCAAAATGGTGTATAAAATGCGAAAAATATCCCTATTAATTCTCATATTAATGTTGGTAACAGGATGTGATGTTCAGGATTCTGATTCACAAGAGAGTACTGTAGAAAATAAAATAAAAACACAACAAACAACCAACGTAAACCTAGATCCCTATACTCTAAATAAATTAAATGCTCTTCTCAAAAAACGTTCAGAAACAAATTATCAGGAAAAAGGGGCACTAATTGACTTTCTTTCTGAAGCTTTTTTAGGGACACCTTACCAAGCAAATATGTTACATGGCTCAGAAAATACACCAGAAAAACTGATTATTGATTTTAGAGGCTTAGATTGCTTCACTTATCTGGATTATGTTGAAGCATTGCGCAAATCAACATCCCAAACAGAATTCATAAATAACGTCATAAAAACGCGTTATATTAACGGTAATGTTCATTTTTTAAATCGGAAACATTTTTTTACGGATTGGGCTTATAGAGAATATAAACTCGCCACTGATATTACCGCTGAAATAAGTCCCCATGCGGTAAAAATAGAAAAATATCTCAATAAAAAAGCTGATGGTGGAAGCTATCTACCTGGGTTGCCAGTTGTGAAACGCACAATAACGTATATTCCAAGTAACTTTATTAATGAGGAGGTTATAGGTCGTTTACAGTCTGGTGATTTCATTGGTATTTATACGAAACTTGCTGGATTGGATGTAACACATGTGGGCTTCTTTATCATGACAGATAGAGGGCCAATGTTAAGAAATGCTTCTTCACGAAAAGAAAACGAAAAAGTCGTTGATTCTCCTTTTATGAATTATGTTGAAAAAACACCAGGAATCATTGTTTTAAGAGCTCTTGAATAACATCATAGCGATATGAAATATCTTCTCTATTCTTAAAATATATACTGTCGTTATTCAGGTAAACATCTAACTTCGTTCAAGCTATACGGATACAATATATTTGTTTACAGTTTTAAGAGAAAAAAGTCGTTTTGATCTAACTTTGTTTATAAGTATGACAAAATCATTTTTGGAGAAATTACGGATTTGTAATCACTTTTACTGGTTGAACGATAAAGACAGAAAAAACTCTATTATAGTATCACGCTTTCCTTTCATATTCTCAACCAAGAGTTATCTTTAGATTACCGCTAATCTGATCTTTACGAATATAACGCAAAAGACACAAACGAACGTTTGTAAAAATAAGTAAAAGTAAAGCCAGATATGTTTGGTGGTTGTTTCATAAAGTATTCTATAAAAATTCGATCTACCTCTCTAATTTATTGCATATAAATTTTTGACTTTATAGCTTTTTTTTCCTTATAAAGTCTTTGCTTTTTGTTATTATCTATAAATTAAAATAGCCCTGATATAGCAGCATATTATGATTAGGATGCACCAGTACTGTACGAGTCCTTGTAAAATTTTGATGCCAGATTGGAATGAAAATATGAAGGCATCAATTAAAAACCAGTTTCTATCTTTAGCATCATTCTTTAGTTCAGCTTTACAATTTGCTACAGTAACGACAATAATATCCTTTAAAGAGTAGAGTTATGAGCATGATTTTTGTTTTTTCATCTTTTAATGAGTCCCCCATCCTTCATGCAATAAAGAACACTCTAAACAGAACACATTGTATCGATAAAACAACACATTTATTAGCAACAATAATGACGATTAATCTATGATCACAAACTTTAAAACCCTATTCATAACTTTTATACAAAATTTATAATTAAATCTCATTAAACTTATTACGAAGGCTTCACTCCTCTTCGCCCTAAGAAACGAAACATCTACTCCCGACAGTCTGTAAACGATCCGTTTTCTTAAATGGATTTAAGCTGCTAACCATTTCATGAGATTCACTTACAAAAGAATACACCGGCAAGTCCTATTTTGAATATTTACTCCATACTCTAAAAACACTTAATAGATCAAATTTTATATGCCTTATCTCACCACACCTTAAATGACAGTGTTTTAACGAAATAGAATAAATCTTGCCTTAAATACTCTGTTTAACCTTGTATACTTGATTGATGCAAAAATTAAATCAACAAAAGAGCATCATTGTATTTTCGAGAGGTATGAATCACCCCATCATAAAAAACAGTCTAACATAACAGACAATTTGAAAAATCTTTTTATATAAAAGGGATTACCGTTGTACCGGGAGGCAATTTTGCCTCATCTTCAGGCTCGACATGAATAGAAATACGCACATTATCAAATTCTTTTTGAAGAACAGCTTCGATTTTATCACAAATTTTATGTGCTTCTCCTACCTGCATTACAGCAGGCACAACCAAATGAAACTCTATAAAAGTAACCCTTCCAGCAACACGCGTCCGTAAATCATGGACCTCAAGCGCACCCGATGCATTTGCAGAAATCAGTTCCCGAATCCGCATGCTTTCATTCAATTCAACGCCAACATCCATTAACCCCTGAACAGCATTTCTAATCACCTTCCAGCCCTGTAAGAGAATATTAACGGCAACGATTATCGCTAAAATTGGATCTAAAGCTCCCCATCCCCCGACAAAACCGGCAATCAAACCAATTAAAATTGCAAGCGAAGTAAAAACATCTGTTATAAAATGCACTCCATCAGCTTTAAGAGCCGGTGAGCGATGGAGTTTTCCCTGCCAAATAAGAACCATTCCCCACATACAATTTATGACAGTTGCAATAAGATGAATAACAAGCCATATTCCAGGTTTCTGCAACAATTTAACGGTAGAAAGAGCTATCCATGCTTCTCTTAAAATAACAATTGCGGCAATAATAATGAGTACCCCTTCAAGAATTGCGGAAAAATATTCCGCTTTATGATGCCCAAAGGGATGATCATGATCTGCTGGCTTCATACTCACTTTAACAGCCCACCATGCTGCCAATGACGCAAGGATATTAACAATTGATTCCAATGCATCAGAATAAAGTGCAACCGAACCTGTGATGTGATATGTCCAATATTTCAAAGCAAAAACAATACACGCAATAAAAATAGAGTATAAAGTCAAGCTTTGTATATTGATTTTTACATCCATGAACCTCATCCTTTTCTTCACGAAATAGGGAATTAATATTTTCAACCATATCATTATACTTTTGGCATAACGACGATCTTTCCTCAATATTACAGAAGCTTCATCATACAATAAACGCCTCAGCTCACCATTATTATCGTAAAAACTGCTCAGTTACACGAACAGCACCAATAAATAAAGAAGAGAGAAAATAATAGAAAAAAGAGCTTTCCCAAGAGCAATCAAACACATAACCTTCATTATTAATCGTTTTCTGAATAACTTAAAGCCATCTCACTTCTCATAAACGAAAAACTTGTTTTTGCTCAAATCTATCATGATCATGCATTATTTTTCAGTCTTATGATGTGCATTATACCCCATTTATAAGCCATCGTTGCACCTTAGAAAAAATATCTTAGCACTCTACGGTAACTTTACAGGTCAACTGGATTTTAAAATATGATTTACTAAAAAATTTAGATATAAAAAGAAGAACAATGATTACCCTCAAAAAAAAAGAATCTGGGCATTGGGGACCCAGATTCTTTTCCCTTAGAAATTAAGGGCATACAGAACTTGGGAAATAGCGGGGACCCAAGACACTGCACCCGATACGAGAAAAAATATATGATTCCGTATCAGTATTTTTACATTATACCTATGGTTGCATATTGTCAATACAAATTCTACCATAAGTTTTAAAATAATGTTTTTTTCTCTCTTTGTTAAAATAAAATAAATTCTAACATCTGGAAATCATAAGAAAAAAGCACTAAAAATCTCGCATGCATTTGAATATCATAACAATCAATGAAACCGATGATCCACGCCTAAAAGCCTATCATAATATCCGTGAAAAAGATCTTGTTGGACGGCAACATCAATTTATTGCTGAAGGCAAAGTAACATTGTCCGCATTACTGCACTCGAAAGATTTTTCTGCCATCTCACTGCTCATCGTAGCAAACCGTCTCTCTGGACTTCTACCGCTTTTAGAAAAAACACAGCCTCTATGTCCCATTTATTGCGTTCCACAAAAAGTTATGGATAATATCACCGGCTTCCATGTTCATCGTGGTGTTCTGGGTATTGGTAAACGCAAAATACTGCCATCCTTACAAAGTTTTTTACAACATCTTCCAGAAAAAGCTTTGATTCTTGTTTTATGTGGTATCTCGAATCACGATAATATGGGATCAATTTTTCGTAATGCAGCAGCCTTTGCCAGTAATGGCATTATTGTCGACAAAACCTCATGCGATCCACTTTATCGCAAATCAATAAGAGTGTCTGCCGGCGCTGCTTTAAAAGTACCCTATACGCAAAACGCTGATATAGATGACATTATAGCTGCTCTAAACGATGAAAACTTTCATCTTTATGCACTCTCCCCTTCTGCCTCACACACTCTCAAGCAAGCCAACAAAACCAAAAGAATAGCACTTATTTTTGGAACAGAAGGCGATGGCTTACCACCCCATATACTACAACAATCAAACACCTTACGTATTCCCATGACTGACGGTTTTGACAGCATTAATGTTGCCACAGCCTCAGGTATTGCACTTGCTCATTTTACCAACTTTGACCACTAAAGATGATAACACTTCAAGTTATAAAACATACCCAATGTTGTATGTTATCTACCAGTCTCCAATAATATTGCCGTCCCCTAGCCTTTGAAAGCATTGATAAAAAACATTTTTACCTTTTCTTTATCATCACTTTCCACACCCTAACCCCGCTTATGACGTGTAAAAGATATAATTTTGATGGATTCAATCATAAAACAAACTTTCAATGAGAAAATCTTCCGGAAGTCCCTCATTCAAGTTTAAGATTAAAAAATATCATTATAAATCAATTTACTATGCTTTATAAAGCTGTTGTTTTTAGTTCTGAGGAAACAGGATCTTTTGTTTCGAGATTGCATAAAACGCGCTTCAACATCATTTCAGTATCAGCTGCACGTTCTGAATGTGTTACAAATCCTCCCCCAAGAATACGCGCCTCATGACCATTTCCATCATAAAGAACGCAAGCTTGCCCTGGTGCCACACCATTTTCACATTCCAATAAATCAACGAAAAAAATACCTTCTTTATAATGTAAGCGCGCAAGGTGAGGAGGACGCGTTGAACGCACCTTTACAGCCACCTCAATACCTTGAGAAGGGAAATTATCTAACGACTCATCACCAAGCCAATTCACATCACGTAAAAAAAGCTTATGCGTTTCTAACATTTCACGCGGTCCAACAATAACACGTGCATTTTCCACATCGAGATAAACCACATAAAGCGCTTCACCCGTTGATACCCCAATACCACGACGTTGACCAACCGTATAATTAACAATTCCCGAATGTTTACCTAAAATCTTTCCATCAATATGGACAATAACGCCAGGATTAGCTGCTTCTGGACGCAGTTTTGCGATAACATCTGAATATTTTCCTTGTGGAACAAAACAAATATCCTGACTATCATGCTTATTGGCAACCACAAAGCCCATTTCTGCTGCCATTTCACGAACGCGGGCTTTTGGAAGGTCACCAAGTGGAAAACGCAAATAATCAATCTGTTCTTGTGTCGTTGCAAAGAGAAAATAACTCTGATCACGATCATTATCGAGAGGACGAAAGAGTGCTCGATGCGCTCCGTTGGAACGCGAACGAATATAATGTCCCGTAGCCAAAGCATCTGCCCCCAATTCGCGTGCCGTTGCTAATAAATCAGCAAACTTAACCGTTTGATTACATGCAATACATGGTACTGGGGTCTCTCCATGAGCATAACTTTCTGCAAAAGGATCAATAACAGCTTCGCGAAAGCGCTTTTCATAATCAAGAACATAATGAGGAATTCCTAGTGTTTCTGCAACGCGGCGTGCATCCTCAATATCTTGTCCTGCACAACACGCCCCCACCCGATGCGTTGCTTCCCCATGATCATAAAGCTGCAACGTAATGCCAATAACATTATACCCTTCCTTTTTCAAAAGACCTGCAACAACCGATGAATCAACCCCCCCCGACATTGCAACAACAATGCGAGAATCTTCAGGTTGTCCTGGTAAATCAAGACTGTTTAAAAACATGTATTCATTCTCTATTTACTGCTCTGTTTAATGGCTACCCATATGTTGACATTCTGATGCACGCTCTTCAGCACTTTTACACGATTGATTGCCTTTATATTATTTTTTTATCCTTTCCACAACCATAGGCATTACTTTCTTAAGAGCTGCTGCAAACAAAAAAAGAATGATGGAAATAAGGCATAATGGTAATCGTTTAGGAGAAATCCTTTTTTGCTCTTTTGAAAAATCCGGTAAAATATTGCAAGAATCTCTTCTTCACACTTCAACTTGAGCTTCTTTTTACATAATTAATTTTTTCTTTCAGCGCTTTTAGCTCTTTTTTAAATTTCATGCTCTATAAACGAATCAAGTCCTTGACTAAAGGTAGAGGATACGAATGAGCAACTTGATAAAAACACAAATGAAATATGTTATTGGGCCAGATGGAAGTCCGCTTACAATTGCCGACCTACCGCCGCAAACAACACGGCGCTGGGTGATTCGTCGCAAAGCTGAAGTTGTTGCGGCTGTCAGAGGTGGATTGTTAAGTCTTGACGAAGCGTGCCACCGTTATACTTTGACTGTAGAAGAATTTCTTTCATGGCAAAGTTTAATCGATGAACACGGTTTAGCGGGATTACGAACGACCAAGATTCAACACTACAGGCATTAAGTTGCCATTGATTACGATTTGATAACATAAAGCAATCTATAAAACAGCCAAACTTGATAAAAGTTTGGCTGTTTTATACTATATCCAAAAGATAAACCTGAAAGAATGGATTCTTCAATAATTGCTTTTATTAGCCAACCATTGAATTAGCCAACCATTGAATTAGATTGAATCAAAATATCCTTATCATCCGCAACAATCTTCTTTTCTCGTGCTTCCAAAAGCTGTGCACGTTGCAGCTCTGTATTAGCTTCATGGAGAGCAATTTCAGCGTTTGTTTTTTGAAGTTCTAAATCACGAATTGAATTGATCAGATTATCACGTCTTTGCCGCGCTGCACGCGCAAAAGCAGAATAAGCAAAATGGTGAACATCATTGTTTCCAGATTTACGTTCTTCATGAGTAATCTGTGCTTCCAACTCTAACACCATTCGTTCAAATTCTGCGATCATCATCTCAAGCTGTGCAATTTCACGGCGCTTTCCACGCACTTGAAACATCCTCAATCGCACCATATTTTCTCGTGGCTTCATACTCACTACTCCTTGATTGCGCCAACTCAAAACTCGCATTCACACCCAATAAATATCTTTTAGTTATATGTCTATCCGACAAAAACAGTCTATTAACTTGAAATTATAATAATTTTTGCCTTGCATTAAAGCATCTGAAAATACAATCTGCTTTAAAGAGCAATAACTATTTCTTTAACTTTTCCCCCCATTATAAATGAAGAGGTTTAAAGCTCAGTAAATAAACACTGAAATTGTAAAAAAGTAATTTATAACGCTCTTTTACAAATTTTTTTTAAGTTAAAGTTTATAGAAAAAGCCCTTCTTTGTTTATTATGTTAAAAAATATGGGATTTTTCTAAAATAATTTTGTAGCCTCTTTCAAAAATAAAAATATTTTGTTAACCACTATCATGGATAGTGGGGAATTTAGTAGTGATTGTTACGCGTACTACTGAAATGTTCATAAACACTTTGTCATAAGTGTTTGATTTAATGAATTGTTTTTATAACAGTGGTTTTGCTAACTGATATAAAATAGAAATGCTCCTTATGATTCGTGAAGGAGCAAAGTGAGGGATCTAAAATGCGCGTATTATTAATTGAAGATGATAGAGCAGTTACTCAAAGCATTGAGTTGATGTTAAAGTCGGCTAACTTTAATGTTTATATCACTGATCTGGGTGAAGAAGGTATCGATTTAGGAAAACTCTATGATTATGATATCATTTTGCTTGATCTGAATTTGCCTGACATGTCAGGGTATGATGTCTTGCGGACTCTAAGATTGGCAAAAATAAAAACTCCTGTCTTAATCCTTTCTGGTATGAATGCCATTGAAGACAAGGTTCGTGGTTTTGGCTTTGGAGCAGACGACTATATGACGAAGCCTTTTCATAAAGATGAGCTCATTGCACGTATCCATGCAGTTGTTCGTCGTTCTAAAGGACATGCACAATCGGTTATTGTTACCGGAGATCTCACCGTTAACCTTGACACAAAAACTGTCGAAGTTGCAGGGCGCCCTGTTCATTTAACCGGTAAAGAGTACCAAATGTTAGAGCTTCTCTCTTTACGCAAAGGTACCACCCTTACCAAGGAAATGTTTCTCAATCATCTCTATGGTGGAATGGATGAACCAGAACTAAAGATTATCGATGTTTTTATCTGTAAATTGCGGAAAAAATTGGAAGCAGTCTCTTCTAGTGTAAATTACATTGATACAGTTTGGGGACGTGGTTATGTATTACGTGATCCAGTTGAAGAGAACGTACGAAAAACCGCTTAAGCAGTGAACATGCACATTGTAAAATCTCGGAGTCTAGCGGGCCGAGATTTTTTCCCGAGATCTTTTCTCTGTTAAAAGTAGAAAACTCGCACACCAAAAATCTCATATAGAAAGCGCTTAAAGCTTAAGAAGTAACCACACCAAATTTACACATATAACCTTATCGCTCATAAATTCAATCGAAGCCACTTTTCCCAACACAGCTTAAGCGCTTCTCTCTTATTCAAAGCTTTTTTATACTTTCTAAAACAATACAACCATCACTTTCATCAATATTTATTTTCATCTCTGTCATCTGAGCAAGTAACATTGTGTAATAAAATTGGATGACATGTGCATCAACAAGCTCTTCTTGAACTTCTCCACGGAATAACGCAAGAAAATGAGGGGGTATACGGAGAGTTCTACCGAAAACCTCAAATCGAAAAGAACGTTTATTTTCTTCTTGCAAAATCATAACAACAATTTCACCACCACGAGAAACTGTTGCATTTGCAATCAATAATAAATTAAGCAAAAGTTTAACTTCATCTTTTTCTAACAATAAAGAAGAAGCTTGCCATTTTAAAGTTGCTTTTTCTTCTTTCATATATTGTTGAGCAACCTGCTCTGCAGCCCGTGTATCTATTTGTCCTCCACTTGCACCAGCAAAACCAAAAGCCAATCGCGCAAATTGTAGACGTGCAGCAGCACTTGCAACGGATAAACGCACCAATTGTAAAGCATCTTCTTCAGCTCCTCCTTCATCATAAAGCTCCATTGCATTTTGAATAGCCCCCACAGGTGAAATCAAATCATGGCAAATACGACTACAAAGCAAAGCAGCAAGATCCATAGGCTTCAAAGAAATATCTAACGTCATAATGATTGAAAACTCCTAGATTCAAAAAAACAAACTTTATTTTAAAGAAAAACTCTTAACATCTGATGCATAATAGGAAATATTAACAATCATGCTAAAAAATCAGAAATAAATTCAAGAATTTAAATAACCTTATATCTTATTTTTTATTTGAATAGCATGAAAATTCTAATATTATCTTTTTGTTTATCACTAATAAAAGGAGAAAACTCCATGGCTCTCTCTCTGCTCAAATACTGGTACAAAAATATTATATCTTTAATCTTCCTTTTATTCATCACCATAAACACCACACATGCTCAACTAAAACCAATAGAGCAAAACGAGCCTCATTATTCACTCCAAGAAATTATTGATTCTGGTCATATTTTTTTTGGAAAAACAGCCAGTGGTTTGGCTGTTGCAATTCAAAATATTTTTTCAAAATACGGTTATCCCAATGCCTATATTTTAGGAGAAGAAGCTTCTGGTGCCTTTTTTGCTGGATTAACCTATGGCGAAGGAAGGGTTTTTACCAAAAGCTATGGTCAACATAAAGTTTTTTGGCAAGGTCCCTCAGTAGGATGGGATTTTGGCGGCCAAGGCTCCCGTTTAATGATCTTAGTTTACAATCTTAATGGCATAAATAATTTATGGAGACGCTATGGTGGTATTTCAGGTTCGGCCTATTTAATTGCAGGTGTTGGTTTTCATGTCCTAAAATACCATAATACCTTGTTAATCCCAATACGTACAGGAGTCGGCGCACGCCTTGGTATCAATGTAGGATATTTAAAATTAACACCTAAACCGACATGGAATCCGTTTTAAACGTATTCTTATTTGAAAAGGGGTATTATGCTTATTCAATCATTTCTTTTTTTTATACTCGGAGTTGCTTTCACTTCTTGGTTACTGGTGCTTTTATCTCCTTTTATTTGGCGGAAAGCCGTTCATTTTGCGTATAAAGATGTTTGTGCGAAAATGCCATTATCACTCGCGGAAATAGAAGCAAATCACGATTTTCTTCGTGCACAACATGCTGTAGAATTAGCAAACAACCAACAAAAGTATGAATTTTTGCAAAAAAAATATGCCCAACAAAAAATACAACTGAGCCAAGTAACAGAACAATTTTATCGGCTATGCCTCCCCACAAAAGATACTCTCACCAAAGAAGCGATAGCAATCAAACAAAATATCGCCACACTACACACTTTCAAAGGAAAGAAAAATGATGCGTGAAAAAATCGCACTCTATCAGCAACGCTTACAAAAAATCCAAACTCATGAGCTTGACCCGACTGCTAACCACCAATTGCTGGAAGAACTCCGTGAAGAAACAAAAGAACTTGCAGCAACATTGGCAGCTCAAATAGCGCTACAAGAGGGGAATACATCACCCATCAACACATTGATTCAAAAATCAAAAAACAAAAATGACCTAGCCTCACGTATTCGCAAAAAAATAACTTTTCTCTCCAAAAGCCCTGTTAAATAAGTTATCTTTTAAAACACCTTAAATGAAGAGTAAAATCAACAAAGGTTCATTGTAACTTTCATAACCCAAATCCTTTTTATTAAACGTGACTTTTCTGCTAAGCTAAAGAACAAAGTTTTTTAGCCCATACCGTTCTGTTAAAAAATATCTTCTTGTCTAGCAGATTCACTTTCTAATCATATCACCGCTCTAAAGAACAACATTTCATAGGTTCTAGAAAGCAAATAATACCAAAGACATTGGTCACACACTCTAACAAAAAATACCTTCTAAGATGGATCACCAATAGAGATTTGACCATAATTTTAAGGATAAAAACACGCTCTCAAGAGTGATAAAAATCTCTTATTTTTTTGATAATCATATCCTGATCCGTTTGTGTCAAGTAAGGATGCATTGGTAAACTTAAAACACACTCTCCCAAAGACTCTGAAACAGAAAGGGAATCTTTTACATAAGGGAAGTGTTTATAAGCTGGCTGTTGATGTAAAGGAGTTTTATAATAAATCATTGTAGGGATAGAATTTTTTTGTAAAAAATCTTTTAATTTATCCCGTTCTTTTACCTTAATCGTATATTGTGCATAAGCAGAACGAATATTTTCTCCTATTTCTGGAACTGTAACAATATCTCTTAAGCCATTGGAATAGCGTTGAGCAATTTCTACACGCTTTTCCATTTCATCTTCAAAGATCACAAACTTTTCTAGTAAAATTGCAGCCTGAATGCTATCTAGGCGCGAATTCATACCAATACGTACATTGTCATATTGCGTTTCACCTTTACCATGAAACAAAATAGAGCGTAAAAGTTTTGCAAAATGATCATCATTGGTCATCATAGCGCCTCCATCGCCATAACATCCTAATGGTTTTGCAGGATAAAAACTTGTAGCAGCCACATCACCAAAAGCACCACACATAGTATTACCGCTTCTCCCCCCCATAGATTGAGCAGCATCTTCAATTACAAAAAGATTTTCCTTGGCAGCCACTTGAGCAATTTGCACATAGTCAGCAGAAAGCCCAAATAAATCAACAGCAATAATAGCCTTTGGCTTTAGACGTCCTTCTTTTTTTATCATTTCGATAGCGTGAGAAAGTTTTTCAACATCAATATTGAATGTATCAGGTAAAACATCGACAAAAACAGGTTCAGCCCCCACCAAAGCAACCACTTCAGCCGTTGCTGAAAATGTAAAACTAGGACAAAAAACAGCATCCCCTAGACCAATATTTTTAGCCATAAGAGGCATCTTCAAAGCATCTGTTCCATTAGCACATGCAATCACATGTTTAACGCCAAGATATTCTGCCAATTTCTCTTCAAATTCTGTTACTTTTGGCCCCAAAATATACTTACCACTAGCGACTACATGCGCAATTGCAGAATTAATTTTATCTTCAATACGCGCACGCTGCGCCCCAAGGTCGATGAATTGCATATTAACTCCATTGATCATCACAAAAATGCAAAAGCGCTACCTATCTCTTTTATCTATCATAATTGACATCAGCAGCTGTTAAAATCCGTAAAACAGCAATAGCATCATCACCATTTGTACGAGGTGATTGACGCGTTTCAATACAATGAAGGAAATGCCGTAATTCGCAAGTAAGCGGCAAATCTTCACAAACATCAATATAACTCAGCTCATCCATGCTAAAAGCCCACTCTTGATTTTCTTTCCAAACGGCAAAATGGTGCATTGCCAATTTACGACTCCACGGTTCCATATCATCAAAAACGAGTATAGCCTTTGTTCCAACAACAGTTAAACGCCTCTCACGATAAGAACTTAAGCGTGAAGTAAAAAGATGACTACGCACACCATTTGGAAAAATCATATGAATATGAGAAAAATCAGAAATCTGATCAACGACAGCAGCCCCCTCACCGCGAATTTCGGAAGGTTCGCATCCTGTCAACGCCAAAATCATTGAGAGATCATGAGGGGCAAGATCCCATAAAGCATCACTGTGTGTGTGAAATTTTCCAAAGCCTAATCTATGAGAATAAATATATCGCACATCTCCCACATCTCCGTTTTTCACCAATTCACACATTTTTTCAAAAGCCGGATGAAAACGTAAAATATGGCCCACCATAAAAACTCGCTCATAGGCCTCAGCCTCCTGAACTTGGCGTTTAGCATCAGAAACATTCAAGGCTATTGGTTTTTCCACCAAAACATCTTTACCATTTTTAACAGCACGGAGCACATTTTGCGTATGCAATTGTGGCGGCAACGCTAATACCAACGCATCAATATCTCGATGAGTAAAAAGATCATCTGGTGTAACAACCTCTACACCATACAGTGTTGCAAAACTAGCAGCACGATCATTATCAATATCAGAAACTGCTGCTAAAGCTCCGAGAGAGTGGAGTGTCCGTATATGATTTTCACCCCAATGACCGCATCCTAAAACCGCTACACGTGGCACCATTTTCATGCCTTACCTTACTTTATCATATAAAATTACACTTTTACATATCGAGGATAATATAGAATGACAAGAGAAAAGCTTAAAAACGATGCTTGACATCTTACTATTCTACCCCTTATATCCGCAAAAGATATAATTATTGACAATTATGATTGCTTATTTTGGCGGAGTAGCTCAGTAGGTTAGAGCAGAGGAATCATAATCCTTGTGTCGGGGGTTCAAATCCCTCCTCCGCTACCATTACTTTTTTATTGTGTGTTTAGTTTGTCAGCAGTGTAGCTGTAGCTTGCCAGCGGGTTTTGTATATTTTGACACTAGGTTTTGTACCAATTTATTTTTTTTAAAGAGTTTTTAAGGGGTTCTCAAAGGATCTTCAAATGCCTTTCAAAGGGTATTTAAAGCTCTCTTTAACGCATTTTTCTGCTCCTATTTTTCCAAATCACTAAAGCATGTAAAGTCGGGTTGAAAGGCAAGGGGAACGATTCCTGTCGGACCATGGCGTTGTTTTGCTATAATAACCTCGGCTTTACCCTTGGCTTGCTCCAT
>NZ_JBHION010000006.1:0-125430 GCF_042195515.1 Bartonella sp. CB10SXKL | reverse complement strand
ATGAAATTTGAGACGTTGAATTATGCTATTCAGGATGTTCGGAAAGAAGCAAGACAAGCTGCTGCTATTGGTCTAGCGGTGTCCAACTTACGTTACTATGATATACCAGGATCTTTAAGTGTTTCATTTGGGAGTGGTTTATGGCGCAGTCAATCTGCACTTGCTCTTGGTGCTGGTTATACATCTGAAGATGGAAATATTCGCTCGAATGTATCTGTGACAAGTGCTGGAGGTCATTGGGGAATAGGCGCTGGAATTACTCTGAGGTTGAGATGATAATAGAAAAAATGGCTGTTATTGTAAAAACGAGAAGTATGTTAGTAAAGGTTCTGCTGTTTGCTCTTGCCTTAATAGGCAAGAGCGAAAGCTTTGCCAACGAGAATAATAATATTTATACGGTGCATCCACCGCACTTATCGATACCTAAGGGAGAACCTGGCGAAACACGTCGAATTATTATGCAATTTTATGATTGGACTTTGATTTGTGACGAAAAACAAAAGCTTAAACATAAGCAAGGTATATGTAATGTGACACAGACGGTTCATGATCAAGAAGGAAATACCATTTTTAGTTGGTCTCTTGTTTCTACGACAAGTGGTCAAGCAGTGATGCTTTTTCGAACATTGCCAAATTCTGATATAAATGTTCCGATTCAAATGTTTGTAAAAGATGTTAAAAAACCTGTTCTTATTAATTATACGCAATGTAATGAAACGGTTTGTTTGGCACAATCACCTGTAGGGCCGGTTTTGACTAAACAAATAGAGCAGAACAATAAGGTACGTATTTCCTATAAAACTAAAGAAGGTAAGGTATTTTCTTTTACTGTACCATTTAAAGGGTTAAATGCGGCACTTAATTCTTTCCGTCCTTAGAATCCATCGAGTATTTTTAACAAGAGTCATTTTTCCATAAATTGTTGTATTATATTTTTGAGTGTAAATTATAAGGTCAGATAAGTAAGAAGTTTTATATAATATGATATCGAGGTGATTTATTGGAAAGAGTGAGAGTTTTATGAATATAAAGTCACAGTAAGTTCTTTATATGTAATAGAAAATCAAGTTAGTGTTTCCTATAATGCTTAAAGAGTGATTTCGTTAGTTATTAAAAGTAAAAAAGATTAGAAATACTCGATTTCTTCCTTACAATAATGAGTAGACTAAATTCTTTTTTTAAGCTTCAAATGGATTTTTAATGCGGTCTGATTAAGCATTAATATTTTTCAGATAAATTTTATAATTCTAGAGTTTTTTTGAACGATAGTTTTTATTGGTATTCACGAAATAACAGCTATTGTAATTGCATTTTGTAGTACTACGGAACTTTTATTCCAGCATAATCAAAGCCATTTCATTGCATATAACAAACGTGTTTTGTGTGTGGATAACGAAAAAATTTTTTTTTCTTATAAACCGTACTAATGTATAGGTTGTTGTAACCTTAAAAGTCAGCAAATAGTATGATAGTGTAGGTTTGTTACAATAGAGGTGTGCTCCGTGTAAATGGTATAAAGAAAAGAGCATAATTTATAAAAATTGATGTGAACGTAAACGATTAATTTATAGTTTTAAGTTCATAAAGAGATGCATGATTTCACGGAAACAACCGAAAGATTATACAAAAATCTGAATGATGTTAGTGTAGAAAATTTTAATGATAGAAAAAGAAAGAATGATTTCTTGTATATATCATTTGATACTGCATTATTGCTTTATTTAGGAATGAGCAGAAGAGTTTTCGCGTTTATTTATTGGGGGAACGCTCAAGGGATAAGGGACATGACCCCGTTAAATTATGGTTCAAAAGAGTTAAAGCGAGGAGAAATATACGATACCAAAGCAGATCAGTTGTATGATCAGTGCAGTAGTAATACAAATAATCTTTCTGCATTGTCACGAACAGAGGCATACTCTGTCCTTGTTGATATAAAGAGACAACAGAGAAAAAAACATTATGAACAGAAACAGGTTTTTGTTCAATCTGAGGCAGCTTTTGAGTTTCATAATCAGATAATGATAGGTGCTCAAAAAACAAAAAAACTCAAAGCACCTTTTCTTCGACGGTTCCATCCAGTAAAATCTCCACCTCTTTATGCGGCACTTGATCTCGGAACAAATAATTGTCGTCTTCTTATCGCATCTCCCAGTAAACTTGGATATTTTCGTGTTGTTGATGCTTTTTCTCGTATTGTACGATTGGGAGAAGGTTTAATAAATAACGGTTTTCTTAATACACAAGCTATGGATCGTGCGATTGAGGCATTAAAGATTTGTCATTTAAAGCTAAAACAAAGGCATATTAAGCGTTATCGCTTGATTGCAACGGAAGCTTGTCGTTCTGCAGAAAATGGTAGACATTTTATTCAGCGTGTTTTGGAGGAGACAGGACTTGAATTGGAAATTGTTGATCGGCGAACAGAAGCGCGTTTTGCTGTTACAGGGTGTAGTACACTTGTTGAACCAAATACTGACGCAATTGTGCTTTTTGATATTGGAGGAGGGTCATCAGAAATTGTGCTACTTGATGTTTCTCAAAAGCGTTCTTTTCGTTTAGCTAGACAAATTATCGCTTGGACTTCTCTTCCTGTTGGTGTTGTTACGCTTGCTGAACGTTTTGGAGGGAATGATATTAGCTTAGACGATTTTGAAAAAATGAAAAGCTATGTGCGAGGGTTATTAAATAATTTTTCAGATCGTCATAAATTAGGAGAGTTAGCACAAGGTTCGAAGTTTCATCTTTTGGGAACCTCTGGTACAGTTACGACTTTAGCAGGAATGTATCTTAATTTAGAGCGTTATGATAGGAAAAAAGTGGATGGCATTTGGATGAAGGATGCAGACATTACACTTATGACACAACGTCTATTATCATGGGATATAGAAAAACGTGTCATAAGTCCTTTTATTGGGCGCGAGAGAGCAGATTTAGTTTTAGCTGGTTGTGCAATTTTAGATGTTATTCGGGAAGTTTGGCCAAGTCAGCGTTTAAGAGTTGCTGATCGTGGATTAAGGGAAGGAATTTTGATAGAGCTAATGTTACGCGATGGGGTATGGTGTCGTCGTAGAAAGAGCAGAGATTTCAAGCGTTAGAGAATTAAATATGGAGACAATGAATAACGATGAAAAAAACAACAAAAACACCGAGAGGTGGCTATGGAGGTTCAGGGTCACATGAATTATATCAGCGCGTAAAAAAGAAAGCAGGAACCATTAAAGCTTCATCACGACGATGGTTAGAGAGGCATCTGAATGATCCTTATGTCCATCAATCAAAAGTAGATGGGTATCGTTCGCGTGCGGCTTATAAACTCATTGAAATTAATGAGCGCTATAGGTTTTTGAAAAAAGGTCAAAAGGTTATTGATCTAGGAGCAGCACCTGGGGGCTGGTGTCAGGTGGTTGAGCGTATAGTAGGGTCAAGTGATGAGGATCCTAGCGTTGTTGGTATTGATTATTTACATGTTGATCCATTACCTAGAGTTGCCATGTTGGAAATGGATTTTTTGCATACAGATGCACCGCAGAAATTAATTGAAACTTTAGGGACAAAACCGGATGTGGTTCTTTCTGATATGGCAGCGCCAACAACAGGTCATCGTCAGACGGATCATTTAAGAACGATTTATTTATGTGAAGTTGCGGCTGATTTTGCTCTTTCGGTTCTTAAGCCTGGGGGACATTTTTTAGCAAAGGCTTTTCAAGGAGGAGCAGAAAACACTCTTCTTACGATACTAAAACAGCATTTTAAAAAAGTCTATCATGTTAAACCACCCGCAAGCCGATCAGAATCAGTAGAGCTTTATCTTCTAGCACTTGAATTTAAGGGAAAAACAAAAATACAAGAATAGCGCCTTCTTTTAAGAAGACTTAACTTTACTTAACCTATTTAGATGTGATGATTTTTTTCTCAAAGAGTTATCGGCGATAGTGACAGTTTTTCTGTTATCAATGATGAAAAACTGGTAAAACTAATGTATTGCCTATAGAGGTAAAGAGATTGATTCCTCAGTGAGTGTTTCCAATGAAATTTCTTGATCAAGCTAAAGTTTATATTCGTTCTGGTAATGGAGGTTCTGGAGCAGTATCATTTCGTCGTGAAAAATTCATAGAATTTGGGGGACCTGATGGGGGGAATGGAGGACGGGGTGGTGATGTTTGGGCTCTTGTTGTTGATGGGCTTAACACGCTGATTGATTATCGCTACCAACAGCATTTTAAAGCAAAAACAGGGGGGCATGGCAAGGGGCGTAATATGACGGGTGAAAAGGGTAATGATGTCATCCTTAAAGTTCCGGTTGGGACGCAAATTTTTGAAGAAGATAATACAACGTTAATATGTGATTTAACGGAAGTGGGACAGCGCTATCGCCTTGCAAAAGGAGGGAATGGCGGTTTTGGCAATCTTCACTTTACAACATCGACAAATCGGGCACCGCGTCGTGCAAATCCAGGTTTGGCTGGAGAAGAGCGTGCAATATGGCTTCGTTTGAAGTTAATTGCTGATGCGGGGCTTGTTGGTTTACCAAATGCTGGAAAATCAACTTTTTTAGCTTCTGTAACGGCTGCAAAACCAAAAGTTGCAGATTATCCTTTTACCACTCTACATCCTCATCTTGGTGTTGTACGTATTGATAGTCGTGAATTTGTTTTGGCTGATATTCCAGGATTAATTGAAGGAGCGCATGAAGGTGTGGGAATTGGAGATCGTTTTTTAGGACATGTGGAACGTTGTCGCGTACTGCTTCATCTAATTTCTTCTCAAGAAGAAGATGTAGCAAAAGCATATCAAATTGTGCGTCATGAACTTGAGGCATATGGAAATAATCTAAGTGATAAAACTGAAATTGTTGCTTTAAGCCAGATAGATACTCTGACAATTGAAGAGCGTGAAGCTAAACGGGAAGCTTTACAAAGAGCAGCGGATCAACCAGTTATGATGTTTTCTGCGGTTAGCCGCGAAGGTTTAGAAAATGTGCTGCGTGCTGGTGCACATATTATTGAAATGTCACGCAAAGAGGAGATCAGTGGGGATAGCAAGGTTGATTGAGATGGCTGTTGGATCGCAAAAACTTACACACTATAAACGTATTGTGGTCAAGATTGGATCTGCCCTTTTGGTTGATCCTCAGGCAGGTTTACGGGTTGAATGGCTTAAAAGCTTGATCAATGATGTTGTTGAATTACACAAAGGAGGCGTAGAGATATTATTGGTGTCTTCAGGTGCTATTGCTTTAGGAAGGACATTGCTACAGCTTCCTAAGGGGGCTTTGAAATTGGAAGAAAGCCAGGCATGTGCTGCTTTGGGGCAAATTGAGTTAGCAAAAACCTATGGTGATGCGCTTGCTCAACATGGGCTCAAAACAGGCCAAATTTTGCTCACTTTATTTGATACGGAGGAGCGAAGGCGTTATCTCAATGCACGTGCAACGATTGAGACGCTTTTATATTTGGGAGCTGTGCCTGTTATTAATGAGAATGATACTGTTGCAACAACTGAAATTCGTTATGGTGATAATGATCGTTTAGCTGCACGTGTGGCAACAATGGTGAGGGCAGATCTTTTAATACTTTTATCCGATATTGATGGTCTTTATACAAAGTCTCCCCATAGTGATCCTACGGCTGAATTTATACCTTTTGTTGCATCCATTACGCATGATATCGAAAAAATGGCAGATGTTGCTGCTTCAGAGTTTTCACGGGGAGGAATGAAGACTAAGCTTGAAGCCGGAAAAATAGCTAATGCTGCTGGAACGGCGATGATTATCACCTCAGGCAAGCGTATGAATCCTCTTGCTGCAATTGACAAAGGTGAACGCAAGAGTTTTTTTGCGGCAAGTAAGAAATCTGTCAATGCTTGGAAAACATGGATTTCTGGTCATTTAGATCCATCTGGTGTTTTGACGATTGATCAAGGAGCCATTAGGGCTCTTGAATCAGGAAAATCATTATTAGCTGCAGGGGTTATTGGCGTTGAGGGAAATTTCCAGCGTGGGGATACGGTTGCAATTGTTGGTACAGATGGAGTTGAGATTGCGCGTGGACTTGTAAGCTATGACAAAGATGAGGCTGTACGCATTATAGGACATAAAAGTGAAGAAATCGAAGCTATTCTTGGGTATGAGGCGCGCTCTGCTATGGTGCATCGTAATGATATGATTGTACGTTGCTTGACCAATACTGTTTAAAAAAGTTACTTTTGTTTTTATTGTTTTGGCAGAGTGGATGTTACGATGACTTTAGAAGAACAAATGAAAGATATGGGACAAAAAGCACGCTATGCCGCTGCAGCGTTAGCTGTTGCTTCTTCTGAGCAAAAGAACAATGCATTAGAAATGATCGCTTTAAGTCTAGAGGCTCAGTCAGATGAAATTTTACGGGCGAATTGTCAAGATTTAGAGAATGCTGCTCAGAATAATTTGAAAGCTGCAATGATTGATCGGCTAAAATTAGATGATTTGCGTTTACGTGCAATGATAGACAGTGTTCGCCAAGTTGCTCGTTTATCTGATCCTGTTGGACAAGTGATGGATGAATGGACGCGTCCAAATGGGCTTCATATAAGTCGTGTACGAACACCTCTTGGTGTGATTGGCATTATTTATGAAAGTCGTCCCAATGTTACAGTTGATGCGAGTTCTTTGTGCTTAAAAGCAGGTAATGCTGCGATTTTGCGCGGTGGTTCGGATAGCTTTCATTCTTCTCATGCTCTTCATTTAGCTTTGGTACAAGGTTTAGAGCGCTCTGGTTTACCCAAAGATGCTATCCAAATGGTTGGAACGACAGATCGTGCTGCCGTTGGGGAAATGCTCAAAGGATTGGATGGAGCGATTGATGTGATCGTACCACGTGGTGGAAAGAGCCTTGTTGCTCGTGTTCAGTCTGATGCACGTGTTCCAATTTTTGCTCATTTGGAGGGACTTTGTCATATTTATATTGATAAATCGGCAGATTTAGATATGGCACGCAATATTGTTTTAAATGCAAAGCTGCGGCGAACAGGGATATGCGGTGCTGTTGAGACAGTTCTCATTGACGGCCAAGCATTAAAAAAATTTCTTCCTGTTTTAACTGCTTTACAGGAAAAGGGGTGTGAAATTCGTGCCACAGAAGATATTGTTTTTCTTATGCCAGATGTCAAATTAGCTTCTGAAGAAGATTGGTCGCAGGAATATCTTGATGCTATTCTTTCTGTTAAAACGGTTGAGGGTGTTGAGGGAGCCATTTCTCATATCAAGCGTTATTCATCAGGACATACGGAATCGATTATTGCTGAGGATTTGGAAGTGGTGAAGAATTTTTTTAATCATTTAGATTCAGCTATTTTATTACACAATGCATCTACACAATTTGCTGATGGAGGTGAATTTGGTTTTGGAATGGAAATTGGTATCGCAACAGGAAAAATGCATGCACGTGGTCCCATAGGTGTTGGACAGCTAACATCATTTCAATATCACGTTAAAGGAAATGGTCAGGTTAGAGCTTGAGAACACCATTTTTTCCATGGAAAAATTGTATGCCACATGTTGAAAGATCTAATGTTGTGGGTCTTTTTGGTGGTTCCTTTAATCCACCGCATGCGGGGCATCTTCTTGTTGCAAAAATTGCCATTCGGCGTTTGCATCTTGATCAGTTATGGTGGATGATCACTCCAGGAAATCCTTTAAAGGATTGTACACAGTTGCCCTCTTTAGAGGAGAGAATGCAATTAAGTTTTAAACTTATTGACCATCCAAAAATTCGCTTAACAGGTTTTGAACAGGCTATAGGGAGCAAAGTATCAGTAGATACGATTTTTCATATTCTTACCCATTACAGTGGCGTAAATTTTGTATGGATTATGGGGGCAGATAGTTTTGCGACGATACATCAATGGTATCGATGGCATGATATCGTCTCTATGCTTCCTATTGCGATTATTGATCGTCCTTTAGGCAATCGGTCAGCACTTTCTTCTCCTATGGCACATATTTATCGCCGTTTTCGTTTGGATGAGAGAGAAAGTAAGCGATTACCTTTTATCAAGCCACCAGTTTGGACTTATTTGCATGGACCTTTATCTTTTCAATCTTCAACAAACCTTCGTTTGAAGAAGAATGATTTTTCTTGAACATTTCATAAGATTCTGCTTCTCTTTAGAGAAGTCTCTTTTTTAGATTCCACAACGATAAGAAAGGATATTGATCTGAAAAACGTTGCACACAAACACTCTTACGATATTATGCCTTCAAAAGAAAAAAAAGTTTTTTCTGTTAGTGAGAGTCTTGAAGTTATTCTCAAGAGTTTAGAAGATACAAAAGCAGAAGATATTGTTGCTATTGATATTCGAGGGAAGTCATCTTTGGCTGATTATATGGTCATAGCTTCAGCAAATTCGCAGCGTCATGTATCGTCTGTTGCTGATCATTTATTACATACTTGGAAAGATAGTGGGCAGGGGCTTGCGCGTGTAGAAGGGCTTGCTGGAGGTGACTGGGTATTGATTGATACAGGTGATATTATCACTCATCTTTTTCGTCCAGAAATTCGTCTTTTTTATAATTTAGAAAAAATATGGATGACACCGGATTTAAACGATACGGCTTTGCTTCTCTTCGGAGATCATTAAAATGCAAATTTCTATTTTTGCGGTTGGTCGTATGAAAAGTGGGGCGGAGCAAAAATTAGTTCAGCATTATTTGGATCGTTTTTCTAAAATTTCTGGAGATGTAGGCTTTCATTTAAAAAAGTTACAAGAGATACCAGAAAGTCGTGCTCAAACAGTTTGTCAACGTATGGAGGAAGAGGGCAGAAAACTTATTGAATTTTTACCTGAAAAATGTCGATTAATTGTGTTAGATGAGCGTGGAGAATCGATTTCGTCAATTTCTTTTTCTGAAAAATTGAGGTGTTATCGTGATGAGGGCATTCGAGATGTCGTCATTGCTTTGGGAGGACCTGATGGGCATAATGAACAAATAAAGAAGCGTGCTGATTTTCTTTTATCTTTTGGTTTGATGACGTGGCCACATCAAATTGCACGTATTCTTCTTACAGAACAACTTTACCGCGCTGTAACAATTGAAAATAATCATCCGTATCATCGTTTTTAATATTTTTGTGCAATTTTTAGCACTTATTTATATGTTTATTAATATTGTTTTAGCTGACACCATTTAAAGCATCTCTAATGTATACGATGAGGTGTCATGGTTTTTGCAAATGAAAAAGCTTCTTCATAGAAAGATGCTATATTTATATGAGGAGTGCGTCATATTTGTCATTCTGCTCTTGAGTATGTTTTTTTGCTTTTCTGTATCGCACGCGGAAGATACAATGAGGAGTACGGAAGTACATAAAGAATTAGGAGAAATTCGCCAAAATATTTCACTTTCGCGTGAGCGTGTTGCTTTTCTTATGCATCAAGTTGAGCATTTAAAAAAAGATCAACGTGTTTTGAGTGATGCACTCATAAAGGCGGCTAAAGAAGAACGTATAGTAGCAGATGATATTGCTAAAAGGGAAGAAAAGCTTAAAAAAATGATAGAAAAGCGGGTACAAGTCTATCAAAGTTTAAAAAATCGTCGTGCTGAATTTGCGGAAGTTCTTGCAATTTTGGAGCGTATGGGATTGAATCCGCCTCCTGCTCTTATGATACAGCCAGAGGACGCGTTGGCTTCTATACGTAGTTCTGTTTTATTAGGTACTGTTATTCCTCAGATGCAGGAGAAAACACGAGATTTAACAGAAAAACTCAAGGAGTTGACCAATTTGAGTAATTCCATTACTACGGAATATAAGGCATTAAAGACAAAACTGCAAAATCAAGCAGAGCAGCGAAAACGTCTAGAGCTTTTATTAGACCAAAAAAACAAACTACAAAAAAAATCAGAAAAAGAACTTACAGAACAGCAACAAAAAAATATTGCTCTTGCTAAAAAAGCGCAGTCTTTGGAAGAATTGATTTTAGAGCTCGATCGTCAGTCAAAACTTAACTCTGATGCATCAGTACAGGTACGGAAAAGTTTGCAATTGTTAGAACAGTCCAATTTTGAAAGCCGAAAAGGTTCTTTACTTTTTCCTGTTTCAGGAAAAAGAATACATCACTCTAACAAAAGTTCGCAGATTACGCGCTTTGGTGAAACGATAGAAACAGAGGCAGGAGCTGTTGTTGTATCACCTGTGGATGCTTTTGTTGCTTTTGCAGGGCCATTTCGTTCTTATGGACAGTTAATCATTCTCAATGTTGGAAATGGTTATCATATCATTCTTACTGGAATGTCGAGAATTAATGTAAAACAGGGGCAATTTGTTCTTTCAGGTGAGCCTCTGGGTATAATGGAGATGCAATTTATTTCAAACAGTGTTGCATTGGATATAGGAAAAACTTCTCCAATGCTTTACATTGAGTTTAGAAAGCAGGGAAAACCTGTAAATCCAACTCCTTGGTGGCAGACTGAAAAAATAAGAAGGAGCCAAAATGATTCGTAAAGTTATTCTTTTGGTCGCTGGGGTATTGCTCGGCGCCTGTTCAATGATTATGGTGCAGTCTGTTGCTGCGAATAATGAAGATAATGCATATAAAAAGCTAGCTATATTTGGCGATGTTTTTGAGCGTGTGCGTATGCAATACGTTACAGTTCCAGATGATAAAAAGCTTATTGAAAATGCTATCAATGGCATGCTCACATCACTGGACCCTCATTCATCTTATTTGAATGCTGAAGAAGCCAAGGATATGCGGGATTCTACGAAAGGAGAGTTCGGAGGTCTTGGTATTGAGGTCACTATGGAAAAAAACTTAATTAAAGTTGTTTCACCAATGGATGATACTCCCGCTTCAAAAGCAGGTATTCTAGCAGGAGACCTTATTTCAAAAATTGATGATGTACAAACGAATGGTCAAACATTGAATGAAGCTGTTAATAAGATGCGAGGTGCTCCTGGAACGCCAATTACCTTAACAATTATTCGTTCTGGCGTTGATAAGCCATTTGAAGTGAAGATTATTCGTGATATTATCAAAGTAAAAGCGGTGAAATATCGGGTTGAGGGTGATATTGGATATTTAAGAGTTATCCAGTTTTCTGAGCAGACATTGAATAATCTTCTGGCGGCAATTAAAGATATCCAATCTAAAATTCCTGAAGATAAGCTAAAAGGTTACGTCCTTGATTTGCGGCTTAATCCGGGTGGGCTTTTAGATCAAGCTGTTAATGTTTCGAGTGCTTTTCTCAATAAAGGTGAAATTGTGTCGACTCGTGGGCGCAAAAAGAGTGATGTGACAAGATTTGATGCGAAGCCAGGTGATGTCATCAATGGAAAACCGCTCATTGTCCTTATTAATGGTGGTTCGGCAAGTGCTTCTGAAATTGTTGCGGGTGCATTACAAGATCATCGTCGTGCAACAATTTTAGGGACGCAGTCTTTTGGTAAAGGATCTGTTCAAACAATTATTCCTTTGGGTGAAAATGGGGCTTTACGCTTAACAACAGCACTTTATTACACGCCATCTGGCACTTCTATTCAAGGAACAGGGATCACGCCTGATATTATTGTAGAGCAACCACTCCCTGAAAAATATAAGGGTTATGATGTAAAAGTTGGTGAGTCTGCATTAAAAGGACATATCAAAGGAAAACGAGAGAGTAATAAAGGATCTGGTTCAGCTGCTTTTGTTCCCAAAGACCCTAAAGATGATATCCAGTTGAATGAGGCTTATAAATTGTTACGAGGTGAAATGGCAAATGCAGCATTTCCACCAGATCCCAATAAGGATGTGTTAAAGTGAGAATTGATATCTATAGCTTGCGATTTTGAGGAATATTAAATGGATGCAGGTATTAATTTGAAGGTTCTTCCATATCGCAAATGTGTTGGGATTGTTATCTTTAATCATGACGGTAAAGTGTGGGTTGGGCGTCGTTTAATGATGCCCATTCATGCAGATATTGAAATATCTCATCGTTGGCAGCTTCCTCAAGGAGGGATTGATGAAGATGAAAAACCATTAGATGCAGCATATCGTGAACTTTATGAAGAAACGGGTATTCGATCTGTGAAGTTGATTAAAGAAGCACAAAATTGGTTCCATTATGATTTTCCACAAGAACTTATTGGGTGCACATTAACAAATAAATATCGTGGGCAAATACAAAAATGGTTTGCTTTCCAGTTTACAGGAAAGCTTTCTGAAATTGCGATTAATCCGCCACCAGATGGCAATAAAGCGGAATTCGATCAATGGAAATGGATTGATCTAGAAACCCTTCCGTTGATTGCTGTTTCTTTTAAAAAGCACGTTTATACGAAAGTTGTCAACGAATTTCGAGGTAGCCTTAGACCATTATAAAAGCTATATGATTACGAGAAAGCTTTTTTTATTAAGATGCTTTATATTATAATAAATAATAAACATGTTTCTCTTTTATGTAAAGAACAGGAATATAAAATGAAAAAGTTATTTAATTTACTTATAGTTTTTACTCTCTTGAGTATTTCATCTGTTGCATTTGCAACAAGTTCAAAACCTCCTGCATCAAAAGATGCGGCAGCGACATTGCCAAATGGAGCTTCTTCTTTGACTGAAACCTACGGTTTGTGGACTATTAACTGTGGTATACAAGAAGGGAAAAGAATTTGTTTTATGCACCGTCAAGAAGTGAATGAGCAGGGGCGTGTTGTTGTGGCTATGGGCCTTACTCTCGATGCTGAGGGTGTTGTATCTGGTAATTTAACAGTTCCTTTTGGCATTTTGGTTTCTAAGCCTGTTCGTTTACAAGTTGATGAGGGAAAAGCTGTTATCGAAACCGGTATCCGGACTTGTGTACCAGCAGGTTGTGTGGTTCCTGTCGTTTTTGACAAAAATCACGTAGCAGCTTTACGTTCTGGAAAACAGTTAAAGTTGGCGATGACAATTGCTGCTGCAGGTGAACCAGCTTTGAATGATTTATTTGTTCAGCTAGATGGTTTTAGCAGTGCTCTTAATCGTTTGACTGCTTTGCAGAAATAATTCTAAAACTAAAAACGGCCTTTTAAAGGCCGTTTTTAGTTTGTTTGTTTTTTATATATTAATAATTAAGACGATGAGATTTAAGATTAATCCTATAAGGGATATTCAGATTTTTTGCCGTTTCTTCTATTGTATGTTCTATTTTTAATTTTGATATTTGTTTTCTAACTGCATCGTCATTAAATAGAGAGATGAAGAATTTAGATATCTGGTTTTTATTCAAGAAAAAAGAGTATTGAAATATAAAACCATTTTTTGATACACAGACCTGCTTAATGAAGGTTTTCTATACGCTCTTCTGTTTCCTTGATTGAAAGGGATGACGCATGATTTATGCATTGCTTCGAACGATTGATTTGATTTTTGAGATTTATATTGATATTTTAATCGCTAGTGTCATTTTTTCTTGGCTTTATGTCTTTAATATCATAAATTCACGCAATCGCTTTGTTGTTTTGGTAGGAAGCTTTCTAGATCATCTTACAAATCCCGTTCTAAGCCGTATCCGGAAAATTTTACCAAATTTGGGAACGATTGATATTTCACCTATTGTAGTGTTCATTATTATATATTTTATTCGTACTTTTATGTGGCGCGTTTACGCAAACATGTATGTATAGAAATATTACTTGAGGCGAATACATGTTTTATCAAGTTGATAAAAATAACTTGATTTTGTTTGTATATCTCATTCCCAAATCGTCCGTTGACAAAATAATAGGGATTGAATGTAGGGATGGTGAGAAACAATATCTGGTTATACGCCTTCGTGCTGTTCCTGAAGATGGAAAAGCGAATAAAGCTCTCATTAAATTTCTTGCCAAGCAATGGAGAATACCATCTTCTTCTATTTCTCTGAAAAACGGTGCAATATCTCGCTACAAACAACTTTACTTTTCAACACATTTAGAAGAGCTAAAGCAGATATGGCAATCCTTTAGAGATTGCATCTCGTAGAAAAAATAAAGAATAAAGCCTATTTTTAAATAGGCTTTATTTTATTAAAATCGTTATATTTTTTTATTGCGCTCAACAGCTTGCTTAATTAATTCATGCGCAAAGTTTTTATCACGCCATCCTTCAATTTTAGCCCATTTTCCAGGTTCCAGATCTTTGTAATGCTTGAAGAAATGTTCAATTTGTTTGAGTGTAATCTCGGGTAGATCTGTATAGTCATGAATATTGATATAGCGTTTTGTTAATTTTGTAGTGGGAATGGCAATAATTTTTTCATCTTTACCACCATCATCTTCCATCATTAAAGCTCCGATGGGGCGAACATTGATAACACAACCAGGCATAAGTGGACGGGTATTACAGATAAGGACATCAATAGGATCACCATCATCTGAAAGCGTATGAGGGACAAAACCGTAATTTCCAGGATAAACCATTGATGTATGAAGAAAACGGTCAACAAATAATGCACCAGACTTTTTATCCATCTCATATTTTATTGGTTGCCCACCAAGGGAGACTTCCACAATAACGTTAATATCTTCTGGTGGATTTTTGCCTACGGGTATTTCCTTAATATTCATAGAGACATCCTTTCTGGAATATAGTGAGGCTCAATACAATTAAATATTTTACCAAAGAGATTATGAAATTAACTTGAAATTGATGCACGTGTTTTTTCAAAACGTTTACGTTCATTAGGATCAAGATAGAGTTTGCGGAGACGAATATTTTTAGGGGTTACCTCCACAAGTTCATCATCTTGTATCCACGATAAGGCACGTTCTAATGTCATTTTAATGGGAGGCGTTAACTTTACGGCCTCATCTTTTCCAGAAGCGCGCATATTGGTGAGTTTTTTCCCTTTTAAGACATTGACTTCTAAGTCATTATCTCGTGAGTGGATGCCAATAATCATACCTTGATAGACTTTCACACCCGCATCGATGATCATAGGACCACGATCTTCAAGATTAAAAAGAGCATAAGCGACAGATTCACCGTTGTCATTTGAAATCATAACACCATTAACACGACCAGCAATGTCTCCTTTATAAGGTTCATAAGCATGGAAAAGGCGATTCATAATTGCTGTACCACGTGTGTCCGTTAAAAGTTCAGATTGATAACCAATGAGTCCTCGGGTTGGTGCATAAAAGACAAGGCGGACACGATTACCTCCAGAAGGACGTAATTCCACCATTTCGCCTTTACGTTCAGACATTTTTTGTACAACAGTACCGGAATATTCTTCATCAACATCGATAACAACTTCTTCGATTGGCTCAAGAGTTATTCCATTTTCATCTTTTTGCATAACAACACGTGGGCGTGAAACACTAAGTTCAAATCCTTCACGGCGCATATTTTCAATGAGAACTGCAAGCTGTAATTCTCCTCGTCCTGAAACGTAGAAAGAATCTTTATCGGCTGATTCTTCAATTTTAAGAGCGACATTGCCTTCTGCTTCTTTTAACAATCGGTCACGAATGACACGGCTTGTTACTTTATCGCCTTCAGTTCCAGCAAGGGGACTATCGTTGACGAGAAAACTCATAGTAACAGTAGGAGGATCAATTGGTTGGGCAGTAAGGGGTTCATTGACAGTAGGATCACAGAAAGTATCAGCTACGGTACCTTTTTGTAGACCTGCAATCGCAACAATATCACCAGCACTTCCTTCTTCAATAGGTTGCCGTTCTAAGCCACGAAACGCTAAAATTTTTGAAATACGCCCAGTTTCTAAAAGTTTTCCATCTTGTCCAAGAACTTTGACATTTTGATTGGGTTTTAGACAGCCAGAATGAATCCGCCCTGTAATAATTCGTCCCAAAAACGGATCCGCTTCAAGAATAGTTCCAATCATGCGAAACGGTCCTTCTGCTACACTAGGAGAAGGGACATGCTGCGTCACAAGATCAAATAAAGGACCTAATCCATGATCTTTTGGTCCTTCAGGGGCTTCAGCCATCCATCCATCGCGTCCAGATCCATAAAGAATAGGAAAATCAAGCTGTTCATCGGTTGCATCAAGAGCAGCGAAAAGGTCAAAAACCTCATTAATGACTTCATCAACGCGTGCATCCGGTCGGTCAATTTTATTAATAGCAACAATAGGGCGCAATCCTACTTTCAATGCTTTGCCAACAACAAATTTTGTTTGTGGCATTGGTCCTTCAGCAGCATCAACAAGTACAATGGCTCCATCAACCATATTTAGAATGCGTTCAACTTCTCCACCAAAGTCGGCGTGTCCTGGTGTATCAACAATATTAATTCGTGTATCTTTCCAAACAACAGATGTCACTTTCGCTAGGATTGTAATTCCGCGTTCTTTCTCAATATCGTTTGAATCCATCATACGTTCGCTTGTACGCTGATTATCACGGAAGTTTCCTGATTGCTTGAGAAGTCCGTCTACAAGCGTTGTTTTCCCATGGTCAACGTGGGCAATGATGGCAATGTTACGCAATTGCATAAATTTTCTTCTTTTCGTTTAATGAAATTTCATTTGAGGCAAAGTCTTTACATTCTTTGCCTGACTATTAAAAAACCTTTTACATGTTTTTTTATAGTTTTGGAAGATGGAGGCAATATTTTTATGACAAAACTATTTATCCAAGTCTTTAAGGCTCTATTAAGCTTCAATTGCTGGAGCTTCGTAAAAGGATTTTTATAGTGCGTATGTTCTATTCTCGAGCTAAGAATTATCCAAAAAATCACCGTCAACTTGATTTCTATCAATATGACACAAGGAGTTTATATGAGCTCTTGTAAGAGTAAGTAAGTATAAAGCTAGCCATATTATTGTTGTTGTTTTGCAAAGAGATTAATAAAAATCCGGAATATCTCTCAATCCATAGCCAATTTATTGACAATTGTACAACATTCTTATTCTAAATAAAGCTTTTTCTTATTCTATAACTTGTCAATCAAAATCCAGATCTAATGCAACCGTGTATTTGAGGTAAATATTGAGATGATTAAGAATTTTATAAGAAGTTCTAGCTTTTATATGCCAGATTGGGCAAGAGTTATATCTGTTTGATTTATTTATGAACCCGGAATACAGTTTTATTTAGAAAGAATATGAAGGCATCCAAAGAAAATTTCCATCTTTGCCGTTAATCCAATTTATGCTTTCAAAGGCATCTAAAGTAATATCTTTTAAACCATGGAGATAGTGCTTTGCCCCTCACACTTTTGTTAATCGTATTCTCTAATAGGAGCATGCTTTTCATGCCAAACAGAACACTTTAAACAGAATATACTTGTTGTTGCATATTCATGTACTTAAGAGAGATTGCTTAACGTATACTACATCCATTCCATGATAGGCTCATAAATGATATAATATACGCGAATAGTATACTATTAACGCCTTTGTGAAAAAATATAAAACTGTTGAGCATTATCATTATCATTCTTTCTCAGCTGTCAATATTGCGCCAGTTTTTGCTACGAGAAAGAAGATATAAGAAGTATTTTATTTTTTCTTGAATAGTTTTTAGCCATACACCGATCTCGTTTGTGACTGGCAAGAAGATGACTTTAATCGATTTAATATGAGAAGCTTTATGATGAGGTAAATTTACGTTATTCGGAGCTGTTATTCAAAAAAAATAATAAATTATCTATGGAGCGGTGCGCTAGAAAATAAATAATAAAGCTTATTCTCTTATGGAAAGAATCTTAGGTTACATGACAAGATCTTTCCATAAGTAAGAGTTTTTACTTTACATGTTTAAAGAAGAGTTCCTGACAAAATGAGGGAAGCTACAGAAAAATAGATTATAATGCCCATGACATCTACTAAAGTTGCCACAAAAGGAGCAGAAGCACTTGCTGGATCAAATTTTAAACCTTTAAGAATAAAAGGCAACATAGATCCAGAAAGAGAACCAAAGGTAACGATTCCAACTAAAGCTGTACCCACTGTTGTCGAAATAGCAATCCAATGTTGTCCATAGTCGTAGATACCCAGTTTTTGCCAAAGAGCAATGCGCGTAACACCAATAATTCCTAGTAAGAGACCAAGGGATAGTCCTGTTGGAATTTCACGAATGATCACTTTCCACCAGTCTTTCAACGTGAGTTCACGTAAAGCCAATGCACGGATAATAAGGGATGTAGCTTGTGAGCCGGAATTTCCTCCTGAGCTCATAATGAGAGGTATGAACAGTGTAAGAATAATCGCTTTTTCGAGTTCTGTTTCGAAATGTTGCATAGCGCTTGCTGTCAGCATTTCACCGATAAAGAGTAAAGCGAGCCATCCGCCACGTTTTTTCATCATTTCAGGAAACTTAATTTGCATATAGGGCTTATTAAGCGCTTCCATACCCCCAAATTTATAGGCATCTTCATTCATCTCATCGACCATAGTATCAAGCACGTCATCAACGGTTACAATGCCAATGACATGGTTACTTTCATCAACTACAGGCACAGAGAGAAGATCATGGCGCTGGAAAAGGCGTGCGATATCTTCATGATGTGTGAAGGGCGATATTGTAATGGGCGAGTCATGGGTAGGGACATTAAGAATTAGTTCATCAGGTGAGGCAAGAATAAGGTTACGCAGGGAAACAGCTTTGAGAAGAGTACCTGTTTTAGGGTCAATTACATAGCTGGTATAAACTGTTTCACGTGTTCGCTCGACCTCACGGATGTGATCCAAAGTTTTTTGTATGGTCCAGTTTGAAGGAACGGCTATAAATTCTGTTGTCATCAGTGCCCCTGCTGTATGGTCAGGATAACTGGTGAGTTTTTTAAGTTCAGCGCGCGTTAAGGGGTTAAGCAAGGCATAAAGTCGTGTGCGGGTTTCTTTATCCATTTCTTGAAAGACGTCTGCAGCAGCATCGGCAGACATGCCATCAAGAATTTCAACAGCACGATTTATAGGGAGAAGTTCTAGGATGGCAGCAGGTTGCTCAAGCTCTGGTTTATCAAAAAGTTCGATAACATAATCAAGAGGCAGAAGACTAAGAATAGTTACACGTTCCATGATATCGAGGTCATTTATGATATCAATAGAGTCTGCAAAATGCTGGTTCTTTAACTTTTCAGCAAGAGCTTCAGGAGAAAAATTTTTGAAGTCGAAGGCCGTTTTGATTTCAGTCATGATAAAGTACCTCCTGAAGAGTTGGAGAGTTATAAATCTAGATAATAGATGAGATAAAAACAAAAGTTTATGGAAGATTTTAAAAAAAACTCCCCAGCTATATTCCCAATTGTTAATATTTGAAGTAAAGTCAAGGGTGAATTATAAGTTATAAACAAGTTTCTGAATCACTAAAACGAGAATACAGCTTAATTTGAGGATAATATAAAAGCGTAAATGTAAAAATCAGTTCTGATTTTTACCATCATTTCTTTAATGCAGTTTTGTGATTTTCAAAAGAATCTACAGCAATATTTTGTAAAGAGTGGAGATTATGCCTTTCTCCAAGTGTTTTTGTTAATATGCAATTCTATTGTGATGTGTGAGCGAATAATCTTTATTGCTTCAATATAATATGGTTTAAAATGAAAGAACTTTGCGATTTTCAGGTTTTTTATTCAATAGCGTTTTGAAAGGTAGTTTTGAAACTCACGAGATAGTTTTAGTATGTTATCAATTTGTGTCGTAAAGATAATTGTTACAGTTTAAATTTATAATGGAGACATAAAGTATTATGGCAAAAGAAGCAGTGCTGGAGTGGAAGGGATTTTCATGTCTTCCTGATTTTTCTTCTATAAGTGATGAAGATTTTAAACCCGCTTTTGAACAGGCTCTTCAAGAAGCCGAAGAAGAACTAGAGGCGATTGCGATGGTGCAAGAACCACCAACGCTTGAGAATTTTTTACAGCCTTTTGAGCTTTGCGGCAAAGCGCTTGATCGTGTCTGTTCAATATTTTTCTTACGCACCAGTGCTCATACGAATGTATTAATTCAACAGCTAGAGCAAGAGTTCGTTGTAAAACTTTCTCGTTATTCTTCAAAAATGATGATGGATGCGCGGATATTTGCGAAAATAGATATGCTTTATAAACAGTCGCAGCTGGGCACATTTGAGAGTGAAACAACACGTGTTCTTGAATTATGGTGGAAAAAGTTTGTTTGTCATGGGGCAAAACTCGATGAAAAAGCTAAGAAACGGCTTTTGGAAATTAATGAAAGACTTGCTTTTTTAAATGCTACTTTTGGACAAAATGTCTTAAATGATGAAGCTGAATGGATTCTATTTTTAAAACAAACAGACTTATCTGGTTTACCGCAAGATCTCATTGCTTCAATGAAGGAAATTGCGTGTGAAAGAGGCAATGAAGAAGCGTATGCATTAACACTAGCACGTTCGATTGTTGAACCTTTTTTAAAATTCTCTGATCGTCGTGATTTGCGTGAGGTTGCATTCCAAGCTTGGGCTAAACGTGGTGAAAATAATAACAAGAATGATAATAAAACAATTATTGTAGAGATTGTTGCGCTTCGAGATGAGCAGGCTAAATTATTGGGATATAAATCTTTCGCAGATTTGAAGCTCGATAATACTATGGCTAAAAGTGTTGATTCCGTTATGGATTTGCTTATGCCTGTATGGGAGCGCGCAAGAGCGAAAGCTTCTACTGAGCAAATTGACTTACAAAATTTTGCCAACAATCAGGGCTGCAATGAATCTTTAGCTGCTTGGGATTGGCGTTATTATGCTGAAAAACTTCGTACTGAAAAACTTTCTTTCGATAGCGCGGAGATTAAATATTATTTTCAGCTTGATCGTATGATTAAAGCGGCTTTTAGGGTAGCAGAAAAACTCTTTGGCATTACATTTGAAGAAAAAAACGCTGTTACACTTTGGCATCCTGATGCACGTTTGTGGGAAGTAAAAAAGTCTGATGGAAGTCTACTTGGGCATTTTATTGGTGATTATTTTGCGCGTTCTTCAAAACGCTCCGGTGCGTGGATGAGTAGTTTGCAATCACAACATAAATTGGATGGCGGACAAAAGCCTATTATCTACAATGTTTGTAATTTTGCTAAACCGCCCAAAGGAGAAGTTGCTCTTTTATCATTTGATGATGCACGTACGCTTTTCCACGAATTTGGACATGCATTGCATGGTTTGCTTTCTGATGTCACATGGCCATCTGTGTCGGGAACATCTGTTGCACGTGATTTTGTTGAGCTACCTTCTCAACTTTACGAACATTGGTTAACCGTGCCAGAGATATTAAAATCTTATGCTATACATACAAAAACAGGCCATCCTATGCCACAAGAGTTGATAGATAAAGTTTTAGTAGCACAGACATTTAATGCAGGATTTTCTGCCGTTGAATTTATCTCATCAGCTTTAGTGGATATGGCTTTTCATCAAGGCGAAACAGTCACTGATCCAACAGTGTTTGAACGCCAAGAATTAGAAAAGCTGCAAATGCCTGACACAATTATTATGCGTCATCGTCCCCCACATTTTATGCATGTGTTTGCAGGGGATGGTTATGCATCTGGTTACTATTCTTATATGTGGTCGGAAGTTCTTGATGCAGATGCTTTTCAGGCTTTTGAAGAAACGGGAGATGTTTTTAATTCAGAGCTCGCTGATCTTTTAAAGCGTTGTATTTACTCCGCTGGAGGAAGTCGTGATCCAGAGGAGCTTTATAAAGCTTTTCGGGGACGGATGCCTTTACCAGAGGCAATGATTAACAAACGTGGACTATAAGATATAACGGTATGGTTAACACCATGCCGTTTTCATATTATTCGAAAGGTGCAGTTGCGAGTTATGCAAATTTCCTCTTCATTATAGCTCTGTAAACAGAGTTTTTTATCTTATTCGCTTTTTGTTTATAGAGGAAAACAGATTTTGTATTTTAAATAGACATTATGGGAAAGAAAAATCATCAGCTCGATCTTTTTGATGCCCATTTGGTGGAAACCATGATTTTTTTATAAAACTTGACTTTCTTTTGCCTAAAAGGTGAGTGTTTTGTTGTGCCATATCATCGAGGCTCATTGGAAGCTGACGCATAATTTTACTCCGCTCTTGATTCTCTGATTCTTGTATAAGTTTTTGAATAGCTTGATCGGTTGAGTAAGGATTTCCATGAGAAAAGGCATAAAAATTTAAAATATTTTTCAATGGCTTTTCTAAATAAGAGGCAAGTTTTTTCTTTCCTTCAGGGGTGAAATGCATGCCATTATTGGTGCGTAATTTGGTTATTTTCCCATTAATATCATAGTCTGAAAAAGAAAAAATTCCTTCTTCATCACTAAAGCCGCTCCAGATATCGAGAAAATACCCTCCTGCTGTTTCTGTTTCTTGTTGATAGAGCGCATTAAAAATTTTTATTTTTTGTGTCAAAAGATCATTTCCAAAAGAAGGCTGACCTATCCATATCCATGGTTTTCCAGAGGCATGAAGACTTTCAGCAATTTCGATAATTCTTTGTTTGTAGATGCGCATCCATTCTGACTGATCTGTGTTAATCATGTTATGAGAGTCTGTGATGGGTTGATTATCATTTGCACCGATCATCATGATAATAACATCGGGATTATTTTGATCAATGAGTTTAGAAATATTGCCTTGCCAAGAATAATAATCCGTTCGAACTAAGCCGGAAGCTGGTATTGTGTTGTTCATGATAACGATATCGCTATTATTTATAAAAGACTTCTTAAGTGCATCGGCAACAGCAGAAGCTGCAAAATCCCCTATGACAAGAACGCGCTTTGCATTCTCATTTTTTAGCTTTTGTATGTTTTTTTGTGTTATGATCTTTTTTTGCGGCTTGTCTATTTTTTGTTCTATAATTTGCGGTGGCTGCTGTGTCTGTTTGTTTTGTTGTGACAACCATTTGAAGAAGTTCGTTGCTTTACTTGGGGATGGCTGTAAGATCCCCACAATAGAAAGTGAAAACAACAATAATGTCAAGTATATCAGGCGAAAAGAAGACAAAAATTTAGTCTCCCTTATTGTTTGCGAAGGAGAAAAAGCACTTGAGATGATGGATATCCATTTGCTTTTAGACCGTGACGCAGTTGAAAAGCTTTAATTGCTTTGCGAGAAGCTGTTCCGATTTTTCCATCAACATTCCCTTTATAATAGCCCAGTGCACTTAAGCGAGATTGTAGTTCTTTACATTCCTGGAAAGTAAGAGGTTGAAAAGGTCTTTGCCAATCATTTACCAATCCAGGATGTCCAGCAATGCGATCAGCAAGAAGGCCAACAGCAAACGCATAACGATCTGCATTATTATAATGTTTCAGAACAAAGAAATTTTTTGTGACTAAAAATATAGGTCCTTTTGCTCCATCTGGATATTTTAATATTGCTTGTTCAGCTGATGTAGGAAGAGGGTGCCCATTTGCGTGTTTTACACCTAATTTTTTCCATTGTTCAAAGGAATACCAGCCTTCAGGAAGGTTTTTCCCCTGCGGCACTTTTACCTCTACTCCCCAAATAAGATTAGGTTGCCAGCCATTTTTGTGGAGAAGGTTAGCAGCAGTAGCCAGAGCATCTGGAACAGAGTTCCAGATATCACGCCGTCCATCTTGGTCCATATCAACTGCATAGGCGAGATAACTGCTTGGAATAAATTGTGTATGCCCCAATGCACCGGCCCAAGATCCAGTGAGTTGAGAGCGTTTAATTTCGCCACTTTGTAGAATTTTCATAGCAGCAATCAGCTGTGTATATGCATATTTTGCACGTTTTTTATCAGCATAGGCTAAAGTTGCAAGAGAGCGAATGGTATCACGCATTACACTTTTATTGGCTAAAACCTTCCCATAGTTGCTTTCCATTGACCAAATAGCAAGCAGAATATTGCGATCAACACCAAAACGTTTTTCAATTTGAAGAAGCCATTTGTTCCATTTTTGAGTTTGGCGCCGTCCTTCCTCAATTGCAATATCATGGACACGATTATCGAAATAGTTCCATGAAGGAGCAACAAATTCCGGTTGGTATGCGGCACTTTTTAGAACTTCTGGATCAATGGCATTAACACCTTTAAACGCCATATGAAACGTAGAAGGGGTAATATTGTGAGCAATAGCTATTTTTTTAAATTCTTTAATCCAGTGTTTAAATCCGCTATCAGCATATGAAAGGGATATAAAAAACATAAAAAAAGCAGAAAAAATAACGGCAGAGACAGTGAAAAGAGTTCTCCAAGTTATTGACTTCTCTAAAAAGAGAGTCTTCAATTCTGTTTTTTGCATTTTGAAATCCCCATTAATATTCAATTCATTAGATGTGCAATAACTTTATTTTGTATTTAGTTTAATCGATAATATGATCAAGAAGAGGAAAAAACTGAAATAAATAATTCGTTTTAATCCTTTCAATAAATTCTCAGACTCTTTTTACATTTTTAATTGCCCATTATAATGATAATCAAAACAATAAGATATCTTTTTTACCATTTCGTAAAAACATATGATAAATAAAACAAAAAAGTTATATGAATTCATTGAGGAGGGTGAGTGTGCGTAAAATCCGGAAAGCAGTATTCCCAGTAGCAGGTCTTGGTACGCGTTTCCTTCCTGCGACAAAAACGATTCCTAAAGAAATGCTAACAGTTGTTGATAAACCTGTTATTCAATATGTTGTGGATGAGGCGAGGGAAGCTGGTATTGAGCATTTTATTTTTGTGACTGGACGTAACAAAGCAGTCATTGAGGATTATTTTGATGCGCAAGTTGAATTATACACGACACTTGCTGAATGTGGAAAGAAAGAAGATCTTGCACACTTATACCGTTTACAGCCATTACCAGGGTCAACTTCTTTCACTCGGCAACAGCAACCTTTGGGATTAGGGCATGCTCTTTGGTGTGCGCGTGAATTAGTTGCAGGGGAACCTTTTGCTTTATTATTACCCGATATGTTGATACAGGCGAAAAAGGGCTGTCTTTCTGAAATGATGAGCCTTTATGAAAAGGTGGGTGGGGGAAATATTATAGCAGTTCAGGAATGCGATCCTAGAGAAACACATAAATATGGTATTGTTGGGAAAGGCAAACAGATTGCAAATGGTTTTGAAATCACAAAAATGGTAGAGAAACCAGCACAAGGAACGGCACCATCAAATTTGTACATCAATGGACGTTATATTTTGCAGCCAGAAATTTTTAATATTCTTTCTACTCAAGAACGGGGAACAGGAAATGAAATTCAATTAACAGATGCTATGATACGGCTTTCAAATGAGCAAGATTTTTGGGGTTTGCAAGTAAAAGGGCGCACTTTTGATTGCGGTTCTAAAGCTGGTTTTATTGAAGCCAACGTTGCATTTTCTTTGGCACGCGCTGATATGCACAGCCACGTTTCTGCCTCATTGAAAAATTTACTGGAAACCATTAATGTTGAAAAATAATATAGATCTCTCACTTAATTTTATTGATCGAATTTGATTATGATAATACCGTCTCCTCATATGGCTTTGCAGGGTGCTGTTGTATCAGCGCTTAAAACACTTGCCAGTGAAAAGCAGGGGCTTGAAGCCCTTGAAAAAGCTCTTCTGGAAAGTCTTTCTTCTTCTTTTGAAGCGGCTGTTCAAACTATTAGAAATGCTCGTGGACATGTGGTTATTACTGGTCTTGGAAAAAGTGGTCATATAGGGACAAAAATTGCAGCAACCTTAGCCTCAACTGGAACACCTGCCTTTTTTGTTCACGCTGCAGAAGCCAATCATGGTGATCTTGGTATGATTGGATCTGATGATGTTATTCTTGCTTTATCATGGTCTGGTGAAACTCAAGAGTTAAGTGGTATTATGAGTTATGCGGCGCGTTTTCGTATTCCCCTTATTGCGATGACATCAAGTAAGCACTCTGTGTTAGGACGACAAGCTGATATTGTGCTATTATTACCAAAGATAGAAGAGGCTTGCCCCCATGGTTTAGCCCCTACAACTTCAACAATTATGCAATTGGCAATGGGAGATGCATTAGCGGTTTCTCTTTTAGAAATGCGTGGTTTTACCGCAACGGATTTCAAAATATATCATCCTGGTGGTTCTCTTGGTGCAAGCCTTAAATACGTGTGTGATATTATGCATGAGGGTGATAATATTCCTTTGGTAATGCAGGGAACATCTATGACTGAAGCGATGAATGTTTTGGTGGAAAAACATTTTGGTTGTGTTGGTGTTGTGAATCAAGAAGGTGAACTAATCGGAATTGTAACTGATGGCGACCTTGCACGTAACATTCATTTTAATTTATCAAAATTTAATGTTGACGAGGTGATGACCAAAGCTCCTAAAGTTGTAAAGCCAAATACACTTGTTGGTGCAGCAACAGCTTTTATTAATGATCATCAGATTGGTGCATTTTTCGTGGTTGAAGATAAAAAACCGATAGGAATTGTCCATTTTCATGATCTTTTGCGCATTGGCGCTGCTTAGATTAAGCTTCCTTATCAAATAAAATGTTATTTTAGGTTGAAATAGATTGCAGGATACAAAGTTACAATTTTATTGTGAGGTGGCTTTACTGATATTTTGTGGAAGAAAATGATTATTTTACGCATTTCATAATGTTTAGAAAATTCTCAGGGTAAAGATTATACCAGCCTCTTTGCGTATTTTAGAGAGGATTTTCTATCAGGAGGAGAACGGATCGCCTCCTGCTTAATGTGTGTGCTCCCTCTGTTCTTAAGAGAGGTTTCCCTTGTACTTTGTTAAGATTTCCGCTTAAGGAAAAACTGTGCTCCTGTATGTGAGGTGCAGAGAAGTTGTGTGGCGTCATATGACATTGTACAATTGACTCTAGAAATTGTTCCACGGAGAATAGAGCGTATTTCAATTTCTATATTTTGGGCATTGAGATAATTATATGCCCCTTCTGATAGTTTTTCTTCTGTATCTGCTGCACGCGTTTCAAAAACACCATTGTGGAAAGAAGAAATAATACCATTCTCATCAACCCATTTCCCATCAATTCCAGTTGGCATATTTGAATTATAATATTGCGAAAATTTACAGGCACTTAACAGCAAGGCGGTGATTGTAAGACATAAAATATGAAAGGTATGTTTCATTTATTGCACTCTATTTAGATTATTTTCTCTCGAGTTTCTATAACATTATTAAATTACCCCATGAGTCAATATGAAAAATTTAATGAAAATCAATGAAAAAGCAAAAAAATGGAAAAAAATGCCTTAATGTTGTATTTAATTGATAGCTTGATGAAGTTTGTAAGTGAAACACAAGAGGTGAAATATTTCTTATGGTTTACAACAATTTTGATATTAAGCTGCTGAGTAGTCTCAAAGGAGATTATTGACATTATGGTTGGTCCCATTCTTGTTGCGAGTGAAGATTATGGAAGACGTATAGAACTTTCTGCTATGCTGAGAGGTTTTGGTTATCGTGTCATTGAAGCAGAAAATGGTCTCCGTACGATTGATCTTTTACACAGGCGTAAAAACATTGTGCTTGCACTCCTTGATGTCGTTATGAGTGATTTGAGTGTGAGCGATTTGATTAAAATGATTAGAGTTGCTGGTGTTTCTGTTCCTATTGTCGTTATAGCACAACAAGAGAATCAGCATTTACTCCAGAAAGCTTTAACAGCTGGAGCTATTGATTATTGGATCCATCCAGTAACATTATTACGCGTAAGAGTTACTTTGGATATTCTTGCTCTTATTTCTGCCTTGGAGCATGAGGTTCGAGATATTCGGCGAAAAAAAGAGAATCATTTACGGTTTTCTGATCTTTGCGTAAAAAGTAGAGCTATGCAGATAGTGTTAGAACAATCGAGACAAGCAGCAACTTCTTTACAGAATCTTTTGATAGAGGGGGAAGCTGGAACAGGACGTGAGACATTAGCTCGGATTATTCATCATGAGGGATTATTTTCGGAGGGTGTTTTTGTTCGCTTTCAATGTTCAGCCATCGTTGATCCAGAAGAAGAAAATCAGCAGTGGTTTAAAGAATTCCTACCATTGGTTTCTTCTCTTGAAAAAGGGACACTTTGCCTTTGTGATATTGATCGACTTGAGCCCATACAGCAAAAACGGTTTGCTCATTACCTTAAAGAGAGGGAAAGGGATACAAAAGGAGGATTTTTCCCTTTTCGGATCATTGCTATTTCAACATCGCGTTTAAAGGACTTGGTTAATGAGAACTTTTTTTTGCATAGTTTGTTTGAACAATTTTCTCACTTGTCTATTAGCGTCCCTGCTTTACGAGAATTAAGGGATGATTTTCCAGAGATTACACAACGTTTGATTGATCGCATTATCACAGAAACAGGGCGATCACATGTCCATGGTTTAGCAGGCTCTGCTCTTTCCTTGCTTATGCAGTATGATTGGCCTGGCAATAGAAATGAGCTTGAAACCTTTTTATTTCGTGCGATTTTACTCAGTGAAGGACCGTTATTAACTGTTCGAGATTTTCCGCAATTAATGGGAAATTCATTAATGAATGTTCCCAATATCATTGAGGGTAATATACAAGAAGATAATGAACAAGAATCGATAAAATTTTTGAATACTGATGGGCATGTGCGTACTTTTGCAGAGATGGAACATGATATTATAGAGAAAGCGATTAAACATTATAAAGGACATATGAGTGAGATTGCGCGCCGCCTTCATATTGGTCGCTCTACACTTTATAGAAAAATGGAAGAATTGAGAGCAATAAGAAATCAAGAACGAAAGTAAAATTCATAACAAATTTCTCTTCATGACAAGCATGAGTTTCAAAAAAATAGAGTGGATTTTGATAAAGTTCGTGGGGGAAGCTTAAGAAAACAATTATTTATTGTAAAATTTATCTATAGAGGATGATTTTGTAGATTTAAATCAAATATAAATTTTATGTGATTATTTTAATCGTTTGTTTCAATTTATACAATTTTAGTTAAGTTTACATTTATTAAAACAGAGAAGCATTTTTAAAAACTTTTAAATACTACCGCTAAAATTTTTGTATCATCAATATTAAATTTATACTCTCTTAAGCAAGAAGTGGCATTTTATCTGCTATACGATTAAGATAAAGTGATTAGTGTTATCGTTTGCATTACTGATGATGTGATAGTTTAAAATAGAAAGTTTATCCTCTTTGACTCTTTTACAAATTGTTATTGGTTTTGTCCTCTTTTTTTTTATTGCATCTATGTTGGCAATCTACACCTATGGACGTTTTGTGAAAAATGCTAGGGGGCAATGTTCTTATGCGTTACCTATTCAGAAAGATGAAACTAAGCTTGATCGTATCGTCAGTCAATTAGCTGAGGAAGAAAGTGGATTGGGGATTGATAAAGATGCCCTTTCCCTCATTATCAGCAATTTGGATGCGTTTTGTGTTCGTGCAATAGGAGCTGCAGAGGCTGGGCGTAGCCTTGATCTGATGTATTATATTTGGGACGATGATTTAACGGGGCGCCTATTATTAAGTGAAATAGTTGAGGCAGCAGATCGGGGTGTTCGGGTACGGCTTCTTTTGGATGATATTAATGCTCAGGCACGTGATCCAGCTTATATTGCGCTAGATAAACATCCTCATATTGAGGTGAGAATGTTTAATCCAGGGCGATCTCGTAAAGGTGGTTTACGCCGTGGTTTAGAAATTATATTACGGGCAATTACCGTAACACGTAGAATGCATAATAAAGCTTTTATTGTTGATGGCAGGGTCGCTTTTGTAGGAGGACGTAATCTTGCAGATTCTTATTTTGATGCTGGTAAAGAATCTCATTTTCGAGATTTAGATTTGATGTTAATCGGTCCCTCTGTTAAAAAGGTAGAAAGTATCTTTGATGATTTTTGGAATAGTGCTGTTGTTTTACCAATTCATACTTTGGTTGTTCCTAAAAGCGCAAGTGATCTTAGCTATTGGAAAGATAAATTACGAAAGTTTCGTGATTCCAAGGTTGCAAAAGTTTATTTAGATTATGTCAAAGAGCACATTAACTTTAATTGTTTTATCCAAACAGGAAAGCGGTTATTTTTAGCAGACAAAGTTGTTGTTCTTTCTGATCCTCCAGAAAAAGCATTGCGTAAAAAAGCAAGCAATTGGCTTATGAAGGCACTTTCAAAGGTTATTGGAAATGCCCAAAAAACGGTTCAGATTACGTCACCTTATTTTGTTCCTGGTAAGGTTGGCACGCAGAATTTTAGTAATTTGGTTTCAAAGGGTGTTGATGTCAAAATTCTGACAAATTCTTTAGCAGCTACTGATGTAGCATTAGTGCATGGTGGTTATGTACCGTATCGTAAGGCATTGTTGAAAAGTGGTGTTAATCTTTATGAATTAAAAGCGGAAGGCAATACTCATGGGTTACGATTGTTTCGATCGAGTAAGGCAAGTTTACATGCCAAAGCTTTTTTAATTGATCGTAAAACAGCTTTTATTGGATCTTTAAATTTTGATCCAAGATCAGCATCATTAAATACAGAAATGGGCATTCTTTTTGAATGTGCTCCCATTACAGCAAGATTAGATTTGTTGTTTTCTGAAGAAACCACAGGGGAAATGAGCTATCATCTGCGTCTTGGTGATAATAATCGTATTTATTGGGATTTTATTGAAAATGAAAAAAAATATAGCATTGACTATGATCCAGAAAGCAATTTTTGGCGTCGCGCATTTGCAAAAATAATAAGTTGGTTACCTATTGAATCACAATTGTAAATTTTTATAAACCACACTTAAAAAAATATTTTATTTTTCTTTTCATTTTGTTTGTAGCATGGCATAATTTTTTGCCAATCTACCATGTATGAGAACCGCAGTTGTATTTTAAAGCTCCTTGCGGTGTTTTATTATAAAAGGAATTTTGCTATGGCAAAGATTGTTGAAACGGGGACAGGTGCATTGGCACTGACTTTTGATGATGTACTTTTACAACCCGGTCATTCTCTTGTTATGCCTAGTCAAGTGGATCTCAGTACGCGCATTGCAGCGGATATTAAGCTCAATTTGCCATTGCTTTCTGCGGCAATGGATACGGTAACAGAATCGCGTTTGGCTATTGCGATGGCTCAAGCTGGTGGTCTTGGGGTTATTCATCGTAATATGTCTCCTGCAGAGCAGGCAGAAGAGGTCCGCCAAGTAAAAAAGTTTGAATCTGGTATGGTTGTTAATCCAGTCACCATTGGACCAGATGCAACACTTGAAGAAGCAAAATCTTTGATGCGCTCTCATGGTATTTCCGGTATTCCGGTTGTTGAAAATGGTGCTAAAGGTGAAACTGCTGGACGGCTTGTTGGCATTTTGACAAATAGGGATGTGCGTTTTGCATCGGATCCCAAACAAAAAATTTATGAATTAATGACGCATGAAAATTTAATCACAGTGCGTGAAAATGTTCAACTCAATGAAGCAAAGTATCTTTTACACCATCATCGTATTGAAAAATTATTAGTTGTGGATGAACAGAATCGTTGTGTCGGACTGATAACAGTTAAGGATATTGAAAAAGCAAAATTAAATCCAAACGCTGCCAAAGATTCGCAAGGTCGCTTGCGTGTTGCAGCTGCAAGTAGTGTAGGGGACGATGGGTTTGAGCGGGCTGAACGATTAATTGATGCAGGTGTTGATATTCTAGTGATTGATACTGCACATGGACATTCTCAGCGTGTATTAGACACAGTTGAGCGTATTAAAAAAATGACGTTTTCTCCAGCCATTATTGCTGGTAATGTCGCAACTCCGCAAGCAACACAGGCTTTGATTGACAGTGGTGCGGATGCTATAAAAGTTGGTATTGGTCCTGGTTCTATTTGCACAACGCGAATTGTTGCAGGTGTTGGTGTTCCTCAGCTTGCAGCCATTATGAGTGCGGCAGAAATTGCTGATAAGGTCGGTATTCCCGTTATTGCTGATGGGGGGATAAAAGCTTCGGGTGATTTTGCTAAAGCCTTAGCAGGTGGGGCTTGTGCTGCTATGATTGGCTCTCTTTTAGCGGGTACAGAAGAAAGCCCTGGTGAAGTTTATCTATATCAAGGACGATCCTTTAAAGCTTATCGCGGCATGGGATCTGTTGGTGCTATGGCACGAGGATCGGCAGATCGCTATTTTCAAGATGATGTTCGTGATGAACTTAAGTTGGTTCCTGAGGGTGTAGAGGGGCAGGTGGCTTATAAAGGTCCTATAGCATCAGTTCTACATCAGCTTGCTGGTGGACTTCGTGCTTCGATGGGGTATGTTGGAGCAAAAGATCTTGTAGAGTTTCGTGAAAAAGCAACGTTTGTACGTATTACGAATGCGGGACTCCATGAAAGTCATACGCATGATGTTTCTATCACACGAGAGAGTCCAAATTATCGTGGGCCAGTTTAAAGATACAAGATCCTAATGTCATATTGCATAAATATAAAATCTTCCGAGAATAAGAAAGAGAGACTGCGCTTTTTTCTGTTTGTAATTTGGTGTAATAATCCCAAAAAGGAAAGAATTAGAGGTCAAAACTCTAATTCTTTCTGTTAAGACTATATGAAATAAGTTATATAAAATTAGAATTAACTTTTTGTTGTCTTCCGTCCAGTCTTTGACGCACGTTGGCGAGTGTTTGTCTGATCACTTTGGATGGATTTCTTTCCGTTGTTTGAGGGCATTGTATTATGACGGCTTTTAGACGAAGTTGTTTTTCCATTATTATAAGTCATTATTTTCTCCTTTTAAATTGTCTGGCAGTTGCCATTAGAGTAAAAACGGTCATGCCAAATAGTGGTTCCAAGCATTTTCTAAAAAGTTAATTTTTTGTTGAACGTAAGATGAAATTGTTTAATTTTATGAGAAGACTTTTTCTATTTTTTCAGCAGGATAGCCGTACAAAGATGGGAGATATTTGATTTTTTCGTAATGCATGGCGGAAATAAGTTCTTTATGGATGGCTACGTATCTTTTAGCATAAGAGGTAGAAGGATAAAAAGCGAATGGGCAGAAGATGAAAGGAAAAATCTAGATACTCTAAATTTGATTTTATAAAAAAGTATGATCAGATCATTTTAATATTGAATGTAAATTTTTTATGGCTTTGAGAAGGTTCCATTGGCAAGAAGGCGATAATATTATTTTTTTAGATGATTTAAAATTTTATTATTTTAATGGGAGAAATGAATGCGATTAGGTGGGCGTTTGCAAGCAGCAATAGATGTTCTCAAAGAGATAGAAATGAAGCATCGCCCAGTAGGAGCAGCTTTAAAGGATTGGGGGCTTTCTCATCGCTTTGCTGGAGCAGGTGATCGCGCAGCTATTGGTACAATCGTTTATGATGTTTTAAGACGACGTTATTCTTTACAATGGCGTATGGAGAGTGATGATATCCGAGATATCGTTTTTGGTGCCTTATTAGATTATGGAAAAATGACGCTGGAGCAAATTGACGGTGAGTTGGCAGAAGATCGGTTTGCACCACAGTTATTAGGGGCTAAGCAGCGTAAATCGTGGCAAGGTCAGCAATTAGTGGATGCTCCAGACTATATTCGTGGTGATATTCCACAATGGTGTCAAGCGCATCTGCGTCCTTTATTTGGTGATAATTGGATCACTGAAGCGGCTGCGTTAGCAACGCGTCCTTCTTTAGACCTACGGGTAAATAACCTAAAGGCAACACCAGAAAAGGTGCTGAAAGAATTAGCAAAAACCAAACTTAAATCTTTTCCATGGTTTGGGCAAGCTTTAAGAATTGCACCGATTGAAAAGTTTAATCGTCATCCCAATGTTCAAGTGGAACAAGCTTTTCAAAAAGGACACTTTGAAATACAGGATTTAGGATCTCAAATTGTTGCTCACCTTGTGGACGCGCAAGAGAGCATGCAGGTATTAGATTATTGTGCAGGTGCTGGGGGCAAAACATTAGCTTTAGCTTCCGATATGAACAATCGTGGACAAATTTATGCTTATGATTCCGATAAAGCGCGCTTAGCTCCTATTTTTGATCGTCTTCGACGCGCTGGTGTTCGTAATGTACAAACACGAGCACAAAAAGAAGAATTGAAGCCATTAATAGGCCAGATGGATAGAGTTCTACTAGATGCACCATGTAGTGGGACAGGAATATGGCGTCGTCGTCCAGATGCGAAATGGCGTTTAACATTAGAACAGGTGAAACAACGCCAAACAGAACAGAGGGCTATTTTGAATGAAGCGATAGCTTATCTTAAGCCAAATGGGCGCCTAATCTATATTACCTGTTCTCTTTTTACAGATGAAAATGAGGAACAAATTTCCCATTTCCTTCAACAACATTCTCATTTTTCTCCAATAGATATGCCAGCGCTTTGGCAGAAACATTTTAGTTTTTCTCCTGTGCAACCAGTTTTTTCAAATTATGGACTTACTTTGTCGCCAGCCACAACACAAACAGATGGGTTCTTTTTATCTGTGTTGCAAAAAAAACATTGATCCATATTTTTGCACTTTTTATCATAAACTTTACGAGAATAATCTTTTTCTTAAGAAAACAGGCTTGTGAAAAGAGAAAGATTAAATCATAACTCTCATGAGTTTTCTTTTACAATTGTTGATTGGTTTTCTATGAGCATATCACATCCAGACACTGTTCTTATTATTGACTTTGGTTCACAAGTTACACAACTTATTGCACGACGGGTACGAGCAATGGGGGTATATTGTGAAATTGCTCCTTTTCAATTGGCTTTAGAAGTTGTGCGCCGCATAAATCCTAAAGCTATTATTTTATCAGGGAGTCCTTATTCCGTTATTGATGAGGGCTCTCCGCGTGCTCCAATGGAAATTTTTGAGGCGGGTATTCCGATTCTGGGTATTTGCTATGGTGAACAAGTCATGTGTGTTCAGCTTGGAGGAAAGGTTGAAGTTGGGCATGAGCGTGAATTTGGGCGTGCTTTTTTGGAAGTGCAAGAAGAGAGTGCCCTTTTTGATGGAGTGTGGAAAAAAGGTTCTCGTTATCAAGTATGGATGAGCCATGGTGACCGTGTGGCAGCTTTACCAGAAGGTTTTCGTGTCATAGGAACCTCAAAAGGAGCTCCCTATGCGGCTATTGCGGATGAAAAAAGACATTTTTATGCGGTACAGTTTCATCCTGAAGTTATCCATACACCGGATGGTACAAAACTTTTGCAAAATTTTGTTCATAAGATCTCTGCTATTACAGGCAATTGGTCAATGGCTTCTTATCGTGAGCAGGCAATTGCTACGATACGACAAAAAGTTGGAAAAAATCGTGTGATTTGTGGTCTTTCAGGGGGAGTGGATTCATCTGTTGTAGCGGTACTCCTTCATGAAGCTATAGGAGATCAACTGACATGTATTTTGGTAGACCATGGGCTGATGCGCAAGAATGAAGCTGAAGAAGTTCTCACGCTCTTTCGTGATCACTATAATATAGAGCTTATTCACGTTAATGCTGATGATGTGTTTCTTAATGCTTTAAAAGGTGAGACAGATCCAGAAAAAAAACGCAAAACAATTGGTCGCCTTTTTATTGAAGTTTTTGAAGAAGAAACGAAAAAAATAGGAGGTGCAGAGTTTTTAGCACAAGGAACACTTTATCCAGATGTTATTGAGAGTGTGTCTGCTATTGGTGAAACGGTAACCATTAAAAGCCATCATAATGTGGGTGGGCTACCAGAACAGATGAAGATGAAACTTGTAGAACCGTTACGTGAGCTCTTTAAGGATGAGGTTCGCTCGCTAGGACGAGAGTTAGGGCTACCGGAGCAGTTTATTGGTCGCCATCCTTTTCCAGGTCCCGGCCTTGCAATTCGGTGTCCAGGTGCTGTAACACGTGAAAAATTAGAAATTTTACGCGAAGCAGATGCTATTTATCTTGAGGAAATCCGTAAGGCCGGTCTTTATGATGAAATTTGGCAAGCTTTTGCTGTTCTTCTTCCAGTTCAAACTGTTGGTGTTATGGGGGATGATCGCACTTATGAATTTGTTTGTGCTCTTCGCGCTGTCACATCTGTAGATGGAATGACCGCTGATTTTTATCCCTATGATATGGCATTTTTAAGTAAGACAGCAGCACGTATTATTAACGAAGTTAGAGGGATTAATCGTGTTGTATATGATGTAACCTCAAAGCCTCCTGGTACTATTGAATGGGAATAATTGAAATGAAGAATAAGCTTTTATCTGACAATCTGTACGTCAATATCGTTTAAAATTGAGAAGTGTGGGATTTTGCATGTCTGAGAAAAAAATTGTTGCACACCGTGGAGGAGCTCATCTTTATCCTGAAAATACCCTTTCAGCATTTAATAATGCTATAGCGTTAGGTGTTGATGAAGTTGAATGCGACGTTCATTTGCTGAAAAGCGGTGAAGTGGTTGTCTTTCACGACTTCCGTTTAGACCAATTGGTTGGGAAAAAGGGGTATATTCACGACATTGATAATGAAACACGCAAACAACTCTGCGTGAAAGGAAGCCAAGAAGCACCTCCCTTATTAGAAGAAGTGCTTGATCTTTTAGCACCAACGAATGTTGCGTTGCATCTTGAAATCAAAACATGTGGTGAAGTGGAGCGTGAAACAATATTATCCCAAAAAGCGCTTGCACTAATAAAAAGCCGAAATTTATTAGAACGGGTTTCTGCAATTAGTTTTGATCCTTTTATCCTTCGTCCTTTTATTGAAGCAGGAATACCATCTGGTCCATGTGTTGATAATTTTGAAGGTGATATGTACCGTCATTTTTCTGAATGGAAGCAATTAGGTTATTCTGATCTAAGTTTAGATGGCTCTATTGTTTCACAGGACTTTATTGAAACAGCTCTTGAGGCTGGTTTTACTGTAGGGGTATGGACAATTAATGGAAAAGCTCGGTTATCACATTGGCTTGATATGCCTGTACATTATATTACGACAGATCAACCTGATCTCGCATTGCAATTGCGTGCACAAAGGTAAAAAACACATCAACACAAAAGGAACTATATATTTTCATAAAGCTAGCGTAATAAAAGAATAAAAATTATCTAATATATAACAATAATACATTGATTTATAATGATAATTAATGGTTTATTCATGTGAATAATAGACCTTAATACATAAGATTTTCTTATTTCAAATCTTTTTACAATGAATCAATTCAAATCATTCGTTTGCACATTACAAGCAGGGTTGGTGTGTGGATAAAAAATGATTGAGAAAAGAATGAAAATGTTCATTTAACGTATTTTAAATGCAAGATTTGTTGAAGCATTAGGGTCTCACATGATGATGTCGTTTTGCACTTTTATGAAGTGTAAAAGTGATGGTATACAAAAAGTCTTATATACTTTAGTGGAGAGGCTTTATGGCTTATATTATAGGAGCTATCACGAAATGTAGATGTATTGAAAGATTTTTTAACAGCATGGAAATTGGTCATACATTGTCATTTTGTTTTGCGTGAGGGGCGTGATCTTGTTACAGGGAAAGAGACTATTAAGCGCTCAAAATGATTTTTAATTTTAAGAAAAGTTTTATTTGTCTCTTCGTTAATACATAAGAATGCTTATAAAAGAAAATGAATAAATTTAAACAAATTCATTTGACCTTTTGGTGGTTCCTGTTTAAATGAGAGAATATGTTTCTGAAATAAAACTGTCATAGCATGTTCATGTGTAATACTATAAATTTAGGGGTAGTTTGTATTCCATCACTTCAGAAAGGGTGAACCATGAGTCGTTTTTATCTTTCCATAGCGGCCACGGTTGCTATCATAATGTCCACAGCGGGAATAACAGCAAGTTTTGCGCAGACAAAAATCAGCTTTTGGCATTCTATGAGTGGTGAATTAGGAAAGCAAACTGAAAGTCTCATTAACGATTTTAATGCAAGTCAATCTGAGTATAAAGTTGTTTCTTCATATCGCGGTGAATATGAAGAGGGGTTGATTTCACTTATTGCAGCATTTCGTGGAAAGAAACAGCCAGTACTTGCCCAAATTTATGACGTTGGTACTGGAACTATGATGGCTGCAAAAGGCGCAATCTACCCATTTTATCAACTTATGGCTGATACAAAACAAGAATTTGATCCTACAGATTATTTCCCTGCTATTAGTGGTTATTACTCCGATGAACAGGGGCGTATGGTTTCTATGCCATTCAATATTTCAACACCCATCCTTTATTATAACAAAGATATCTTTAAAAAAGCAGGGCTTGATCCAGAACAGCCTCCTAAAACGTGGCAAGATATAGAAAACTTTTCCAAAAAAATTCTTGAGACTAAAGCAGCAACTTGTGGTTTTACAATGGCTTATGCCGCTCAATGGATTGGTATAGAAAATTTTTCAGCGTTGCATAATGTTCCGTTTGGAACGAAGGAAAATGGCTTTAAAGGACTTGATTCAGAACTTACATTTAATGGACCTTTACAAGTGCGTATGTGGACTGACCTGAAAAAGTGGTCTGATCAAGGTATTTTCCGCTATGGTGGTCCAGCAGGTGCATTAGATTCAACACCAATGTTTATGGCACAAAATTGTGCAATTTTTATGCAATCTTCAGGATCACATGCTGGAATTGTTTCTGAAGCTCAGTTTAATGTGGGGGTTGGTATGCTACCGTACTATAAGGATACAGAAGGAGCACCACAAAATTCAGTTATTGGGGGAGCTTCTATTTGGGCGTTTAAGGGCCATACCCCAAAGGAATATGCAGGGGCAGCCGCTTTTCTTAAATTTCTTTCGAAAACAGAAAATCAAGCAAAATGGCATCAGGAGACAGGTTATCTCCCAACCACAAAAGCAACTTATGAATTGAGTAAAAAACAACATTTCTATGAAAAAACGCCAGGTGCGGATATAGCTATCAAACAGATTAATCTTAATCCACCAACAGTTAACTCAAAAGGGATAAGATTTGGTAATTTACCACAAATCCGTGCCATTCTTGATCAAGAGTTGGAAGCTGTTCTTAGTGGTTCAAAAACGCCGAAAGATGGTTTAGATGAGACCGTTGAACGTGGAAATAAACTCTTGCGTGAATTTGAAAGATCTAATCATTAATTTCGTTTTATTGTTAAACATTAAAGACTCAACAAAAACAGTTGAGTCCTTTTTGTTTACCTTTTTAAAGTCTCTACATTTAAAGAGCCCTACGAATGCAAGAAAAACATGCATATTTTAAAAATAATCTACTTTCTTACGGACTGCTTTTTCCTCAGCTTTTTGTGACTTTTTTGTTTTTCTTTTGGCCTGCTGCTCAAGCAATAAAATCATCTTTTGAGCGTGAAGACCCTTTTGGCTTTACAACAACCTTTATTGGTTTTGAGAATTATCTAACCGTTCTTTCTGATCCTACTTATCGGCAATCGCTTCTTACAACCGCAGTATTTTCCATCTCAGTTACTGTCGCTTCAATGACAATATCACTTCTCTTAGCTGTCTGTGTTGATCGTGTCATCCGTGCAAAAAAGGCTTATACAATGCTTTTGCTTTGGCCCTATGCTGTTGCTCCAGTATTGGCAGGTATATTATGGCTGTTTATCTTTCATCCCACTATCGGAATTATGCCTTTTCTTCTCGAGAAAATAGGAGTGCTATGGAATTATCGTATTAATGGCACTCAAGCAATGATTCTTATTGTCATTGCGGCTAGTTGGAAACAAATTTCTTACAATTTTCTCTTTTTTCTTACAGGTCTTCAGTCTGTTCCGCGTTCTCAAATAGAAGCAGCCGCCATTGATGGTGCTGGTCCTTTTAAACGATTTTGGACAGTGGTCTTCCCGCAAATTTCACCAACGACGTTTTTCCTTCTTATTGTCAATGTCAATTATGTTATGTTTGATACTTTTGGTATTATTGATAATACAACTTCTGGAGGTCCTGCGCGTGCAACGAGCATCCTCGTCTATAAAGTATATGACGATGGCTTTAGAAATCAAATAATCGGTGCATCAGCAGCACAATCAACAATATTGATGTTGATGGTTATTGTCTTAACGTTTATCCAGTTTCGCTGGATTGAGCGCCGTGTACAATATTAGGAAACAAATTATGGTTGAAAATCGCCCTGTTTTGAAATTTCTAACCCATATTACTCTCATTGTTGGTATTATCATTATTTGCTTTCCAGTTTATGTTGCTATCATTGCATCAACTCATAGTTCAGCAGCATTTAACTCAGGAACACTTCCTCTTTTGCCTGGGAAATACGCTCTGGAAAATTATAAAACAATCTTTGGTGATGGCCTTGCACGGCTAGGTTTGCCCAACCTCTGGCCACTCTTAATGAATTCATTCATTATGGCTCTTGGGATTAGTATTGGAAAAATTATTATTTCACTTTTGTCTGCTTATGCAATTATTTACATGCGCTTTCCCTTCCGAAAAACTGCTTTTGTTCTTATTTTTGTTACATTGATGCTCCCTGTCGAAGTTCGTATTCTTCCAACCTATGAGATTGTTGCAAAATTGGGGATGGTTAACACCTATAGTGGAATGATTATTCCACTTATTGCATCTGCAACCGCTACATTTTTATTTCGCCAGTTTTTTTTGACTGTTCCAGATGAACTCTTAGAGGCGGCACGTGTTGATGGTGCAGGTCCAGTTAAATTTTTTAAGGATATCCTTCTTCCTCTTAGTAAAAGCAATATCGCTGCTTTATTTATCATTATGTTCATTTATGGATGGATACAATATCTCTGGCCTCTTATCATCACAACGGATCAAAATCATCAAACGATCCTTATTATTTTAAAACAGCTTATTGTCGAATCACTTCAACATGATCCTCAATGGAATATACTCATGGCAGTATCGGTTGTTGCCATGGTTCCCCCTGTTCTTGTTGTTATCTTCATGCAGCGGCTTTTTATCAAAGGCCTTATTGAAACGGAGAAGTAATTGTGGCCATAATCCAGTTATCAAATATAAAAAAACAGTATGACAACGGCATTCTGGTCATTGATGATTTAAACTTAACTGTTGCCGATAAAGAACTTCTTGTTCTTGTCGGTCCTTCAGGGTGCGGAAAATCGACTTTATTACGTATTATAGCAGGACTTGAACAAGTTACCTCAGGTGAATTATGCATTGATAACGAATGTATCAATGATCGTGAACCAGCTGATCGTGATATCGCTATGGTTTTTCAAAATTATGCCCTTTATCCCCATATGACAGTTCGTGGAAATTTAGAATATGGTCTTAAAAATCGTAAAACCCCTAAAGAAGAAATTAAAAAACGTATCGCACATGCTGCAAAGCTTTTGGAGATAGAACCATTTCTTGATCGTAAACCACGACAATTATCAGGAGGACAACGTCAGCGTGTTGCAATGGGGCGTGTGATTGTACGTCAACCCCGTGTTTTTCTCTTTGATGAACCTCTTTCAAATCTTGATGCAAAATTACGGGCGCAAATGTGTATTGAAATAAAAACACTACAGCGTTCATTAGGAACAACGAGCCTCTATGTTACCCATGATCAACTAGAAGCTATGACATTAGCTGATAGAATAGTCGTTTTGAATAAAGGAGCTATCGAGCAAATTGGAACACCAATGGAAATTTACGATACTCCAGTAACAACATTTGTTGCTGATTTTATTGGTTCTCCTCCTATGAATTTTCTTGATCGCCATGTCTTAGAACAACATTTAGGGCATTCATTTACTTATGGCGAAGAAACTGATCTTTTAGCATTCAGACCTGAAATAATCTTATTGGGCGAACATCCAGATAAAGGACCAGTCTTTCACACAAAAATTGAGCTTATCAAGCCTATTGGAACGGGTTGCCATGTTTTAACGCGTTGGAATGATATCATCTTTACGATTGAAATAAAAGAACGCTTGACATACGAATATGGTCAAAAACTAAGTTTCACTGTCGCTCATCAGAATTTTCATACTTTTAATAAAAACACAGGAAAGCGCACAAATAATAAGTAAGCATTAATTGATGTGACACGACTCTCTTTTATGCTGCGTCATGATAATGTTGCTTTTTGACTTTCTCGATTACATTTACAAAATCAGGTTGTAACCGGCGGGATTAAAAACAAAATTTTAATAGTTTTGGTAATGATCCATTGTCCCATGGCGCTGAGAATGTCAAAACATTTATATGAAAAAATTTTGCGGTTTCACGGTCTGTAAGAAGAATATTATTTTCAAACATCATTTTCATTATAAAAAACAACATATTATCATATGTTTCTTGATGTAATAATTTATGTATCTTATAAAAAGTAAATGAGAGAAATAGAGAGAAAAAATGCGTCACAGATAAGGGAGGATGCACCCCATATCTTAGCTTTGATCCCTAACATAAGAAGTCTATTTGATCCACAAAATACGACGCTGTTCTAAATAGTCTGTACGAGAATAGGCGCATTCTATTTTACCGCTGACCATATGATCTAAAATGGTTTCAGAGCTCCTATAAGAAGCATTTGTTTTTTCTACCAATCACATAAATTAGAGAGAAACCTATGCGCGCATGCTACAAGTTTATTTTTTCTCATGTAAATCACTATGCAATTCTCAGCGAGGGTATCTGATAAGTTGCAAAAAAATTACTGAGAGATAGAAGGCGTGCTTGTTTTAGAATTTTCATTACTGTTAACGATAAAAGCAGATGAAACACATCTGTAACATCTCATCGATCTTTCTATATTCTTGAGTTAAAAATTGCCTATAGATCATCCTAAAACAGATCTTTATGAATATAACATAAGGGATTGGTGCGAACACCTATAAGAATCAGCAGAGACAAAGACAGTTATATTATTGTTTTGCAAAGCATTTTATAAAATCTGGTATATTTTTTCAATATATTGCCAGTCTATTAATGGTTTTATGATATTACTTTCTTATAAAGCGCGTGCTTTTTTGTTGCTTATAAATCAACCTAAACTTTATACAGCAGTATGTTTGAGACAAATATGAAGACGGTTCGGTGCTGTATTCAGTTTTTGTATGTCAGAGTGGAATAAGCTTGTCTTCTTATGTAATTTCTAAAATGAGGAGACAGCTTAATTTAGGGAGAATATGAAAGCATCAAGATAAAAAATAGTTTCTATCCTTAGCCTCATCTTTTAATTTAGTATTGCGATTTTCAAAAAAAAATCTGAGCCAATGTCTCTTACATAATGGAGATTACGCATTGCTGAGCACATTTTTTTATTACGTTCTTTGAATAGAGTTGCACCTCTCATACAAAACAGAATACCTAAACAGAAGGCTATTGGGTTGCCAATTCACGCACTTGTTTTAAAAAATATCTTGCAAGGTTGTTCCAACTATTTTTTCACGCAGTCTTTTATGAGTGGTATAACATAAAATCCACAGTGTATCGCCATCTTTATGCTTATAAAAGTGCAAGCTGGGGACATCATCATACTCTCTTTCAGTCTCCAACATTGCAACAATTATTGTGTTGAGACTCTTTAGAAGAGGCATTTTTTCTTCAAGTGGTTTTTATTCATACGCTAATCCCACTTGCATGTTATAAATGGAGTTGGATAGATAAAAATATTTTAAGAAAGAAACACCAAATGCTTCTTATGAATCGTTTCAAGTGTCGAGAGTTATTGTAAAAGAATCATTGAAAAGTAGAATGCTACTGCTAATGGTTTGGGTACCATGAGGTAATAAATCCACTTACTTTATCTATCTTAGAATCTATAGAATATAAATTTCTCTGTAAAAGTCACTTTATTTCATATCAATGTTATCAATTATAGATGTTGGGCATCATTAGTAATATAATCATAGACTTATGATTTTATGAACTCTTTTTTATCTCTTTTGTAGAAGATCTTAATGTTTTGTGATGGCATCAATGATGGTATTCACATTATGTTCCATCATATCGAGATAAGTTGCTGCTGGACCATTTTTGTTTGACAATGCATCAGAATAAAGTGTTCCACCAATTGTTAAACCTGTTTCTTTTGCAATCTGTTTTATGAGACGGGGATTAGAGATATTTTCAACGAATAGTGCAGCTGCTTTATTCGCTTTAATTTGTTTGATAAGTTTAGCAACATCGGCTGCGGATGCTTCAGCTTCTGTTGAAGCACTTTGAGGGGCAAGGATAGTAAAACCATATTCCTTGGCAAAATAGCCAAAGGCGTCATGAGATGTGATAATGATACGTTTATCTTTAGGAATGGTAGCAATTTTTGTTTTCAGGGTATCTTGTGCTATTTTAAGTTTTTGAATGTAGGTTTCGGCATTTTTTTTGTAGCTGGTGCAGGATTGTGGATCGATTTTACAAAAAGCAGCAGCGATATTCTTCACATAGATTTTGACATTGGGAATGGTTTGCCAAGCGTGTGGATCAATAACGCTGTGGTGGTGATGGGCATTATGTTCTTGATTTTTCATTTTGAGGGAAGGAATGTTAGCGCTAACTTCGACAAGAAGTGCTTTTGTACCACTTGCTGTAATGAGGCGATCAATAAATCCTTCTAAATGAAGCCCGTTGATGAAAATAATTTGAGCATTTCTAAGAGCTTGAGCATCATGGGGGGTAGGTTCATAAGTGTGGGTATTCGCATTGGGACCTACAAAAGTGGTCATAGAGATATGGTTGTCTCCTACATTTTTGACGAGATCTGCGAGAATAGAAAAGCTCGCAACAACTTTGATTTTATTGTGTGCAGAAGCAGAAAATGGAGAAAGGGCAAGCAATAAAGCTCCAAGAAGAGCAAATTTTTGAGCAAACTTAGGCACATTTTTTTCCTTAAAGTGAGGAGGTATAAAAGAGGTGGGGAAACCATGTTACAATAAAGCCACGTGGACTTATCAAACAGGAAACAAGATAAATAAATCCTGCGGCAATGATGATAGCAGGGCCGGAGGGAAGTGAAAGATGAAAAGAAAGCAGAAGACCACATACGCTAGAAATGATTCCAAAAAGAGTGGAAAGCGCGCAAATAGGGCCTAGCCGTGAAAACCAAAAACGGGCTGTAATGGCTGGAATCATCATAATGCCAACGGAGAGTAATGTTCCTAGTGATTGAAAGCCTCCAACCAGATTCAACACCACAAGTCCAAGCAATGAAATATGAATATATTTACTCAATGGAGAGAGTGATTTAAAAAAGAGGGGGTCAAAGCTTTCTAAAACGAGTGCACGCCAAAAAATACAAAGGCTGCATAGTGTAATCAGCATTATAGTAGCGATTAACCAAAGGGCTTGTGCATCAAGTGCAAGAACCGATCCGAATAAGAGATGAAGCAGCTCAATTGTTGAGTCTTTCAGTGAGATAATAATGACACCTGCCGCGAGTGCAATAAGATAAAAGACGGTCATGGATGCATCTTCTTTCTGAAAGCTGTTTCGTGAAATCAAAATGGTTGCTAAAGCAACAATAAGACCAGCGAAGATGCCACCAAGTGTCATAGATATGAGGGAAAAACCACAAATCAGAAAAGCAGTTGCAACACCAGGAAGAATGGCATGAGAGATAGCATCTCCTGTCAAGCTCATTCCACGGAGCATCAAAAACACACCAACAGGACAAGCGCTAATAGACAGGAAAATAGAACCGATAAGGGCGTTTTGCATAAATTGGAAATCAACAAAGGGGGCAAGAAAAAATGCATACACGTCTTATAACCTAAGAAAGAGAGGATCATTGATGGGAAGATTTTGTTTTTGTGCGCTAACAGGGAAAGAATTGGATGAGAGAGGTGGCATAACGTGATGAATGGTGTTGTTTAAAAACTGTGTTGTTTCTCCATAAAAGGCGTTTTGTTGATCAATTTGAATCATTTGGGGGAAAAATTCTTGCACGATGAGAGGGTTATGGAGTGCGGTGAGAATTGTGCGTCCTTGCTGTTGCCAGTATGTGATCAGTGCAAGAAGGTCTTTTTGGGTACTATGATCTACACCATTGAAAGGTTCATCAAGCAAAATAATATTGGCATCTTGCACAATGATACGCGCAAAAAGAGCGCGTTGTAATTGCCCGCCTGATAATGTTTCAAGTGAACGGGGTGCGAGTTCTGTAAGCCCAACCATTTTAAGCGCATTTTGAATCTTAGAATCATAAGGGCGCTGATTTTTCCATAATCCACAAAAAGACCACAGTCCTGTTTTTACAAGCGTTTTCACATCAATTGGAAATGTTTGATCTATATCACATTGCTGAGCAAGATAAGCAATGCGACTTTTTTTTTGTTTTATAATTTTTCCCTTAAGAGGTTTAATCAATCCGGCGATGGCTTTTAGCAGTGTCGATTTTCCAGCGCCATTATCACCTGTTATTGCGACCAATGAACCAGCTTTTAACTTTGCTGAAAAGTTCTTTATTGCTATTCTATTCCTATAGCCTAATGTTGTCTTATTGAAGAGCAGATCCATATTTTTTACCATCGTTGCTTATTATTTTGGAAACTATGTAATAATATAACGTTTGTCAACAAAATGTTATATTATTACATAGTTTTGAGTACTGAAAATTTTAGTGGGAAGATCGTGGAAAATTAAAAATAATAATTGAATTCACCTTGACGAAAGAGAGAGAGTATATACTATATATAGTATCAAAATGATTGGTGATTCTAAATAAGCACAAGAGAGGGTGTTAGTGTGTTTCGTTTGGTATCTAAGTTATTTCCATTATTGTAAAGAGTTTATTGACCAAGGGTATAGCAGTATTTTTGCTGAAGGATCTCTTTTGGAAGGATTCCCTTTCATTTTTGTAATTGATTTTTGCCGTAAAAGAGTAAAACAGAGCTCTTGGAAAACGGTAGTTTAGAACGTTAGTTTTTTAGACAGCAGGAGGGAATTGTAATGCAAGCAAAAGATTGTTTTATAACTAGGGGACTTTGCCATTTAAGTTGTAGAATAATCTCTTATTCTCATCATAGTCTTTGAAGTTATTTGATGAGGAATTCTGTTATATTCAGGAAGCTGTGTACTATTTGAAAAATAACCACATGCTTTGCGTACAATTTCTATTTTTTGTTATTCTTGAGTACCTATAAAATTATTAGATTGACCTTTGAGGGTTGATTGTTTGGAATTGTGAAAGTTGAAGAAAATGTCGATCACTATTTATAGTAAACCATCTTGTGTCCAATGTGATGCTACACGCCGCGCTTTTGATGCAAAAGGCATTCATTATCGTGTTGTTGATATTTCCTGTGATGAACAAGCATACAGTTTTGTTCAATCTCTGGGGTATCGTCAGGTTCCTGTCGTTGTTTGTGGTGAAAATCATTGGTCTGGTTTTAGACCAGATATGATTAGTGGTCTTTGTGCTTAATGGGGCTTATTGTTTATTATTCGAGTGCAACGGGTAATACACAGCATTTTGTCTCGCAGCTTGGTCAACGACTCTTCAAAATTGATAAAAGAAAGCCTTCTGCATTGGTTGGTGAACCTTATGTACTGGTTGTTCCTACATATGCAGATGGTGAAGGAAGAGGGGCAGTGCCGAAAGCCGTTGTCCAGTTTCTTAATGAAGCTGAGAACCGAAAATTAATTTGTGGTGTTATTGGCGGTGGGAATCGTAATTTTGGTCGCTATTATAATTTAGCAAGTAAAATTATTGCTGAAAAATGTTGTGTACCTTGCCTTTATCGTTTTGAGCTGCGTGGAACTGATGAAGACGTTATTTATGTAAAAAAGGGATTGGAAATATTTTGGAAACAATTGGTATAGGACAATCGCAGAAATCGGATCAGATTACTGATTATCATGCGCTGAATGCAATGCTTAATCTTTATGATGAAAATGGTCATATTCAATTTGATATGGATCGGCTTGCCGCACGGCAATATTTTCTTCAGCATGTTAATCAAAATACAGTTTTTTTTCATAACCTGAAGGAAAAAATAGATTACTTAATAGAAGAAGGTTATTATGAAAAAGCTTTATTTGAGCTTTATGATTTTTCTTTTATTAAAAAACTTTTTAAACGTGCTTATGCATTTAAGTTTCGTTTTCCTACCTTTTTAGGCGCATTTAAGTATTATACCAGCTATACACTGAAGACTTTTGATGGGAAACGTTATCTTGAACGTTATGAAGATCGCGTCTGTCTTGTAGCTTTATATTTGGCACAAGGGAATAAAGCTCTTGCTGAAAATTTTGTGGATGAAATTATTACAGGACGTTTTCAACCGGCAACACCGACATTTTTAAATGCTGGGAAAAAACAACGAGGTGAATTGGTTTCGTGTTTTTTGCTACGTGTTGAAGATAATATGGAATCGATAGGTCGTGCGGTTAATTCGGCTTTGCAGCTTTCAAAACGTGGTGGAGGTGTGGCGCTTTGTTTAACGAATTTGCGGGAAGCAGGGGCACCAATTAAGCAAATAGAAAATCAGTCCTCAGGTGTTTTACCGGTGATGAAACTCTTGGAAGATTCTTTTTCTTATGCCAATCAGCTTGGGGCACGACAGGGGGCTGGAGCTGTTTATTTGCATGCTCATCATTTAGATATTATGAAATTTTTGGATACAAAGCGTGAAAATGCTGATGAAAAAGTTAGAATTAAAACGCTTTCGCTTGGTGTCGTTATTCCTGATATTACTTTTGAGCTTGCACGGAATAATGAGGATATGTATCTCTTCTCATCGTATGATATCGAGCGTGTGACAGGTAAGCCTTTTAGCGATATTTCTTTAACGGAGCATTATCGTTCTTTTGTTGATAATGCAAAGATTCGTAAAAAGAAAATAAGTGCACGCGTTTTTTTCCAGACATTAGCGGAAATTCAATTTGAGTCCGGTTATCCCTATATTTTATTTGAGGATACTGCTAATCGATCGAATCCGATAGCTGGGCGCATAAGTATGAGCAATTTATGTTCAGAAATTTTGCAGGTGAGTGAGGCGAGTGAACTGGAGACAGATTTAACTTATCGCACGATTGGAAGTGATATATCCTGTAATCTTGGATCCATGAATATTGCCAAAGCAATGGAAAGTCCTGATTTTGGACAGACCGTGGAATCTGCTGTTCGTGCTCTTACTGCTGTTTCGGATATGAGCAATATTGCCTGTGTGCCTTCCATTGCGAAAGGCAATGCTGAAAGTCATGCGATTGGTTTGGGACAAATGAATTTGCATGGGTTTCTAGCGCGTGAGCAGATCTATTATGGGTCTCCAGAAGCGATTGATTTTACCAATATCTATTTTTATATTGTGACATATCATGCCATACGGGCTTCCAATTTAATTGCGCACGAACGTCAAGAAATGTTTGCAGGGTTTGAAAAATCAGCTTATGCAGATGGAAGTTTTTTCGAAAAATATATTGAAAAAGAATGGAAACCGCAATTTGCGCTTGTGCAAGAGCTTTTTGCACGGAATAATATTGTTATCCCAGATCAAAAGGATTGGCAGGAACTCAAAAAATTAGTTATTGAGTATGGGCTTTATAACCGCAATTTGCAGGCAGTTCCACCTACGGGATCTATTTCCTATATTAATCATGCCACTTCTTCTATTCATCCAATTGCTTCAAAAATTGAAATTCGCAAAGAGGGAAAAATTGGACGCGTTTATTATCCCGCTCCTTATATGGATAATACGAATTTGAATTTTTACCAAGATGCTTATGAGATTGGCCCTGAAAAAATTATAGATACCTATGCTGCTGCAACACAGCATGTTGATCAAGGTCTTTCATTAACATTATTTTTTCCTGATACAGCGACCACACGTGATATTAACCGCGCACAAATTTATGCTTGGAAAAAGGGTATCAAGAGTATTTACTATGTACGGTTACGGCAAGTAGCATTAAGTGGAACGGAAGTTGATGGCTGTGTTTCTTGCAGTTTATAGGAGATCATCATATGACAAAGATTACAACCAAAAATCCTGTTGTGTGCGCTGTTAATTGGAATAGATTACATGATGAGAAGGATCTTGAAGTATGGAATCGCTTAACTGGGAATTTTTGGTTACCTGAGAAGGTTCCACTTTCCAATGACATTCCCTCATGGTCAAGCTTAACGGATGAAGAACGTAAATTGACAATTCGTGTTTTTACAGGACTAACGCTTTTAGATACAATTCAAAACACTGTAGGAGCCATTTCGCTTCTGGCTGATGCGATAACAGAGCATGAGGAGGCAGTTTTGACGAATATTGCCTTCATGGAAGCGGTTCATGCACGTTCTTATTCCTCTATTTTTTCAACCCTTTGTTCGACGGTAGAAGTTGATGACGCGTTTAGATGGTCAGAAGAAAATATTCATTTGCAGAAAAAGGCTAGATTAGTACTTGAGCGTTATGAAGCAAATGATCCACTTAAGAAAAAAATTGCTTCGACTTTGCTGGAAAGCTTTTTATTTTATTCTGGTTTTTATTTGCCCATGTATTGGGCCAGTCGCGCTAAGTTGACCAATACAGCAGACCTCATTCGACTAATCATTCGTGATGAAGCAGTCCATGGTTATTATATAGGTTATAAATTCCAATTGGGCTTTGCAAAGCTTGATGAAGCCAAAAGACAAGAAATTAAAGATTTTGCTTTTAACCTGCTCTTTGATCTTTATAACATTGAGTGCAAATATACTGAAGATCTTTATGATGCGCTTGGATTGACAGAAGATGTTAAAATTTTTCTTCATTATAATGCAAACAAGGCTTTAATGAATTTAGGTTTTGAAGCTCTTTTCCCCCCTGAGGTTTGTCGTGTTAATCCCGCTATTTTGGCAGCTTTATCACCAAACTCTGACGAAAATCACGACTTTTTTTCAGGGGCAGGTTCTTCTTATGTCATCGGCAAGGCGGTTGCTACCACGGATGATGATTGGGAATTTTAATGTTTGCATGCAAATAGAAGTGCGCGGGGTATTCCACTTAGATCTTTGCGCACTTCTAAACATTGAAAACCATTTTTTTCGAACAAATTGCAGACTTCATTTTCTTGAGAGAAACCAATTTCAACAGCGATATAGCCGTTTTCTTTTAAGTAGTTGGCTGCTTCATGGGCGAGTTTTCGATAAAAATCAAGTCCATCTTCTCCTCCTATCAGAGCGCGCAATGGGTCATGTAAGCGCACTTCTTTTGCAAGTTTTTTGATATCTTTTGCGGGAATATAAGGTGGATTGGAAACAATAAAATCAAAGCGATCTGCGACAGAATCAAACCAGTCGCTAAGAAGAGGTGTGAAGCGGTGTGCTACTTCAGCATTTTTTGCATTTTTTTTTGCTGTTCTAAGGGCATCTTCAGAAATATCGACTGCCACCGCATAGGATTGGGGAATTTGTTTAAGGAGTGCAATAGCAATGGCGCCACTTCCTGTTCCCATATCAAGGAATGTTGTTTTTCTCGAATTTTCGACCTGTTTTTGGAGAAAAGGGAGAACAAGATCTATCAGCGTTTCTGTATCAGGGCGAGGTTCTAACGTCTCTTGAGACAATGTAAAAGATATACCATAAAATTCTCGTGCTCCTATAATACGGTAAACGGGTTCGCCTGCAATACGTCGTTGTAAAGCTTGTTCTATTTGTATAATATGCTCAGAAGATAGATGCATATCTGGTTTAGAAATTCTTTCAGCAGCATTTATTCCTGTTATCCATTCAACGAGTATTTTCGCATCGAGATCGGCTTCAGCAATTCCTTTCGTGCGCAATTTTTCTTGCATTTGTTGGATGACATTCTTGAAAGAATATTTGCTCAATTATTATCCATTTCCATCAGCAGTGTTGTTTGATGATCTGAGATGAGTGCATGAAGAAGCTCATCAAGATCTCCCTCTAGAATGCGATCAAGCTTATACAAGGTTAGATTAATACGGTGATCCGTGACACGTCCTTGTGGAAAATTATAGGTACGAATACGTTCTGAGCGATCACCAGAACCAACTTGGCTTTTACGAGAAGCTGAACGTTCACTTTCCGCTTTTTGTCGTTCGATATCGAATAAGCGTGCCCGTAAAATTTGAAGGGCTCTTGCTCGGTTTTGATGTTGTGATTTTTCTGCTTGTACGACCATAATTCCTGTTGGAATATGCGTGATACGAACAGCTGAATCCGTTGTATTAACATGCTGTCCTCCTGCTCCGGATGCACGCATTGTGTCGATACGAATATCTTCAGGACGAATATCAATATCAATATCTTCAGCTTCTGGAAGCACAGCAACGGTAGCAGCAGATGTATGGATACGTCCACCTGTTTCTGTTTCAGGGATGCGTTGCACACGATGAACCCCTGATTCATATTTCAATTTAGAAAAGACACCTTTTCCTGAAATGGTAGCAATAATCTCTTTATATCCGCCAACTTCCCCCTCACTAAGTGAAATAACTTCTACTTTCCAATGGTGAGCATGGGCATAACGTTCATACATGCGGAAAAGATCACCGGAAAAAAGTGCTGCTTCTGATCCACCCGTTCCTGCACGAATTTCAACAATAGCGTTTTTTTCATCAGCAACATCTTTAGGCAAAAGCAGAATCTGGAGTTCTTTTTCAAATTGCTCTACTTTTTTATATAACGATGGTAGCTCTTCTTGGGCAAGATTACGCATCTCTATATCTGTTTGTTTATCGTTGATAATCGTTTCTAATTCTGTAATCTCTTCGTAAAGAGCATTTAATGCGCGTATAGAGGCAATAACGGGTTGTAGTTCTGCATATTCAGAAGCTAATTTAACATATGTTTCAGCATTTGGATTCGTCGTCATTTGGCTTTCAATTATTTCAAAGCGCTTTTCAAGCTGTCTCATACGATCTTGTGGCAAGGAAACCATGATAATATTGGCCTAATTTTTTATAATACAATTTTTTATAATATTTTGTTGCAATGATTTTTTGTTATAATATTGGCAATGAATTACCGTATAGCATCATACAAAGAGGGGTAATAAAGCAATTCTTTTTTTTTGCCAATGAAAACTATTATATTTTAAAGGTAAATTTTTATAAAATTTGATTTGCCTGAGGTCTTTTATCTAATGATATATGATCACTTTTTTAAGAGTTTTTTTTTCCGTAAAGTTCAAGGCGGTGATGAATAATATCATAGCCAAGAGATTTTGCAATTTCCTCTTGTAGCTTTTCAATAACATCAGAATGAAACTCGATGACTTGTCCTGTTTCTATATCAATGAGATGATCATGATGTTGCCCATCTGCTTGCTCAAAACGAGATGGACCACCACTAAAGCTATGGCGATGAATTGTTCCATTTCCTTCTAATATTTTCATGGTTCGATAAACAGTTGAGAGTGAAATATTCGAATCTATTTTGTTTGCACGCTGAAAAATTTCAAATGCATTGGGATGATCATTTGTATCAGTCAAAATATCAAGAATAACTCGTCGTTGACGTGTTACTCTTAAACCAGCGGTGCGCAATTCTTGCTCATAATTTCGCTTTTTATTCATTTGCATAATTTGCTTTTCAAATAAAGGCTCCATGACAGTGTTTGTATTTTTTCTCTGAACCGCAAGGACAACGCTCATTACGTCCAACTTTTCCCCATGTGGTTATATCGTTAGGGTCACGATCTTGTGGATTAACAAATCTATTTTCTTGTGATCGTGCCGATAAGGTGGGAGCATTTTCTTGACTTTGATCATTAAAGACAGAAGAAGCAGCATCAGTTTGCTCAGGTATGGTCGGTTCTGTGGGGTGTTGAATGATTTCAAAGCGCATAAGCTTAGAAGTGACAATTCGGCGCAAATTTCTCAACATACTTTGAAAGAGTTCAAATGATTCTGTCTTATATTCATTGAGCGGATCCCGCTGCGCATAACCACGAAAACCAACAACAGAACGCAAATGATCTAAACTCACCAGATGTTCACGCCATAACGTGTCAATAGTTTCGAGCAATACTGCTTTGTGAAAATAAGCCATAACTTCTGGAGAATATCGTTCAGTACGCTCATTTTCAAGTTTTGTAACAGCATCTGATACACGCTCTAGAATTTGCTCCTCGGCAATTCCATCTTCTTTTGCCCATTCTTCCACTGGAAGCTCAAGATTAAAGAGTTGTTGAAGCTCTTCTTCAAGAGTTTTTGCATTCCATTTTTCAGAATATGTCCCTGATGGAATATAAGCCTCTACGAGATCCTCTACGACTTCATTGCGCATTTCAAGGATCATTTCTGATAAATCATCTGCGTTCATGACCTCCATACGCTGTTCAAAAATAACCTTGCGTTGATCATTCATGACATCATCATATTTTAGCAGATTTTTACGAATTTCAAAGTTTCGTGCTTCGACCTTTTTTTGTGCTTTTTCAAGGGCTTTATTAATCCATGGATGGATAATAGCTTCATTTTCTTTCAATCCAAGTTTTTGCAGCATACCATCCATACGGTTAGAGCCAAAGATACGCATAAGATCATCTTGAAGAGAGAGAAAGAATTTTGAGCGACCAGGATCGCCTTGGCGACCAGAACGTCCACGAAGCTGGTTATCAATACGACGGCTTTCATGACGTTCAGTAGCGATAACGTAAAGCCCTCCAGCCGCTAAAGCTTTTTCTTTAAGCTTCTGAACATCTTTTTTTATTTCTTCAATTTTAGCTGTCCGCTCTGGACCTTCGGGGATATCCTGTAACTCTTGTCGGATGCGCATTTCAACATTACCACCAAGCTGTATATCCGTACCGCGTCCTGCCATGTTGGTTGCAATGGTGAGAGCTCTAGGAACGCCTGCTTGCGCAATGATATATGCTTCTTGTTCGTGATAGCGAGCATTTAAGACTCTAAAATCGGTAATGCCTTCTTTTCGCAAACGCTCTGCCAATTGTTCTGACTTTTCAATAGAGGTTGTTCCAACAAGAATAGGCTGTTCTTTTTCGTGCGCTTGACGGATATCACGCACAATTGCCCGATATTTCTCTTCTGCTGTTCGATAAATCTCATCATCTTCATCAATACGTTGTATTGGCAAATTTGTAGGGATTTCGACAACGTCAAGACCATAAATATTTCTGAATTCTTCGGCTTCTGTTGTTGCAGTTCCAGTCATGCCAGATAATTTCCTATACATACGGAAGTAATTTTGGAAAGTGATGGAAGCAAGTGTCTGGTTTTCTGGTTGAATAGCAACATGCTCTTTAGCTTCTAACGCTTGATGAAGTCCTTCAGAATAACGCCGCCCAGGCATCATTCGCCCTGTAAATTCGTCAATAATAACGATTTCATCATTGCGAACAATGTAATCTTTATCGCGAGCAAACAGTTTATGAGCTTTTAGAGCATTATTGACATGATGAACGATAGCGACATTTTCTATGTCATAAAGACTCTCACCTTTAAGATGCCCAGCTTGTTCGAGCATTTTTTCAATTTTTTCAGTACCAACTTCGGTAAATGTCGTTGTTTTTTGTTTTTCGTCTATTTCATAGTCTTCTGGAGTTAAGGCAGGAATAAATGTATCAATAAGGTTATAGAAGTCAGTACGATCTTCTAGAGGACCAGAAATAATAAGGGGGGTACGGGCTTCATCAATAAGAATCGAATCAACTTCATCGACAATTGCGTAATGATGTCCACGTTGGACCATTTGACTACGATCGAAGGCCATATTATCACGCAAATAATCAAAACCTAGTTCATTATTTGTGGCATAGGTGATGTCGCATGCATAGGCCTCTCGGCGGGCATCACTATCAAGATCATGAAGAATCACGCCTGTTGTAAGCCCTAGAAAACTAAAAATTTTTCCCATTGTTTCAGCATCACGACTGGCGAGATAATCGTTTACTGTCACAACATGAACGCCTTTACCTTCCAATGCATTGAGATAAATTGGTAGAGTTGCCATTAAGGTTTTACCTTCACCAGTACGCATTTCAGCTATGCCGCAATCGTGAAGGACCATTCCACCAATAAGTTGTACGTCAAAAGGACGCATGTCATAAACACGTTTTGCGGCTTCACGAACAGTCGCGAAAGCTTCTGGTAAGAGCAAATCAACACTTTCACCTTCACTAAGACGTTTACGAAAGGCATCTGTTTTTTGGCAAAGCTGCTCATCACTTAATTTTACGAATTGTTCTTCCAAAGCATTAATTTGTGCAACTTTTTGGCGGAGTGCTTTGAGATGTCGCTCATGAGCTGAACCAAAAAACTTACGGGCAAAAACACCTAAACTGACCATCTCTGGCCCTTTCTTTTAATTGTTGTCACTCTTGTTGGGAAATTCATATGCTCTCCCCATACTCTACATTTCCTTCAGGTTGTCTGATATCATTGGAGACATCATGAAATGCAGATGGTACCATTATACTTGCTGGTGTGCAATTTTTCACTCTAATTGTAAAGTAGAGATAAGAGGCTAAGCGCTTTATGTCAACTTTAAGTATGCTATTTAACTGATACAATACAAAGTAATTTAAGATACAATATGTCATTTTTCTCTATTATCATGTTTTTCATCTGCATTAGATAGGATTGGAGAAACTGAGATAAAAGGATGATTTTATACTTTTTTAAAATAAAATTACTAATTTATTTCTCTATGTTTAAAGATTAAAGTGTTATGGTAAAGAAAATTGGAATCTTGAACCTGCCTTCATTTTTAAGGAGTATATTTATGAAATTTAACTTTATCACGCTTTTTTTAGCATCAACTTTATTGGCAAGTACAAGTTTAGGGGTGAGTGCTCAAGAAGGTTTGAATTCATCGTCGAGTGATTTAAAGACTTTAGAGAAAGCTTCTGAAAAAGCCGTTTCTCCTTCTCATGTTATGGCGGTTATTGATGGGAAAAATATTACAGCAGGCCAATTGGATGATTTAGCGCTTGAAATAAATCCTAATTTAGCACGTTTTCCTGATGAACAACGCCGTATGATGGTTTTAAAAGCTTATTTAGATATGCAGGCACTCGCAAAAGCAGCAAGAAGCAAGGGTCTTGATAAGACAGAAGCTTACGATAAACGTATGGCAGTCATGCGTGACAATGTTCTTCAACAGCTTTATTTTAAACAGGAGATTGTTGATAAAATATCGGATACTGATTTGGAAGCTCTTTATAAGCAAGAAGTTGCTGCTTTACCTAAAGAGGATGAGGTTAAAGCGCGTCATATTTTGGTCAAAACGAGAAAAGAAGCAGAAGCTATCATTAAGCATTTAAATAAAGGCGAAAATTTTGAAGAGATTGCAAAGAAAAGTTCAACAGATGGTTCTGCTGCCGTTGGGGGTGATCTTGGTTATTTTAGCCATGGTCAAATGGTCAAGCCTTTTGAAGATGCCGCATTTGGTTTGAAAGTTGGCGAATACACAAAACAACCCGTTGAAAGTCCTTTTGGTTGGCATATTATTAAATTAGAAGATCGTCGTGTAAAACAACCGCCTGCATTTGATGATGTTAAAGAGATGTTGCGGACACAGCTAATAAAAAAGCGCTATCAAGAACTGATTGTTGATTTGCGTAGCAAGATAGATGTGAAATACCCTGATCCTAATGTTACCAAAATCATGGAATCGCTTCATCAAAATGGGACGCTACTTCCCGATGAGACATCAGATGAAGAAGATACGGAATAGCTAGGAAAAATAGATAGCCTCTTTAATAGATAATTTGCTAGGTTAGTTTTGTTCAAAAAGCCTAGCAGTTTTCTATGAGAGGTTATTGATCTGCAATCATTTCATTTTTTTATAGAAAGCATATTGTGGTTTTGAAAATCTCTCCTTTGTCGCCTCAAAAGATCCAAGAGCTTTCTCCATTATCTGGTGTACGGATAGCAACAGCTGAAGCTGGGATTAAATATAAAGATCGTACAGATCTTCTTTTCATCATATTCGATAAGCCAGTGAGTGTGGCCGGTGTTTTTACTCGTTCAAAATGTCCATCTGCCCCTGTAGAGCATTGTCGTGCATCGCTTCCTCATGGGGTTGCGAGGGGTGTTGTTGTGAATTCTGGAAATGCAAATGCTTTTACAGGAAGCAAAGGAAAGCACACAACCGATGCAATTATTTGTGCAGCAGCGAACGCTTTAAAGGTTAGAGAAGATGAAATTTTTATAGCTTCTACGGGTGTTATTGGTGAGCCAATGGATGCATCGGGTATTGTCAATCTTTTACCAAGTATGGCAGAGACAGCAGAAGAGGGCAATTGGTTGGAAGCTGCAAAAGCCATAATGACAACGGACACATTTCCAAAACTTGCGACGCGCACTTTTGACTGTGGGGGAGAGCGTGTTACCATTAATGGAATTGCAAAAGGTTCTGGTATGATTGCACCAGATATGGCGACAATGCTGTCATTTGTGGTTAGTGATGCGACTATTTCTTCGGATGCACTCCAATCCATGTTATCAGAGGCAGTTGAGGGTTCTTTCAATTCAATTACTGTTGATAGCGATACCTCAACTTCAGATACGCTTATGTTGTTTGCGACAGGAAAAGAACATTTTCCATGTCTTACAAGTAAATCTGATCCGCGTTATAGGGTTTTTGTGAAACAATTGAGTGCACTTCTGCATGAACTTGCACTACAAGTTGTTTGTGATGGTGAAGGTGCTCGTCATTTAATTGAGGTTAATGTGATGGGCGCTACAACAAACAATGCAGCTAAAACTATTGCTTTATCAATTGCAAATTCACCGCTCGTAAAAACGGCTATTGCCGGTGAAGATGCGAATTGGGGGCGGGTCGTTATGGCAGTTGGGAAGGCCGGTGTTGAAGTCGATCGTGATCTATTGACGATTTGGTTTGGTGAGCATCGTGTGGCCGTGAATGGCGTACGAGATCCTGAGTATTGTGAAGAGACAATAGGTGCTTATATGCAAGGTAAACACATCACAATTCGTGTTGATATCGGTTTGGGTAAGAGCACGGCGACGGTTTGGTCTTGCGATTTAACAAAAGAGTACGTTATGATCAATAGCGATTACAGAAGTTAATGGATGCACTTTATATTTAACAGCTTATTATTTTTCAGAGCAAATGGGGTATGTGAGCTCTTTTAGGAGAAGAGGGGATATGATAGGAAAGTCAGTTATTTTTATGTTCCCTATTGGGGAGTGATATGTGTATGAAAAGTTCTATTCTTCTTGTTGTTGCATGCGCATTGTTCGATCAGAATAATCGTGTTTTGCTTACACAGCGTCCTGAAGGAAAATCACTGGCTGGTTTATGGGAGTTTCCTGGTGGCAAGGTTGAGCAAGGTGAAACTCCGGAAGCATCGTTGATTCGTGAATTAGAGGAAGAGCTTGGTATTTATGTTCAACTAAATAATTTACACCCTTTAACATTTGCAAGTCATAACTATAAAACATTTCATCTCTTAATGCCATTGTATCTTTGTGACCATTATGAGGGTGTTGCGCAAGGACGAGAGGGGCAAAATTTAGAATGGGTTTTTATTAATGATCTTGATAAATACTCTATGCCTGATGCTGATAAACCATTGGTTCAGGTATTGAAAAATCATCTTCTTTAATGTGTTATAAGAAGAAAATATAATTCAATATATTGATTTAAAATGATAATTTATAATTTTTTATGTTGAATGGGGAAGTCCAGAGTCGTAAAAAACTTTCTCATTTCAAATCTGTTTTATGTTAAATTAATCAAAACCATTCTTTTGCACGTTCCAAGCGGGGAGGGGTATGTGGATAAAATTATTTAAGAAAGAAATAAAATACGTGCTGAAAGAACACTCTCCAATAGCCAAGGGTTATCGCAACATTGAGAATTGGCAAAGTGTATAACGATGTCTTTACACGATTCATAAGTATAAAGATAGTGGTAGACAATGTATGTTACACTTTTCACGTGTATCATTGTGAGATGGGTTGGGGTGCACTGAGAGGTATAAGGGGTATTTATTTCATGAGATATCGATAATAGGAAAAATTTCAAAAAATGTTGCTTTTGATTAAGAGGGGTACGTTCTTTACGTAATGTAGAATGGCATTGTGTTGCATATTCACGAGCTTTTTTAAAAGAGGCACCTCGCAATGCTCCAAAGCCCATTTCGCGACGGTGCCCGGAATGATATAACGTTAAAGCCCCTATGGAAATAATGTAAAATCTATTGAGCGCCACTATCTTTACGCTTATGAAGAAGTAAGCTGGTCCCAATATTACGATAGCTCTTGGCATTTGAGGGCATTCAGAAGGAATATTTTTCTTTTCATAATCATTTTTACTTATACATCAATTACGCTTGTGATGAACAGACAAGCGGCTTTGATTGATCCAACATAAAAACAGATTTGAAATAAAAAATTTTACGATATTTAGAATGCTTGACGCAGAGTGAATGATGGATAATTATCCTTATAAATCAATATATTGTATAATAAAACATTCAATTAATTTTTTATAGGAGGCATGCATGAAGTTTCTTGAATTGGACGGCGTTTTGCGATGGGATATTGATTTTTTTTAGCGATACGCGTAATTGCTTTTTCCAATGGCTCAATCATAACGTCCATAGAAAAACCATTTGCGTGAATAATATTTGCGTGATCGACCATAATAGCAACATGATCTTTCCAAAAAATTAAATCGCCTCGTTGAAGTTTATCAGTATCTGTAAGAGGACTGCCTATAGTTTCTTGCTGCATATCGGTATCACGTAAAACTATTTGATCGGTCATCATCATAGAGAGCTGAATGAGTCCTGAACAATCAATTCCAAAACCGCTGACACCACCCCAAAGATAAGGTGTACGGATAAAGGTTTCTGCAACTGTGACATAATCTTCATATACGCGTCCAATGGGGCTGAGATGGCTCGTAATGATTGCTGTTCCATTTTCAAGAATAGAATACATTGTGTCACGGACTTCAATTTCATCAACAACACTGACTTTGCTTCCCATAGATAAAGGGGACACTATTGGTCCACGTAAGTCAGCGTGTAAATATTTAAATGTACGTGGTACTGAAACCACATGCGTTTGTTTTATGGTTGATGTACAAAGAACTTTTGTATCAATATAACCAACATAACCATCTTTGAGTGATTGTCCCCACGACATTGTTTCCCCTTGTTCAAAAATGAGAAGTTCTTCTCCGAATAAGCATTCTGTTTGTCTTTCACTTTTTTTACTATTTTCTTTAAAAAGTCCAGCGACCGCTGTATTAACACGTCTTTTTTCACCTTGAACAAAGCGCTGAGCTGTAATTTCTGTTTCAAGACGTTGATCTGCTAGATCATCTCTGAATGCATGAAGTCTTGGGTCTTTAGAGATCATCTTTTTGCTTTCCATTTTGTTACTTCTTACCTTTAAACAAACTCATGAAAGCTGTATTGGTAAGATTTTTATCCTCAAACAAAACTAAGAATACTGTGTAAGACCAATTATTCTTTAAGCTGCAAAATTGTCCATTTTTGTGGATATTGTGTGTCAAACTTCATTTTTAAAAATATTATAAAGGGCACGAATAGTTTGTGCTGATCCACCAATAGGGTATCCTGGTTTTTCTTTTGGAATCCATCCATAAAGGTCAAAATGCGCAAAATGTTCAGCTTTTTCAACAAAAGAATTAAGAAATAAAGCAGCTGTTATAGAACCAGCAAAGCTGTTTCCAGTTACATTGTTAAGATCAGCAATTGGTGATGATAACATCTCTTGGTAAGGTTTCCAAAGGGGCATTTGCCAAAGAGGATCAAAGACAGCGTGAGCAGATTCAGAAATTTGTTGTGCCCATATTGAATCATTACAATAAAATGCGGGAAGATCTGGTCCTAATGCTATACGCGCTGCCCCTGTTAAAGTAGCCATACAAAGCATGAATTGTGGACTTTCTTCATCACCATAGGCGAGTGCATCGGCAAGGACAAGGCGCCCTTCAGCATCTGTATTACCTACTTCAACACTTAAACCTTTACGACTTCTGAGGATATCACTTGGTCGGTAAGCATTCGCAGAAATTGCATTTTCTACAGCTGGAATCAAAACACGTAGACGGAAAGGCAATTTTGCATCCATGATAAGTTTAGCCAATCCCAAAACGTTTGCTCCACCCCCCATGTCTTTTTTCATAAGCAACATGTTATTGGCTGATTTAATATCGAGTCCTCCAGTATCAAAAGTTACGCCTTTGCCCACCAACGTTATTTTAGGATGATGTTCTTTCCCCCAGAGTAACTCAATCAGTCGTGGTGCAGTGCTGCCTGCTCGTCCTACAGCATGAATCATCGGAAAGTTATGGGTTAAGAGATCATCTCCACAAATACTTTTGATGTGAGCACCGTAGGTTTTTCCTAGTTTTCGAGCTTCTTTTTCGAGAGCATCAGGGGTCATATCATTGGCTGGAATATTAATGAGATCACGGACGAAAAAGACAGCTTCATAAATTCGTTGGAGTTCATTAAGATCAACGGCCTCATTGACATGGATGGATAATGATTTGAAAGAAGAATTTTGACGATAGCGATTAAATTGATAGCTACCGAATGCTAATCCAAGATAGGTATTTATTTCATCAGAGGTTGTACCTTCTAAATGCCATTGACCAGCAGGAAGTTTTTGAGCAAGAACTCCTGTGATAAAAGGATCGCTATTATTGCCAATTCCAAATAAAACTTTTTTTAAATGCCCCGTTTCGTGAGGAACAAAGAGTATTTGTCCCGCTTTTCCAGTAAAGTCATTAACTTTTATCCATGCTGTTGTTGACGCATCAAGTGATAAGTTAGCAAGATTTCTTTGGTTTACCAAGATGATAGGGCAACTGTTATCGATACGCGTTGAGGTAAAATGAATGTGGTGGCGCTGCATAGTTATGAGATCCTTATAGTCGTCTAAGTGCGACATATTCGACCAAATGATTTTTTCCCTTTCGTAGAATGAGATTGGACCGTGGTCGTGTTGGCAATATATTTTCCTGTAAATTTTTTAAATTAATCGTTTGCCAAAGATCCTCAGCGATTTTTGAGGCTTCTTTTTCATTGAGGTGGGCATAACGATGAAAATAGGATTCAGGATTTTGAAAAGTTGTTTTACGCAAACGTTTAAAGCGCTCCAAATACCAGTGACGAATGACTTCTGTTTCGGCATCGACATAGATTGAAAAATCAAAAAAATCTGATACGAAAGGAATAGCTTTTCCATCTTTAGGAAGATCACTGACCTGTAATACATTAATACCTTCAACAATTAAAATATCAGGACGATCGATGGTAATTGTCTGATTTTCTAGAACATCATAGGTCATATGTGAGTAAAGTGGGGCACGGACATTTCCGATACCTGCTTTTATAGCCGAAAGAAAGCACAGCAGCTTTTTAATGTCATAGGAATCAGGAAATCCTTTACGATTCATACGATTTTTTTGCTGTAAGATTGCGTTAGGATAGAGAAAACCATCCGTTGTGATTAGATCAACTTTAAGACTAGATGTCCAACGTTTCAACAGTTCTTGAAGAATGCGAGCCGTGGTTGATTTTCCTACAGCTACAGAACCAGCAATTCCAATAATAAAGGGCGTTTTTTTACTCTCTTCTTGATGGAGAAACTGCTGACGTTTGTGGAAAAGTTCCTGTACTGCTTCAACATGGCATGATAACAGACGCGATAAAGAAAGATAAATGCGTTGGACTTCTTTAAGATCGATAGGATCATCAATAGAGCGTAAACGCTTAATTTCATCAAAAGTCAAAGTAAGAGGTGTGTCTTCACGAAACTCTGACCATTCTTGTGCAGTAAAAACACGATAGGGTGAATATCGGTCAGAAACGGATTTGACCAGATTATCTTTCTGATTAATTTTTTGTATAGTCGTATCAATCATTTGTATTTGTCGAGATTTTTTTGCAGCAGCAATTGATTAAGAGCAGACAGAAGAGCGGCTTTATTTTCAAATAAATTTTGTTTTGCATGCTCTCTTCTTTTAAGATAATAGATCATTTTTCATTAACTTATAGTCCAGTTATTCCAGTTTGCACGGATTTGTGCTAATGCGTGCCCTTGCGCCAAAAAAGCCCATAAAAGTAGACGCGCTTTTACGGCTGATAAATAACCAGACATGAGAGCACCAGAAGCAATCATATCGATTTCGGAGCCTTTATAGCCATAAGTTATACGAGTTGTTGAGCCATTACAACAACGACTAGCAATAATGATTGGTATTTTTTGTGCATATTGTTGTATAAGGTCTGCTTCTTGAAAACTACAGTGCCCCGCACCAAAACCAGCAATAACAACTCCAGCATAATACCCACTTTCAAGGCATAGTTTCATTAATTGTGCACCAGATGATAAAGAGGAATAGAGGAGTGCAATTTGATGATCATGATTTTGGGGAAGATCAAACGTTGTCGGAAAAAATTTTCGATCATTGAAATAAATAAGTTTTCCCTCTAAAATAGTTCCTAAAACACCTGCAAGACCTGATTGAAATGTTTCGACTTTGACGGTATGGCTTTTATAGAGCCAATAAGGTGAATGAATTGCATCATTTATGACAACGAGAACGCCCCTGTTACGACTTTGTGTGGCTGCTGCGACACGAGTGGCTGCTAAAATGTTTGCGGGGCCATCCGCGCCTGCTTCATGAGGCATGCGCATAGCGCCGGTTATGATGAGTGGTTCAGCCTCTTTCCAATAAAGAGAAAGAAAAAAAGCTGTTTCTTCCAGAGTATCAGTCCCTTGTGTTAAAACAATACCTTCTGCACCAGCGTTTATTTGTTGTTTTGCCCACTTAATTATTTCAAAAAGCATTTGAAACGATAAAGATCCACTTGGTATTTGCATTAATGTTTGTGCATGAATATCAGCAACGTTATTTAAATCAGGAACACTTTTTATAAGGTTATCTGAAGTTAAAGTCGGTTGCATGTGACCAAAACTATCAGCAGTCATTGCAATTGTTCCACCTAAGGTCCCTATGGCTATTTTTTTCATAATTTTCCTCTAAAAAGCACAAACTGTTTATATAAAGCTATTTAGCAGTAATTTACATTGACAACAATGATATCATTTTTCCATTTTCAACAAATTGAGTTATGCTGAATCATTGTGTTTTGCTGTATATGTTCTTAAATAGGACAATAGTAATTGAGTTTTACATTGTATGAAAAGAAATCAATATTAAAAAGTAAAGTTAATATTAAGGAGTTTCCTTATGACAGAACATAAGCCAGACATAATGTATGGTACAACAATTATTACGGTACGAAAAGGTGGAAAAGTCGTGATGGCCGGTGATGGTCAGGTCTCTCTTGGACAGACAATTATGAAAGGCAATGCACGTAAAGTGCGTCGTCTTGGAAAGAACGGAGTGGTTATTGCTGGTTTTGCAGGTGCTACGGCAGATGCTTTTACATTACTGGAGAGATTGGAAACAAAGCTTGAACAATATCCTGATCAGCTTATGCGTGCCTGTGTAGAACTTGCAAAAGATTGGCGAACAGATCGCTATTTGCGTCGTCTCGAAGCAATGATGCTCGTGGCTGATAAGAAAGTAACTTTGGCTTTAACAGGGCTTGGTGATGTCTTAGAACCAGAAGATGGGGTTATGGCAATTGGCTCTGGAGGAAATTTTGCTCTTTCAGCAGCGCGTGCACTCATGGATTTGGATTTGGATGCAGAAACTATTGCTCGTAAAGCTATGGCTATTGCCGCTAAAATTTGTGTTTACACCAATGATCATTTTACGATTGAAACATTGGATGCAGAATTATCTTCTTTAGAGAAAGCTATTTAAATGTGTGTTGTATTTTCCCCTCGTGAGACTGTTTCTGAACTTGATCGTTTTATTATTGGCCAAAATGATGCCAAACGCTCTGTAGCTATTGCATTGCGCAATCGGTGGCGTAGGCAACAGCTTGATGAGCCGATGCGTGAAGAAGTTATGCCAAAAAATATTTTAATGATAGGGCCAACAGGTGTTGGTAAAACAGGAATCGCACGTCGATTAGCAAAACTTTCTGGAGCACCCTTCGTTAAAGTAGAAGCGACGAAATTTACTGAAGTTGGTTATGTGGGACGTGATGTTGAGCAAATTATTCGAGATCTTGTTGAAATTGCCATTTCTCTTGTACGTGAAAAGAAACGAGATGAAATAAAAGAAAAGGCTCACGTGAATGCTGAAGAGCGCGTTTTAGACGCCCTTGTTGGTAAAACAGCAAGTCCTGCTACCCGTGATAGTTTTCGTAAAAAATTGCGTGAAGGTGAGCTGGATGAGAAAGAGATTGAAATTGAAGTCGCCGATAATAATAGCAATAGTGCTTCAACCTTTGATATTCCTGGTATGCCTGGGGCACAAATGGGTATTATGAATTTATCAGATATTTTGGGCAAAATGGGCAGTCGTACAAAAGTCCGTAAGACGACGGTAAAGGATTCTTTTAAACCGCTCATTGATGATGAATCTGAAAAACTCCTTGATCAGGAGCAAATTATTCAAGAGGCGCTTCGTGTTGCTGAAAATGATGGTATTGTTTTTATTGATGAGATTGATAAAATTGCAACTCGAGACGGTGGAGCCAGTGCTGCGATTTCGCGTGAGGGCGTTCAACGTGATCTTTTGCCTTTGGTGGAAGGAACAACAATTGCTACAAAATATGGGCAAATCAAAACAGATCATATTCTTTTTATTGCCTCAGGTGCATTTCATGTTTCCAAGCCATCTGATTTATTACCGGAACTTCAAGGACGTTTGCCCATCCGTGTGGAGCTCAATCCTTTAACAAGGGAAGATTTACGACGCATTCTAACAGAACCAGAAGCCAGTTTGATTAAACAATATATTGCTCTTATGGCAACGGAAGAGGTTCATTTGGAAATTACCGATGATGCAATTGATGCTTTAGCAGATATTGCTGTAGATTTAAATGCAAGGATTGAAAATATAGGGGCACGTCGTTTGCAAACAGTGATGGAGCGCGTTTTGGATGAGATTTCTTTTACGGCGCCAGATAAAGCTGGAACATCGTTTAAAATTGATGCTGCTTACGTAAGAAAATCTATTGGCGAGCTTGCTGCTGATATCGATCTTTCCCGTTTTATTCTTTGAAAGTTATTGCTTGTTTTGTTTATCTGCGCGCTTCGATAATTTTGAAACCATGGGCTTGTTCATGTATCAACACTGTGCGGAAAATATTTTTTAATAATGTTTCATAAGGCAGGTGGCGGTTTGCAACAAAAAGCAGACTGCCGCTTGGTTTTAAGCACTTTGCAGCATTTATAATAAAATTTTTTCCTAATGAAACATCTGTCGTTTGTTGTGTGTGAAACGGTGGATTTGAAATGATTGTGTCATATAGATTTGTGATAGGTTCATGTACAAGGTCATGCCAATAAAAATGAATTGGAAAAGGAGCTGTTATGGATTTAAGGTGCCGTTTTGCTGCTCTCAAAGCGTTGTAGTCGGCTTCATAAAGGTCTAGAGCGGTGAGTTTTTCACTTCTTTCAAGTGCAACGTGAGAAAGATAGCCCCATCCAGCACCAAAATCAGCCGTTTTTCCAGAAATAACTTTGAACATATAAGACGCAAGCGCAGCAGATCCTGGATCAATACGTCCGTGTGAGAACATACCAGAAGCGGTTTGAAATTTACCAAAAGTGAGCGGTGGTGAGCGCAATTGCGCAATGTTATGTCTCTCAATTTGTTGAGGAACTTGCAACCAAAATACAAGACCATGATTTTTAGATAATTTATTGGTGATGGGAACAATTGTTTTGACCCATTTCATCATTGAAGCAGCACCAGCAGTTTTATTCCCACTGATTACAATCCATCCATTGGGTTTAACGCATTCTAATAAATCAAGAAAACAATTTTGGTTCAAACCACGATATTTGCTCAAATGTAAAAATGCACCATCATAGCTGAAGGTTTTATCTATTTGAGGAGAGCAGTGAAATTGAGTATCGACAAATTTTAAAAAATCTGGTCGCCAAGGCGTAATAACTCTTAAATTTTGTGCCCATTCTTGAGCTGGGATTTCTGTTAAACCAAAACTTAGCCAACACTGGTTTGGATCAGGATACGGGAGTTCATGATTTTCAAAAGGCAAAAATAATAACACATATGACTCTTTCAAAGAAAAAAATGCCACTCCAATATTGGGATGGCATTTCATGATACGATAAGAAGAAAAACTTACTCTTCTTTTTTCTTACGGCGGCGCTTATTTTCAGGTTGTTTTTTTTCATCCACGCACTTTTCTTCATTCATCACTTTATCACCGGTGATTTCCTTGCCGGTTGTTTGATCAACGACCTTCATTGATAACCGAACTTTTCCACGCTCATCAAAGCCCATTAATTTAACCCAAACTTTGTCACCTTCTTTTACAATATCGGTTGTTTTGCTGACGCGTTCTGATGCAAGCTGAGAGATATGAACGAGTCCATCACGAGAACCAAAGAAGTTTATAAATGCACCAAATTCTGCAGTTTTTACAACTGTTCCTTGGTAGATAGCACCAACTTCAGGCTCATCGACAATAGAATGGATCCAGCGTTTTGCCGCTTCAATGGTTTTAGCATCAGCAGAAGCAATTTTAATGGTACCATCATCTTCAATATTAATTTTTGCTCCAGTTTGTTCCACGATTTCCCGAATAACTTTACCACCAGAGCCGATAACATCACGGATTTTATCGACAGAAATATTCATAACTTCGATTCGTGGAGAAAATTCACTCAGCTCAGCACGTGCACTGGTTAAAGCTTTTGCCATCTCATTAAGGATATGAATTCGGCCTCCTTTGGCTTGTTCAAGCGCGATTTTCATAATCTCTTCGGTAATACCATCAATTTTGATATCCATTTGCAAGGCAGTAATACCATTTTCTGTTCCTGCGACTTTAAAATCCATATCTCCAAGATGATCTTCATCCCCTAAAATATCAGAAAGAACAGCAAAGCGTTCTCCTTCTTTAATCAAGCCCATAGCAATACCAGCAACAGGGCGTGCTAGAGGAACACCAGCATCCATAAGAGCAAGTGAGGTTCCACAAACCGTTGCCATAGAAGAAGAGCCATTGGATTCAGTGATTTCTGAGACAGCACGAATGGTATAAGGAAAAGATTCTTTCGTTGGCAACATGGGGTGAATTGCCCGCCATGCCAATTTGCCATGTCCAATTTCACGACGACCTGGAGAACCAAGGCGTCCCGTTTCACCCACTGAAAATGGTGGAAAATTGTAATGGAGAAGGAATGTTTCCTTATACATTCCTGTCAAGGAATCAACATATTGTTCATCTTCACCAGTTCCTAGTGTTGCAACGACAATCGCTTGTGTTTCTCCACGGGTAAAGAGTGCTGATCCATGTGTGCGGGGTAAAATACTTACTTCTGATTGGATAGGGCGTACGGTAGAAAGATTGCGTCCATCAATCCGCTTTTGGGTATCAAGAATGTTCCCACGAACAATTTTTGCTTGCAACTGTTTAAATACCGTTGCAATCTGATCTGTACTGAATTGACAGTCTTCTTCTGTTTCTGGCATAAATTTATTGATGATTTCTGTTTTTAGTGCATCAATTGCAGCATAACGTTCTTGCTTATCAGTAATTGTGTAAGCCTTTCGTATATCCTGTTCTGCCATTTTCTGCATCGCTTTTTCAAGTTCAGAAAGATCTTCAGGAACAAAATCACGAGGATCTTTTGCAGCAACTTCAGCAAGCTTTATAATGGCATCAAGGACAGGTTGAAGGCCTTTGTGACCAAACATCACGGCCCCCAACATGATATCTTCCGGTAATTCTTGTGCTTCTGATTCAACCATCAAAACAGCACTTTCTGTTCCAGCAACAACAAGATCAAGTTTTGATTCAGGCATTTCATCGATATGAGGATTAAGAACATATTGTCCATTACAATAGCCAACGCGTGCACCAGCTATAGGTCCCATGAAAGGAACACCTGACAGGGTCAATGCGGCAGAAGATGCAATCATCGCAAGGATATCGGGATTGTTTTCGAGATCATGCTGTATAACGGAAACAATAACTTGTGTATCATTTTTATATCCCTCAACGAAAAGGGGACGAATTGGGCGATCAATCAAACGTGAAACCAAAGTTTCATTTTCACTTGGTCGACTTTCACGTTTTAAATAGCCTCCAGGTATTCTACCAACAGCATAGAATTTTTCTTGATAATTAACAGTGAGTGGAAAAAAGTCCTGATCTGGTTTTGGGTTTTTGGCCGATACAACGGTTGCTAAGACAATAGTTTCTCCATAGGTAGCAATCACTGCACCATCAGCTTGACGCGCTATTTTCCCTGTCTCAAGGGTGAGAGGACGCCCAGCCCATTCAATTTCTATCTTGTGCGTTTTGAACATTTTTTATCCTTAATGACCAGTGTTTAAATCTTTGATTGCTTACATTCTGGTTGTGCGTAGCATATTTGCAAGTTTTGGGGTGGACAACAAATTACTTCCTTTGTTGCGAGAAGAGAGAAGTAAATCGCATTAAATGTGAAACGATGAGCAGTCCTATCCCATAATAACTTATCAGTTTTTAAAATTTTTAATTAAAAGCAACACATTGAAAAAATGGGTGGTTTTTTTAAATACCACCTCCATTTTTCTTTTAGCGACGTAAACCTAACTTCTTTATAAGTGTCTGATAACGATTTTGGTCAACTCCTTTAAGATAATCAAGAAGACGCCGGCGTTGAGACACCATCTTCAAAAGACCTCGACGAGAATGATTATCCTTTTTGTGAGATTTAAAGTGGTTTGTTAAATTAGAAATACGTTCAGAAAGTACAGCAATCTGTACTTCTGGTGATCCTGTATCACCAACTTTGTTTGCGTATTCTGAGACAAGAGCTTTTTTACGTTCAGCTGTAATCGACATCGTATTATCCTTTCCAAAAACGAAGAAACATAAAGTCACCCATAGCCGAGATGTCGTTCAGCAAGGGTCTGTGAGAAAACAGGAAAAGTCGAAGACTCTTACCTAATTTCGTTCTTATATAGGAAAGAAGGTTAAAATACTAGTCCTTGACAGCATTTTGAAGTCTTTCTTTAAATAAAAGCTTTTGTTTTGAAATATTGATTTAAATAGAGTTTTATGAGAAGTGTTTTAAACAATTATGCATCCTTTTGATACAAAGATTATGAGCATGTATGTGGTAACAAAAGTGATAAATACCGTTGGAGGGAAAAGATGCAGAGCATTTCAACATTAAAACTTTTTCATAATTCGGTATTTCGAAATTTATGGTCATCTACTCTTATTTCTAATTTAGGGGGGCTGATACAGGCTGTTGGAGCAGGGTGGTTAATGGCGTTGATTAGTTCTTCGCATTCCATGGTTGGGCTAGTTCAAAGTGCCACAACATTACCACTTGTTATGTTTTCTTTGATGGCAGGGGCATTAGCTGATAATTTTAATCGGCGTCAAATTATGTTGTGTGTACAGATTATGATGATGGTCATATCGATGAGTTTATCTGTTTTAGCCTATATGGGATTTCTAACACCTTGGCTTTTGTTATGTTTTACGTTTTTGATTGGATGTGGCACAGCTTTTTATAATCCTTCTTGGCAAGCAACGATAGGAGATATTGTGAGCAGGGAAAATATTCCTGCTGCTGTTAGTTTGAATAGTGTTGGCTTTAATTTGATGCGGAGTGTTGGTCCTGCTATTGGTGGTGCCATCATTGCAACTTTAGGGGCATCGGCTGCTTTTTTGTTTAGTGCTATAAGCTATATTCCTCTTATTGGTGCGTTGTTTTTCTGGAAGTCGAATTATGAAAACAACTCATTACCACGAGAAAGGCTGTTAGGAGCTGTCTCAGATGGTTTGCGTTATGTTGCGATGTCACCTAATCTCCTGAGCATTATGGTTCGAGCGTTCCTTTTTGGTATAGGAGCAATTTCTATTTTAGCACTTTTGCCAATTGTTGCGCATAAAGTTCTTGGAGGAAGTGCCCTTCTTTATGGTACATTGCTCGGTTGTTTTGGGTTAGGAGCCATGACAGCAGGCATTATTAATGCAGTTGTACGGCATCATTTTCGTTCAGAAACAATTATTGCAAGTGCATTTATTGGTTTCGCCTTTTCTTGCTTTTTATTGGGAATCAGTCGTTCACTGATTATAAGCCATATTGCTTTATTTCCTGCAGGTTTATGTTGGGTTTTGGCCTTATCATTGTTTAATACATCTGTACAACTCTCTACACCACGCTGGGTTGTTGCACGTTCTTTAGCACTTTATCAAACGGCATCTGCCGGGGGGATGGCTATTGGAAGTGCAATCTGGGGAGGTTTAGCTGATGGTTATTCTCCAACAATTGCTTTGAGCGTTTGTTCTTTATTCTTGATTTTTGGTGCTCTTGCAGGGGTAAAATTTAGAATTCAAGAAATTCCTCAGATAGATTTAAATCCTCTTGATCATTTTAGAGAGCCGGAACTATTACTCGACCTCAAAGCAAGAAGTGGCCCGATCATGATAATGATTGATTACCAAATTCATGAAAATGATCTTGAAGAGTTTCTCAAAGTGATGACGCGTCGACGCCATATTCGATTACGTGATGGTGCGCGTCAGTGGGTCCTTTTACGAGATCTTGAAAGACCTGAATATTGGACAGAGGCTTATCATATGCCAACATGGGTAGATTATTTACGCCATAATCATCGTCGTACAAAAGCAGATGCAGAAGTCAATAAGCGTCTGCGTCATTTAAATTGTGCTCCTAACGGTATAAGAGTGCACCGCATGATTGAACGCCAAACAATACCCCAAGCCAATGAGATGCTTTTAAAAGTTTCCTCTGATCATCTCCCTTAGGGTTAAAACAGTTTTTTTGTAAAATATTAAATTATGTTAATATTATTTCGATCAATTTGTTAGCATAATCATAAAAAATTGCTATTTCAATATTTAATGAATTGATTTATAACGGTTATTTACCATTTTTCATGTTGAGTGATAGTTCTGAAAGTCTTAAGCTTTTCTCTTTTCAAATCTATTTAGAGTAAATCAGTCCACATCTTCGCTTGCACATTACAAACGAGGGCTAAAGTGTGCGTAAAAATGATTGAAAAAGAAATAAAAAGCCTCTTATGAATCCCTTCAAATGCAAGGATTATTGCGACATTAAGAGGAAAAAGTGTGTGGTGGTGTTAGCTTATAGCACTGACTTAAATTTTGATATGAATACGGTAAATATAGACAATGAAAAGCACCATATTTTTCTTAATTGATAGAGAAAAATATCTTTCCGCAAAAGGTGGTTGTGGAAAAGAATCGATTAAATTGTGAAAATCCGCTTTGGTTTAAATAGACCTTTGTCGAGAATGCCAATAGCAAGAAGTTGTTCCTTATAGAGGACACAAATTTCCTCTTCATCAAGAGGTACTTTGTGTTGATTCAAGAGGATAGAATGACCCTTGATAATTCTCTGTGCTTGAGTTTCATTAAGGATATAGTGAGGGAGGCAATCTAATGCGGCACTTGTGTCAATTAAGAGCCCATCGAGTGTTGAGAAGTTTTTTTCAAAAGAACGATTATTTTCATCTGTAGTATTTTTATTTGGCGGAATGGCCGCTTTTAGTTCCTCCCATGTAATGAGATCTTCTTCATCAAAAGGTGCGACGGCAATACGTCTTAAATCAGCAATATGCCCATAGCAACCGAGATCACGTCCCATATCGCGTGCTAAAGAGCGCACATAAGTTCCTTTTCCGCAGGTTATTTCAAAGACAGAATGCTCTTTAGTAGGCATTTCTAATAACTTGAAAGTTTCTATTTCCACTTCACGGGGCGGAATTTCAACAACTTCCCCTTCACGCGCTAAATCATAGGCACGATTTCCGGCAATTTTGATTGCTGAAAATTGTGGAGGTGTTTGCAAAATAACACCTGTATATTGAGGAAGAAGAGCAAGTATTTCTTCTTGTGTTGGACGTTTGAGAGAAGTTTTCGTTATTTCTCCTTCTAGATCATCTGTTGAGCGCTCTTGCCCCCAAGCAATATGAAAACGGTAAGTTTTTTTGCCTTGCATCACGTAAGGGACGGTTTTGGTTGCTTCGCCCAATGCAATAGGAAGGAGACCAGAAGCAAGAGGATCAAGTGTACCCGCATGTCCTGCCTTTTGAGCATGAAAGAGCCATTTGATTTGTGAGACAGCTTCTGTTGATTTCATTCCTTTTGGTTTATCAAATATGACCCAGCCAGAAACAGGACGCCCTTTTTTCTTGTGTTGCCGCGCCATATCTTTAATCCTCATCTGTATCACTATGGTGAAGATCGCGTGCAACCTCAGGCGAGCGAAGGAGGGCATCAATTTTTGAAAAATTATCAAAACTATTATCAAGCCGGAAACGCAGTTCTGGCATATATTTCATTTGTCGCAACGCATGACTGATTTCTCCACGGAGAAAACGACTATGTTTATTGAGGGTATCAACAACATCAGTATGAGAAGCATTTTTAAGAGTGCTGAGAGGTGATACAAAGCAAGTAGCAATTTTTAAATCTGGTGACATGCGTACTTCAGAGACAGAAATAACAATATCTTTTAAGATATCATCAAGCAAAATATCACGCTGTAATATATGCGCTACTGCATGACGTACTTGCTCTGCTACTCTAAGTTGCCGTTGTGATGGTCCTGCATTTTTCATCAAAGTTTTATCCTTGCTACAAGATCTCTTTTTTTGACCATTTAGATAAGGAAAAAAAGATATTGTGTATAAAATCTAATAACTTTTTCTCATTTTATAACAGAATAAGGTTATTGGATTATTTTATAATGTACGATTAATATGTTCGATACGGAAGGTCTCAATGATGTCTCCTGCGCGCATGTCGTCATAATTTTCAAAGGCTATTCCACATTCTTGACCACTTTGCACTTCACTGACTTCATCTTTAAAGCGTTTGAGTGTTTTCAGCTTTCCTTCGTGAATAACGATATTATCGCGGATAAGGCGAACACCGGCTCCTCGTTCTATTTTACCTTCTGTAACACGACATCCTGCAACTTTTCCAATTTTTGTAATGTTAAAGACTTCTAGAATTTCAGCATTACCAAGGAAAGTTTCACGCTGTTCTGGTGAGAGTAATCCAGACATGGCAGCCTTGATATCGTCAACAAGATCATAAATGATGTTATAATAGCGAATTTCAATTCCTTGTGTTTTAGCAAAATCACGTGCCTGCTTATTGGCTCGAACATTAAAGCCAATTACAGCAGAGTTAGAAGCTTCCGCAAGAGAAATATCACTTTCGGTAATTCCTCCAGCACCAGAATGTACAATACGCGCACGAACCTCATCATTTCCGAGTTTTTCCAATGCTGAAGCAATTGCTTCAATTGATCCTTGCACATCCCCTTTTATAATAAGAGAAAACTCCTTAACACCAGTCGTTTGCAATTTTGTCATCATCTGTTCAAGAGAACCACGCGAACCAGTTTGCCGCGCAACAGCTTTATCACGTGCTAATCGTTGACGATATTCAGAAATTTCACGTGCTTTTGCTTCATGTGTGACAACAGCAAAACGGTCTCCGGCTTGTGGTGTTCCTTGCATGCCTAAAATTTCAATCGGTGTAGAGGGAACGGCTTCTTTGACATGGCGGCCATGGTCGTCAATCAAAGCACGCACACGACCCCATTCATTTCCGGCAACTATAATATCAGAAGGGTGTAATGTACCTTTTTGAACAAGAACTGTTGCAACAGATCCACGTCCGCGATCCAATTTGGCTTCAATGATAACGCCCTCTGCAGTTCGTTGAGGATCTGCTTTCAGATCAAGCATTTCAGCCTGAAGAAGGATAGCTTCGAGAAGTTTATCAAGATTTTGACCAGTTTTAGCAGAAACTTCAACGTCCAAAGTTTCACCGCCCATAGTTTCAACAAACACTTCATGTTGTAGAAGTTCTGTACGTACTTTTTGTGCATTCGCAGCTGGTTTATCAATTTTGTTGATAGCAACAATGATAGGTACACCAGCGACTTTCGCATGATTGATTGATTCAATCGTTTGGGGCATAACACTATCATCAGCGGCTACAACGAGAACAGCAATATCAGTAACACGAGCTCCACGTGCACGCATAGCCGTAAATGCAGCATGACCAGGTGTATCAATAAAGGTAATTTTTTGACCGTTTTGTTCTACTTGATAGGCACCAATATGCTGCGTAATACCTCCTGCTTCGCCAGAAACAACATTTGCTTTACGAATAGCATCCAAAAGAGAAGTTTTTCCGTGGTCAACATGGCCCATAATGGTTACAACAGGGGGACGCTGCTGCATGTTTTGAGGATTATCTTTTATATTAAAGATACCTTCTTCTACGTCAGATTCTAAAACACGTTTAACAGTATGGCCAAATTCAACAGCGATGAGTTCGGCAACATCTGCATCAATAACATCGCCAGGTTTCATCATTTGTCCTTGTTTCATCAAGAATTTAATCACATCAACAGAACGCTCCGTCATACGTTGTGCGAGCTCTTGAATGGTAATCGTTTCAGGAAGAACAACTTCGCGAGAAATTTTTTCTCTTGGTTCTTGATTTTGTGCACGCTTAAACTTTTCCTGTCTACGCCGCATTGCAGCCATTGAGCGCCCACGTGCGTTTCCTTCTTCATCCAGTGCACTATTCAGAGTTAGCTTTCCGCGTCGCCGCTCATCAGCTCCTTTGACAACTTTTGGTACACGTATTTCTGATTTAGCAGGATTAGCACGTCGACTATGCCGTTCTTCCTCTTTATTGTCATCTATTTTGCGTTTTTCAATCACGGTTGTGTTTTTAGGCGCAATAGGAATATCTGTCTGTTCAATGAGAGGGGGAACAGGTGGAGTCTGTACTGGTGATATTTCTTCTTCTTGTTGGAGATGTATTTCTTTTTCTTTACTTTCTTGCTGTAAAATTTCTTCACGCTCTTTAGCGCGTCTTGCTTCTTCTTCGGCTTGTTCTCGCGTTATTCTTTCTTGGATATGTGCTTCTTCTAACGCGCGAAGTCTCGCTTCCATTTCAGTTGATGAAAGATTGCTTTTGGCCACAGATTCTTGAGGCTTTTTTCCCTCAAAACGCGGTTTAGAACGCTGGGGGGCCACATGCGGCTTTGTAATGGGCTGTAGGGTTTCAGCTTTTTCATCAGGTCGCGTAATTTTACGCCGTTTGGTTTCGACAACGACAGCCTTCGTACGGCCATGACTAAAATTTTGTTTAACCGTGCTCGTTTCCAAGACAGACCTCTTGAGAGTTAGTGTCTTCTTGACGGTTGTTTTGTCGTTGTTATTTTCACTCATTGTACTTCCTTCACGGCTTGTGCCGTCATCTCACTAGACTTACTATGCTTGTCGTCACGATAGCTGATCAATTTACATGTCGTTTTGAGAAATCCTTCAGCAGCCTTTGTGTCCAGTAAGGCCGCGTGCATTACAGGATTAGAGCCAAAAGCCACTCGCATTTCATCACTTGTAAATAAAGATATGGTTTTTATAGTCCGATTTGTTTGTTGTTGTATTGAATGGATGGCCTGTGCAATTTTTCGTTTCCCATCTTCTGTTGTTTCTTTAGCATGAAGTACAAGAATAACTTTACCAGAGCGGATAGCAGCGTCAACCTTTGTTGCTCCCATAACAATTGCTCCCGCTTTTCGTGCCATGGAAAGGCTTGAAAGAGCGGCTTTTAGTAAAAGCGTATCAATAACATGCACAAGATTTGGTGCAACCTCAACATCTGTTTTAAAATTTCTATGAAAAGCTTTCTGTTTTATTGCTTTCTCAATAACAGCGTGATGGGCGGAAATCCAAACGCCACGCCCTGGTAAATTCGCTTTAAGATCAGGAACAATTTGGTTATTGGGACCAATAACAAAACGGATCAGCGTTTGTGCTGAAGCATTTTTTCGGGTCACAATGCAAGTCCGTTCATTCATTTAAAGTGTATCCACATCCAAATCATCTATTTTTTCATTTTCTGTAGAATTTTCATCTTCTACAGGATTTTCTGTAACAAGATCAGCTTGGTCTATCCAGCCTGCTTGTACACGTGCGGCTAAAACCATAGCTTCTGCATCTGCGCGTGTAATGTCAAAAGGGGTTAAAATACCAGAAAAATTCTGTGTTTGACCTTCTTTGCGTTCTCTCCAACCAGCTAAATCATCAACGGCATAGCCAGCAAAGTCTTCTATCGTTTTTACACCATCCTCACCTACAGCAACCAACATAGCACTTGTCATTCCAGGAAGTGTTCGCAATTCGTCAGAAACTCCGAGCTTCTTGCGTTTTTCATCAAGTTCTTTTTCTTGATGATCAAGATATTCGCGGGCACGACTTTGGATTTCAGCGGCGGTATCATGGTCAAAACCATCAATAGAAGCGATTTCTTCAAGATCAATATAGGCGATTTCTTCAATAGAAGAAAAACCCTCTGATGCCATAACCTGTCCGATCATTTCGTCAACCTCTAAGGCTTCCATAAACAATTTACTCCGTTCAGTAAATTCTTTTTGACGATTTTCAGATTCTTCCTTTTCCGTTAAAATATCAATGTTCCATCCTGTTAGCTGTGAAGCCAAGCGAACATTTTGCCCACGTCGTCCAATAGCAAGGCTAAGTTGATCATCTGGCACAATAACTTCAATCCGTTCAGCATCTTCATCAAGGATAATTTTAGAAACTTCAGCAGGTTGCAGTGCATTAACGACAAATGTTGCCGCATCAGGCGACCAAGGAATAATATCAATTTTTTCGCCTTGTAATTCAGCAACAACAGCTTGTACACGACTTCCTCGCATTCCAACGCATGCTCCAACAGGATCAATGGAACCATCGCGTGAAACAACGGCGATTTTAGCCCGTGAACCTGGATCACGAGCTACAGATTTGATTTCTATAATACCATCATAAATTTCTGGCACTTCCATAGTGAAAAGTTTTACCATAAATTGGGGATGTGTGCGTGAAAGGAAGATTTGCGGCCCACGCGTTTCACGGTGTACATCATTGACAAAAGCACGAATGCGATCTCCATAGCGGAATGATTCACGAGGAATTAATTCATCACGGCGCACAATAGCTTCACCACGCCCTAGATCAACGATGACGTTACCATATTCCACACGCTTAACTGTACCAGAAATAATTTCACCAACTTTATTTTTGAATTCCTCATATTGCTGATCACGCTCTGCGTCGCGTACTTTTTGTACAATAACCTGTTTAGCAGATTGTGCTGCGATACGTCCAAAATCCATAGGAGGTAAAAGATCAGCAAAAAAATCACCAATTTTTGCTTCTGCTTGATGTTTGAGAGCATCAGACAAAGTAATTTCCGTTGTATAGTCTTCAACGACATCAACGATTTTAAGCAGGCGCTGTAATTTAATTTCACCTGTTTTAGAATTGATTTCAGCACGGATATTGGTTTCTTGACCATAACGAGAACGTGCTGCTTTTTGAATAGCATCAGCCATCGCAGAAATGACAATTTCACGGTCGATTGACTTTTCACGTGCAACAGCATCTGCAATTTGCAGAATCTCAAGCCTGTTAGCGCTTGTAGCCATCAATTTTCTCCTTCTTTGTGCCACACGATGGGTATTCCCCTGTGATATTATTTTTTGAAATTGAGCGTCTGTATAGAGTCGTTAGCGTTCTCTTCGGCAATGAATTGTTGACTTAAATCTTTATTTTGTTTCAATGCATCGCGAATAAGCTCATCGGTAAGCACTAAATGTGCATTTATGATATCACAAAAGGAAATAGGGGTATACATGGCTTCTCCATAAGCAGCTTTATCAGTGTTTAAAATAAATCCATCTTGCGTGATATTTGTAAGTGTCCCGCGAAATTTTCGGCGCCCATCAATTATTATTTTTGTTTCAATTTTTGCAAGATGCCCTTGCCAATGAAAAAAATCAGATTTTCTTACCAATGGACGATCAATTCCAGGTGATGAGATTTCTAAATGATATTTGCGCTCAATAACATTTTGGACATCAAGGAGTGGGGAAACAGTTCGACTAACAGTTTCACAATCTTCTATGGTCATAGAACCATCGGCACGTTCAACCATAATTTGAAGTGTTAAACCATTTTGACCAAGGAGTTTTACACGAACCAAACGAAAACCTAAAGGTTTAAGTAGTGGTATGACAAGAGCAGCAACCTGTGCTTCGATACCCTCTTCTTCAAACAAGCGCGGTTCGTCAAGATTGCTTATTTTTTCAGCTTCGTTCATACATTTTATCCAAGTTGTTTTCATCAGTTTTATGATATTAAAAAAGAGCGGGTCCAACGGCCCACTCTTCATCATAAGACCAAGAATTTAACTATTGATACTCTTAAATTCAAAATTTTTCAAGTTGTTTATGAGAAAAGCGCTTGATCATTTATTTCTTGATAAAGGTAAGATAGGCAGGCGTTCGTCCTTCGCGTAAAGCTTTTGCTTCATAGCGGGTTCCACTCCATAGTGGATAAGGGAGTTTCCAGTCTTGAGGGCTTTCTGCTTTCCATTCAAAGTGATCATGTTGTGCACAATGGTACAAAGTCCAGTTTACATAACTGTCTATATCGCTAGCAAAGCGAAAAAATTTCCCTATTTTAAGAACACGAGCAAAACGGTTAAGATTTTTTATGTTGATGAAACGTCGTTTCCAGTGTTTCTTTTTCGGCCAAGGATCAGGATAGAAGAGGTCTATTCCATCAAGCGAGTTATCAGGGAGCCAATCAAGGAGGCGTGTAGCATCATCATTATAGAGGCGAAGACGATTTTGATGGTTTTGATGCTGTTCAAGAGACAACAATATTTTTGCCATGCCATTGATAAAGGGCTCGACGCCGATAAAACCGGTTTTTGGAAAATATTCCATTTCATGAAGTAAATGTTCACCTCCACCAAAGCCGATTTCAAGTCGAATTTCTCTTACTTTGCTTGAAAATAAGGATGTAAGGTTTGAAGGAGGAGGAACATTTAAATCAATATTAAAATTGGGGAGAAGCATTTTTATACGTGTAAGCTGACTGTTTCGAAGTTGTTTTCCTTGTCGGCGTCCAAAAAATGCTTCACTCTTACGTATATTATGTTTAATCATGGGATTTGGATCATTGTTTGAAGCGTTTTCACGAGATCAGTTTTTTCCCATGAAAACGAACCATCGTTTTTTGGTTTACGACCAAAGTGACCATAGGCAGCTGTTTTTGCATAAATAGGTTTATTGAGGTCAAGATGTTTTCGAATGCCGGTAGGTGAAAGGTCCATTATTTTGCGGATGGCTGCTTCAATAACTTTTTCATCGACTTTTCCTGTTCCATGAAGATTAAGATAAATAGATAAAGGTTGTGCAATACCAATTGCATAGGAGAGTTGAATGGTGCATCTCTCTGCTAAATGAGCAGCAACAATATTCTTAGCCAGATAGCGTGCCGCATAGGCAGCAGAACGATCAACTTTTGTTGTATCTTTTCCTGAAAAAGCACCGCCTCCATGGGGTGCTGCACCTCCGTAAGTATCCACAATAATTTTGCGTCCCGTTAATCCGGCATCGCTTTGAGGTCCTCCAATAACAAATTTTCCTGTTGGGTTAATATACCAACTGCATTGAGCTGCAATGGGAATGTCATGTAAAGCTTGGCGAATGTAAGGCTCAACCACTGTACGTACTTTATTGGAATCCCAGCTTTCATCAAGGTGCTGCGTTGAAAGAACGATGGATGTGACCTCTATTGGTTTTCCATTTTTATAGCGTATGGTTATTTGGCTTTTAGCATCTGGTCCTAATTTTCCAGTTTCTCCCTCTCCTTTATGTCGGGCTGCGGCAAGAAGTTTGAGAATTTTATGCGCATAATAAATTGGTGCAGGCATGAGATCAGGTGTTTCACGGCAAGCATATCCAAACATGATGCCTTGATCACCTGCTCCTTCTTCACCGTGCCGATCCGTAGCATTATCAACCCCTCTTGCTATATCAGCTGATTGGGGGCGCAAAAGAACATCAATTTTAACAGTTTTCCAATGGAATCCTGCTTGTTCATAGCCAATGGTACGAATAGCACGGCGCGCTGCTGTACGAAAACGTGTAGGATTAATGAGTGGAAAGCTAGTTTCATCGTAGATGAATTCTTTATTTTTATCTTTTTTTAATAGCGTATCGGGAACACGTACTTCACCAGCGATAACAACACGGTTGACACTGACGAGAGTTTCACAGGCAACGCGTACTAACCATGGATCAGTACCAGTCTTTTCAGCTTCTTTATAGATCATATCAACGATTTCATCGGAAATACGATCACAAATTTTATCAGGATGTCCTTCCGATACCGATTCGCTCGTAAAAAGATAATCTTGATGCGGCATAGGAACTCCTTCAAAAAAGAAAACCAACGATTTAATTAATTGCTTACTAAAGTCGCTACCATTTGCTAATTCTGTAGCAAATCGTCAATGCAAATTTATATGAATAAAAGAGAAAAGATATAATTTTAATTTATAACTTATTTGTCACATCTTCCTCAGAAAGTGCTTTTGCCAAGTCAATAATTTTTCGACGCACTTTAGCATCAGATATATTTGTAAAAGCGCGCATGAGCTGAATCCCTTCGCTGCTAGAACAAAAGTCTATAAAATTGTGATCACTTTCGGCAAAACCCTCTACTTGTTGGGAGGTAATACCTTTATCAAAAAAGTAAGAAACAGGAACATCCATAATTTCTGCTATCGCTTGAAGACGACTGGCACCAATACGGTTTGTTCCTTTTTCATATTTTTGGATTTGCTGAAAAGTAATTCCTAATTTTTCACCTAGTTTCTCTTGAGTGAGTCCTAAAATATTACGACGTAAACGGATACGAGTTCCAACATAGATATCTATAGGGTCAGGTTTTTTTCTAGTTTCGGTCATAATGCAACTCTTTATTTCCAGCACTTTTCTTCTAAATCAACATCATATTTATGCGAAGCTGATTTATCATATAATTAAAACAATATGTAATATTTTTTCCCAATACTACTGGTACACGCAACATAATGCCGTACAAAGGGCACTTGAATCATTTAAGCTGTTTTGTAGAACCAAAACCAACACGACACAATAGCATAAGGATGAATAAGATAAAAGTAGAGAAAGTTCTGTATTCATTGCTTCCTATAGGGGTAATGGATGATGGAACTTGTGAATCAATAATGCCCACAGCATTTTGTCGAAGAGCTACAACGATTCGTCCATAAGAATCAATAACAGCTGATATGCCATTATTGGCTGCCCGTATGAGGGGGATTCCCAGTTCAACGGCACGAAGCTGTGCTTGTTGAAGATGTTGATAGGGTCCAGGTGTTACACCAAACCATGCATCATTTGTAATATTAATAATTGCTTGAGGCGGGGAGCCTTGAAAAGTCATTTCATGGGGAAATATTGCTTCATAACAAATTAAGGGTAGATAAGAAAATCCGTTTGGCATTGTAACAATTTTGCGCACACTTGCAGTACTATATCCACCAATATTATCGGCAAGGGTACGCAATCCAATTTTTTTCAATAAATTCTGATAAGGAAGATACTCACCAAAAGGAACCAAATGAAGTTTATCGGAGGTATTTAAAATATTACCTTGAGCATTAATGACTGCAATTGTATTAAAATATTGTGTTTGGGAATGAGGTAGATCATTGCTGGCGCGTATTGCTCCGATAATAGCCCATTGTTTAGGTTTTAAAAGAGAGGCAATGCGCATTGTGATAGATGAGTTATCATAAAGAAGGTAAGGAACGGAAGCTTCCGGCCATATGATAAAATCGGGTTCTGAATTTTGATCGGTTGTTGGTGTTGCACTTAGCTTCATATGCGCTTCCAACATAGCTTCTCGTGTATTATCACGCAATTTTATATTTTGTTGGATGGACGGTTGAACAATACGCACCCAATAAGCACTTTTTTGATCTTCAGCTGTGTTTTCTATAGTATGAAGACGATAAAACCCAAAACCACAGTGAATGAATATAAGTGATAAGCAAAGAGAAAGTGCCACTTTCTTTTTTTCATTCGTTAATAAAACAGTTGGCAAACTGTAGGCTAAGACAGCAAGAATATTCATTCCGTAAAGTCCTACGATTGCATCAGATTGCATGAACATTGGGGTTGGCATGGCTGTATAGCCAAGAGAATTCCATGGAAATCCTGTGAATAAAAACGCACGCAACCACTCGGATAATCCTAATGCAAAGGCTAAAACAAAAAAGCGTGCTATTCCTTTTGTCCATAATAAACCGACAATGAAACCAGAAAAAAACCAATAAAGAGAAAGGTAGAGTGGAGGGAATAAAATGGCTAATGGGACTGCCCAACCAAAAGAATCTGGATCTGTTAACAAAGCATTGCATAGCCACCAAAGGCCGCAAATAAAATAACTAAAACCAAAGGTTCCACAGCTTAAAGCGTAAGTAAAAAAATGTTTTTTATTGTTTTTGGTGGCCCGTATTGAGTCAAGTAAAACAATAAAGAGAGGGAAAGTTAAAAAGCAAAGAGGTGTTAAATAAAAGGGTGGAAGTGCAAAAGAAGTAAGAGCACCACACAGAAATATCCATGCTTGGCGCTTCCAGCCTGTAACAGAGAACAAAAAAACGATGAAATTGTTTAAAAACGCTGGACTATTCTTTAGGGATGGCATTGTTCTCAAGATTCTCATTTTTGGGAATGCGAAAAATGCGCAATCGTTTAATCCGGCGTTTATCAGCTTCTAAAATACGAAATCTATAGCCAGGTACAGCTTCGACAATTTCACCTTTAGCAGGAATGCGATCAAGAATGGAGACGATCAAACCACCAATAGTATCAACTTCATCACCATATTCCCCTACGATAAAATCAGGACCAAGAGCTTTCTCCACATCTTCTAGTTCAGTTCTTGCATCAACGAGCCATTTATTATTTGGTTCACGTACGATAGCATTGTCGACATTATCATGTTCATCTTCGATATCCCCAACGACTAACTCAACAATATCTTCCATTGAAACGAGACCATCTGTTCCTCCATGTTCATCAATAACTAAAGCCATTTGAGTTCGTGTAGTTTGCATCCGTGTTAATAATTTGCTCGCAAGCATAGAACTGGGAACAAAGAGAACTGTTCGGATCAAATCCAATTCACCGATTGGAGTATGCAAGTCTGTATGGTTTAATTGAAGCAAATCGGATTTTTGTTCGGTTTTTGTTGGGTTGATAATAAAGCGAGTGATGTAGTTAAGAATATCGCGGATATGGATCATGCCGCGCGGATCATCTAAAGTTTCAGCATAAACGGGTATACGAGAATGACCAATTTTTGCAAAACATTGAAGGGTTTCTCCAAGAGAGGTGTTTATTTCTAATGCTTCGATTTCAGAACGAGGTATCATAACATCATCCACGCGTGCTTCACGTAAGCGTAAAATGTTATGCAGCATAGTACGTTCTTCAGGTGAGAAGAGGGCGGTATCTTTTTCATTGTTAGTCGTGAGTGCAACGGTAAGATCATCGCGCAGTGACGTAGATGCACAATTACGACCCCGTAAGAATGAAAATAAATGATTCATCAGGGAATATTTCTCTGTATGATTCGTCTGTTGAGAGGGGTCTTTTTCATTATTAGAAGATGCTTGACTATTATTTTGTGCATTTATTTTGTTTGCCATGGTTTTGAAATCTTTTAGACTTTCTTTTTATAACAGATAAATAAGAGGCTTTAAATGGTATGCTGGTAATATTGATTTTAAAAGTTAAATTTTATCATTGATAGACAATTATGCGTAAGGATCTTTTATGGAAAGCTTTTGAAGAATTTCTCTTTCGAGCTTTTCCATTTTATATGCTTCATCATCAGTTTCATGGTCATAACCAAGCAGATGTAAGATACCATGAACAATCATATGCGTTAAATGATCTTGAAATGTTTTTCCTTCGTTCTCTGCTTCGAAAACAACAGTTTCTCGGGCAATAATAATATCACCGAGCATGGGACCAGGTTGATTTCCAGCTTTAAGTGGAAAAGCAGGAAAGGATAATACATTAGTGGATTTGTTTTTGTTGCGCCATTGTGCATTGATTTGTGCCATATGCTCATCATCCGTAAAAAGCAGGCTAATCTCGCTTACAACATTTTCCAATGAAACATGATGCATAGTTGCCATTAATGCTTTTTCAGTGATATTATAAAGCATTTTCTCATCATTCCACCCTGCGCTTTTAATCATTATATCAATAATAATCATGATGAATCAAATTCATTTTTTAATGCATCGCATGCGAATGATTTTTTTTTATTTTGTATTTCGGAATCACGATCATAAGCACGAACGATAGCAGCAACAAGTGGGTGGCGTACAACATCTTTTTCATCAAAATGCACAATTGCAATATTTTCTACATTTGAAAGAATGCGAATTGCTTCAATGAGACCTGATTTTTGCCCTGTAGGCAAATCAATTTGGCTTACGTCACCGGTAACAATCATACGCGTTCCTTCTCCAAGACGTGTGAGGAACATCTTCATTTGCATGGGGGTAGTATTTTGTGCCTCATCAAGAATAACAGCAGCATGGGCAAGTGTTCGTCCGCGCATAAAGGCGAGAGGAGCAATTTCTATGACACCAGAAGCTAAAATGCGTTCTATTTTTTCAGCGGGCATCATATCATAAAGAGCATCATAAAGTGGTCGTAAATATGGGTCGACTTTTTCTTTGAGATCACCGGGAAGAAAACCAAGATGTTCTCCAGCTTCAACAGCTGGACGTGAGAGAATAATTCGCTCAATGATACCACGTTCTAGAAGCATTGCAGCATGAGCAACAGCAAGATACGTTTTTCCTGTTCCTGCTGGTCCTACACCAAACACAAGTTCAGTATGCTCCATAGCGCTTATGTAAGCGTCTTGTGTTGGAGTTCTTGCATGAATTATTTTTTTATGGGTACTCAACCGTGCTGGTATACGTTTCGTTGCAGATTTGTGTGTTATTGTGTCTTCTTTCTGCTTCTTTGGTATATTTACCATAGCAATCGCTCCTTTTATATCTGATAAAGTGAGCTCTTGATGTGTTTTGGCACGTTCATAAAGCTGCTGCAATACATATTGCGCATGTTTTATAACAGAAATATTTCCACGGATTAAGACTTCATTACCACGCGGATGAATACTAAGTTCGAGTTTTTTTTCGATATAAGCGAGATTTTCGTCAAATTTACCAAAAACTGCTTTTGCATATTTATTATTTTCGAAAATCAAAACAACTTGGCTCACATCTGAAGCGCTTGTTTGTTTCAAGGTATCAGCCTTTTCAAGGGACATATTTACTTTTTCTTTAATACGCTTTATTTTTTCGGTTGAAGCTTTCAGCCTATTCTCCATATCTACATAAATATTGCACATTTTGTTAAGTAAACTTTATAAAAGACAATTTTTACAAAAAGTGCACGCTTTAGATGTAATCATTTTCTTTTAAAATAAAAGAGTTTTCAAAAATATTTATTTTTGAACAAGGTGTTAGAGGCATGTTTATCTATTTGTCACTTCACCAACAAAACTGTTTGAGCTTGCATTTTTAATATGAATTTCTATCACGCTACCTGTAGAGGCTTCTGTATCGACAACAACAGGTAAAAGCCAAGGGGAACGCCCTACCATTTGCCCTGAGTGACGTCCAGGTTTTTCGATGAGAACGTTCGTTTTCTGATCAATTTTAGAACGCAAAAACGCATTTTGTTGCTCAAGGAGAAGGGCTTGTAAATGTTGAAGTCGGGAATCTTTTACAGATTCATCAACATGATTTTTCATTGTGGCTCCCACTGTTCCAGGACGGGGGGAATATTTAAAAGAATAAGCTGAACTGTACTGTACTTGTTGAATAAGTTTAATGGTTTCTTCAAAGTCTTCATCTGTTTCTCCTGGAAACCCTACAATAAAATCGCCTGAAAAGGCAATATCTGGCCGTGCGTTTCGAATTTTTTCGATAAGATGAAGATAATGAGAGCTTTTGTGTTGTCGGTTCATGGCTTTTAAGATGCGATCTGAACCTGATTGAACAGGAAGATGGAGGTAAGGCATTAACATATCAAGATCTCGATGCGCGGCAATAAGGCTATCATCCATATCACGTGGGTGGCTGGTTGTGTAACGCAAACGCTTTAAACCATTGAGTTTTGCAAGATGATAAAGAAGATCGCCAAGACGCCAAGTTTTGCCATCAGCACTTTGTCCATGCCAACCATTGACATTTTGTCCAAGCAGCGTAATTTCTTTGACACCCGCTTCGATGAGTTGGCGGGCTTCCTCGGTAATTTGCTCGACAGACCGTGATATTTCAGCACCGCGTGTGTAAGGAACAACACAAAAAGTGCAAAATTTATCGCAACCTTCCTGTACTGTTAAAAATGCGCTAACACCTCGTTTTCTTACCGCATGTTTATTATGGGGCGGCAAATGAGCAAATTTATCTTCAACAGCATAGTCTGTTTCGATAATTTTTTTTCCTTGTTTTGCTTTTTCTAACAATTCTGGCAAGCGATGATACATTTGCGGACCAATAACAAGATCCACTGTTGGAGCACGGCGCAAGATTTCACTTCCCTCAGCTTGTGCAACACAACCTGTTACACCAACCATCAGGGGTTTATCAGGTGTGCGCTCTTGACGCATAACGCGCAAACGACCGAGATCAGAATAAAGTTTTTCTGCTGCTTTTTCACGAATATGACAGGTATTAACAAGAATAAGATCGGCATCATTGGGAATTTGTGTTGTCACATAGCCTTGCGAACTGAGGCTATCAGTCATCCGTTGGCTATCATAAACATTCATTTGACATCCATAGGTTTTGATAAAAACCTTTTTAGGAGCAACAGGAGGCGTATTTTTAGGATTTACTTTATTCATAGCGCATGTGTAAATGTTTTTTACACAAATCTCAATCTATTTGCTTAAAAGTTTTTTGCATGATAATTGCATCACCACGACCATTTTTTGACGCGTAGTAGGCAAGACGTTCAGAAATTTTTTGAAATTCAAAGCGTTGATAAAGGTTCAAAGCAGAAAGATTTGTGGCTTCTACTTCCAAGAATAATTTTATAGCGCCCTTGTCGTGAAGATGGTGAACTGTACGATCGATAAGAAAGGTACCAATTCCTTGTTGACGATAATGAGGATGAACAGCAATTGTGATGATTTCTGCTTCATCAAGGATGAGACGGCATAGGCAAAAGCCTAAAATTTGATCAGAGCGATCAATGAGAAAAACTTTGTATCCGAAGATAGAGTGATCTGTTAAGAAATTATCAAAAGCTTGTTTTTCCCAAGAAGGGGTAAAACAATGTTGATGAATTTGATGAAGAGAAGCACTATCATTAACTTGTAGCGGAGCAATTCCAAAAATCTTTTTTGTCAATGAAAATTTGGGCATTATTTTTTTTGTGGCAAAGCAAAATTGGTTTGTTGTTTTGCATCAGCGCTGCGTAGATAGAGTGGGCGAGGCGAATTTTTTGATTGTTTGTTTGCAGCAAGATAAGCATAGTTTACAATATCGGCCGCTTCGCAGGGGATTTTTTCTAGGACAATTTTTTCGTGTATTTTATGGTTTTTAATATGTTCCATAACGACATCAGCAGCTGGGCCAGTCAGTCGGGTTTTTTTGGGCAAATCTTCGAGGATATTTTCAATTGTTTTTAATCCCGGCTCTCCCAAAGGTGTGAGATCATTATGAAAATTTTGATGGTAGAACATCCCTCTCCCTGCTTCAATGACAACAGTAATTGCCGATACTGTACTTTTACTGTTTATGACTTGTGCTGCTAACGCTTCAAGAGCACTCACTCCAACAGCAGGTATTTCAAGTGCTAATGCCAAAGCGCGCGCTGTTGCAACACCGACACGTACACCAGTAAATGATCCAGGTCCAATATTGACAGCAATACGCTCAACTTGATCAAGCGTCATATTGGCTTGTTTCATTATTTGTGTAATCTGCCCAATAATTTTTTCGGCATGTCCTTTGTTCATGCGTTCATTGATACGCGCAATAACAGATTTATGACGAATAAGCGCAACAGCACAATAAATTGAAGCAGTATCTATAGCAAGGATAAGCATAAAAATATTTTAGTTGAATAAAACGATAAATAAAAGTCCCGCTGTATTTTTAGTCTTTTCATTATCGTATATTTCATTTGTAAGAAAGTTACTAGTGCCAATAAGCAACAATATCTTTTTATGAGATAGAACGAGATGTTGATTTAATCCTTATTATTTCACTTTTTGAATGAGTACCTTGAGTATTGTAAGATTCTCTTATTTTAAATTTACTTATGGTGAAACAATTAAAGTTATTTGCTTGTATATTACAAGCGGAGTTAGCGTATGAATCAAACTCCTTTCACGAATCGTTTAAATGTAAGGGTTGTCACAACTTTTAAGCTATCAAATAGTACGTTGATGCCACTTGTATTACATAGTAAGTAAAAGTAATTTAAAAGAGGAAAAGTCATGACCTCACATTTTTTCCAAATAAGAATATATTTTATCAGTCTTTGTATAAAAACCTCAGCGTAATGAGAGCAGATGAAAGAAATGGCATTCGTTTTGCATGAGTTACGTATTTTGATACTACCCCGTTGCAAATCATTATGGACTGAAAAGCAAAATTGACAGTTTTCACTTAAATATCAGCTCTTTCAATTTTTTGTATAGAATAATGAGCAGTATTTTAGAACTTTTTCTGGTTTTTTCTGGTTTATGAAAGAACTGATTTTAATAATAATGAGGACTTTGGGTTGATTGCATACTACGTTGAAAAAATAATAATCAATGCACATTTTAAAATGTTATATGATTTAACTCATTCAATTGTATCATAAGAAGGCTACAAATACCGAGAATAATTATGGAGCAGGTTGAAGCCAAAATGACGCGCCATCCTGCTTTTTTTAGTGATCGGATATCAACACCTAATCCTAGTGCAGCCATTGAGATAACAGTAAACAACTGGGCAATAAATTTGATGGGATTGATAGCCTTTTCAGGGATAAGACCACTTGAGCGAACAAGCATCATGATAATAAAGCCAATGATAAACCATGGGACGAGGGTATGTAAACGCAAGCGTGTTTCTGCTGATCGGCGATAAATGATTGATAGAGTAAAAATAACAGGGCCTAACATGAGAACCCGTACTAATTTGACAATTGTTGCAATTTGAACACTTAGAAAAGAGATAGGTGCTGTTGCTGCTAAAACCTGTGGTACAGCATACACAACCATGCCAGCAAGCACACCATATTGGCTAAATGACAAATTCAGAGATGGATGTAAAAAGGGTAGAAATAAAATAATAAGAATTCCTAAAAGAGCAGTGAAGGCAATTGATGCGGCTACATCGTCATGTTTTGCTTTTATAACAGGTGCAACGGCGACAATAGCTGAATTGCCACAAATAGCATTCCCACAAGCGACCAGCATTGCCAAATGTGTAGAAAGCCCGAAAAGTCGGCCGATGGCAAAGCTCAGGATAATTGTTACGAATATCACGAATATGATACTAGCAAGCAAATTCCAACCAGCTGAAAGGACTGCGTTAATGCTAATGCTTGCTCCTAGAAGAACGATAGCAATTTCGAGAAGTGTTTTTGCACAAAAGGTGATACCTTTTTGAAAATATGTTGGCAAAGAAAAACAACTACGGATAATTGATCCTAGAAGAATTGCCAAAACAAGGCTTTCAAGCCACGCTTCCGTGAAAAGCTGTTTTTCTACAACTTCTAAGCCATGAGCTAAGGCTGATATGAGTAAACATACTAAAACACCAGGACCAAAGTCGTTTAAAAGTGAGAGATTTTTCTTTATCATTTTAATATTCCCCCGTCATTAAAGAGCTAAAGGTTAAGAAGAAAAAGCTTTAAAGATTTGTTCTTGCTTGTACAGCTGCTGCTAAAGTTCCATCATCAAGATAATCAAGCTCACCTCCTACAGGAACACCATGAGCAAGTCGCGTAATTTTAACTGGAAAATTAGAAAGCTGATCAGTGATATAGTGAGCAGTTGTTTGACCTTCGACAGTCGCATTGACAGCAAGAATAATCTCCGTAATAGGGTTTTGTACAACACGCTGTATTAAGGTGGCAATGTTGAGTTCGTCAGGACCTATTCCATCTAAGGGGGAGAGTCGTCCACCCAACACATGATAACGTGCGGCTAAAGTTTTTGCGCGCTCAAGGGCCCACAGATCAGCAATATCCTCAACAACGATGATTGTTGTATCATCGCGGCGCAAATCTGTACAAATTGAACAAGGATCAATGGTATCGACATTTCCACAAACAGAACAAATACCGACTTTTTCGATAGCTGCTTGTATAGCCGCTCCCAAAGGCTCCAGCAATGTCTCCTTTTTTTTGATAAGATGAAGCGCAGCACGACGCGCTGAACGTGGACCAAGACCTGGTAACCGTGATAAAATCTGAATGAGACGTTCAATCTCAGGTCCTGCAATGTATTTAGACATATTTTTGTCTCACGGGAAAAAACCGTTTCATTAAAATGGAAGCTTGAAACCTGATGGGAGTGGTAGCCCTGCCGTTATACTTTTGGTTTTTTCTTCTATTGCAACTTCGATTTTTGTTCTTGCTTCATTATAAGCTGCCATAATGAGATCTTCAAGAATTTCACCTTCCTCAGGTTTGAGTAATGAAGGATCAATTTGAATTGCTGTTATAATATTTTTGCCATTTAAAGTGATATTGACGAGACCACCCCCTGCGGTGCCCACAGCTTGCAGATTAGCTATTTCCTCCTGAATCTTCTGCATTTTTTCTTGCATTTCTTTGGCTTTTTTCATCATGCTCATCATTTCACGCATAGGAATAGGTATCCTTATTCATCATTGATATCATTTTTATTTTTAAAAATATCAGCATTTTTAAAGGTATTGGAGAGTAAATCAAGATCATTTTCTTCTTTATTGAGTCGAATATCGACAATTTTTGCTTCTGGGAAATGATTGAGGATTTTCGCAATATCAGGATCTGTTTCTGCATTAGAAAAAAGAGTCTTTTGAATCGCTATACTTTCCTCCTGTAAGGTTGGGCCACCTCCTTCATTAACAAAAGTTATTGTCCAGCGTTTTTCTGTCCATTGAGATATCTTTTTTTCTATATCATGAGCAAGAAATTGTGGGGTATTTTCAGAAAGTCTTAAGGTAATATGCCCAGCTTCAAAAGAAACAGGATGAACAAATTCTTTAATAAGGAGTTTGAAAGGAGTGTCATTATGCTGTTCGGCTAATTGAACAATATCGTGCAAAGAATTAATCACGAGAGTTTTAGGTTCAGTAATCTTTTCTGTTGTTTGCTTGACAGAATGCGATAAATTTACAATCTTTTCAGAAAGATCAGTAGATGGAGAAGTTTCTAGAATTTCTGTTACTTCTTGGGCGTTGATTTTGTCATGGTTTTGATTTTTAACTAAATTTTCCGGTTGTAAGGAATGATCTAATTGGTTTTTCAAAGAGCTTTTTAAATCTGATTGATCGAGTAATGTATTTGAAACGCTCGAGGAAGCATGGGCTCCGACCATTGTTTCTTTTGTTATATTATTTGCATTTGTAGATTCTTGATGAGAAGAGTTTTTAACCAGTGTGAGAGGCGTTTTTTCTTGCGTAAGCTTTTTTAAAGCCTCATCAAGAGTTGGTAAGTCAGCCGTGTGAGCAAGACGAATTAAAAGCATTTCAGCGGCTTGAAGAGGACGTGCAGTTTGATTAACTTCCTGTAAACCTTTGAGTAACATTTGCCAGTTTCGGGATAAAATAGGAACGGAAAGTTTTTTTGAAAAGTCTAAACTTCTTAAACGTTGTTCTTCAGTCAGAGAAAAATCTTCCACTATTTCTGGTGTAAAACGTAAACGTGTGACCAGATGATTAAAATCGGCTAGTTCTGTCAATATAGTAAGAGGATCAGCACCTGCTTCATATTGACTGCGTAATTCATGTAACGCATTGACAACATCGCCCTTCATAATAAATTCAAAAAGATCAATGATACGTGCTTGATCCGCTAATCCTAACATTGTACGCACCGCAATAGCATTAACATTGCCATTGCTATGGGCGATTGCTTGATCAAAAATGGATAATGCATCACGTGCAGATCCTTCTGCAGCACGGGCAATCATAGAGAGTGCTTGCTCTTCTACTTCTACCTTTTCATATTTCGCAATTTGACGCAAATGTGCACTCAAAGCTTTTGATTCAATACGTCGCAAATCAAAACGTTGGCAACGCGAAAGAATTGTAATAGGAACTTTGCGAATTTCTGTTGTGGCAAAAATAAATTTCACATGGGACGGTGGTTCTTCAAGAGTTTTCAATAAACCATTAAAGGCTTGTGTTGAGAGCATATGTACTTCATCTATAATATAAACCTTATAGCGTGCAGAAACAGGACGATAGCGTATTTGTTCAATAATTTCACGAATATCATCAATGCCCGTATGAGAAGCGGCATCCATTTCTATAACATCAATATGGCGTCCTTCGATAATTTGTGTGCAATGTTCTCCAAGAGAGTCCAATACGGTTGTTGGTTGATCAATATCTTTTGTTTTATAATTAAGCGCACGTGCCAAAATACGTGCTGTTGTGGTTTTACCTACGCCACGAATCCCTGTTAACATCCACGCTTGTGCAATACGACCTTTTTCAAAGGCGTTGGTGAGAGTACGCACCATAGCTTCCTGACCAATGAGGTCAGAGAAGTTTTTTGGTCGATATTTACGAGCAAGAACACGATAGGCTGTTTCTACCGGTAAATTTTCCATGAGTATTTCCAACTTCGAAGTTCTTTATGCGTACATTTTGATAATACAAAAGCATAGATCAATACTGTAGTCTCATATAAAAGGATTTTTTCTTAATCAAATTATTTATGGGACAATTTGTTTAAAAATAACAAAACCCCTTTATTTGCTGCATACAAATGCTGCTCTGAAGATTAAAATACCTCGCTAAAAGACAGCATAAAAAATAATTTCTTCAGCAAAATAGGAGGTTGGAACGATGACCCGTACCAGAACTCGTTGGGGCTGCTTCTTTCCAGACCTGACCCAGTTGGCGAGTAGTTCGTCCACCACCAACCTCCCAAGCTCATATTGTCGATTTGGAATGAAAAATCAAGATCAGAAACGAAAAATATCCTAAGAACGACGAAGAATTTTCCTTTGCGTTTAATTTATTGACATATAAACAACAAAGAGATTGTGGATTTACCAGTTTTTATAGCAGTAGCTCTTCATATTTATTTGGTATGAAAATATTTTTTCGCTTAAGATAGTCTGAATGTATAATTATTCTCATTCGCTGAAACATGTAAGAGTTTTAGGATAGATACATCTGTTCTAAAACTACGAAATTGAATCATCAAAAATTTACAACAGTCAAAGAAGCAAATAAAGCAGATAGATCATGTAATTGGCTAACATTCGAAAGTCAGGGGGAAGAGTGCTATTTAAAGAATTATAAAATATTGCTTTAATGGTGTTTCTCATCTCACACAAAACAGAACATCCCAAACAGAACAACTTAATGTTATACATTCACAGGCTTTTGAAAGAGCGATTGCTCAATACTCTTAACTATATTTCAAACGCCACTCATAAATAGTATACATGCTTCCCTTGAGTTATAAATCTATTGTTGCGCTACCCTCTTTATGCTTAATACAAAGTATAAATTTTAGCCCTCATGCTATTTAACAACTCCCAATGTTGCGATCCCTTGTACTTGAGAGGCTTTATAAGAAGCATTTTTATTCCTTTTTTTTAATCGTTTTTACTCACACACCAATCCCATTTGTAACTTTCGAGGAAACGATTTTAATGGATTCAATATGAGATTTAAGATGGGAGGATCTTACTTTATTCGTGGTTTTAATTCAGTGTAAGAAAATCAAAGTCGTATAATGATAAGCCAGTATCTTAAATATCTTATAAGAGCACCACCTCTTTTAACATAATATAAATATATAAATACTGAGTAGATGTTATCGCTCTTTTTTTGCGTGCTTGTTCTTTTAATTAAAAAACATTGATGTTCATCACAAGGTGGGTCAATATATGAAGTTTCATTATTTGAGAAAAGATTTCATATATTTTTTAAGGGGCTGTACTCATACAAGAGAAGATGCAACATTCAACGCTATAGAAATAAGGGGATACTGATTTTATAAGCATAAAAATGGTTCTTATCGATAGTAAGCGACATTTTATAGTTTCAAATAATATATTCTTTAATAAGGAGGGAAAAGCGAGATAATTTTTATAAAAAGCTGAATGAGTATGACTTAAAGTGCAGTGAGGAATGCATCTGTAGAGCAAATTTTACTTTTCCGTTTATCTAAGTGATTTGGGTACGATGTGCTTTATATCACTTAAAATGAAGCAGTTGCGAAGAGAGAAGCATATTCTTATTAAAAAAATAGCTCTGATAGTAGAAAATACAGAACAATTTAAATTTAGTCTTTTAGTTTTCGTAAAAGTTCCTTAATATCTAACCTTATGAGCAACTTAAGGTTTGCCATATTAGGATAAAAACACCTCTTCAGCGACAAGTTTTAATGGCTCATTATGCTGTATTTTGAAAAAAATAACTGAAAAAAAAATAAATCTACTAAAATTTAGATGTTATAGAAATATTGTTAATCATAATCTCCTGTGTCACAATTTGTTCCAACAACTTTTTTCTTCGTAATATTTTTAAAAATATAATGTCCTGACGAAGGAAAACTTATATGAAGAGATTTTATATTTTTTAGGATAAAGATCTTCTTTTCTTTATCATGGGTTATTTTCTTTTCATCATCAACAGCAATTCTCAATTTGTTTAAATCAGAAGGGGTAGAGTACGATAAAGTAAAGGATACTTTCTTTGGTTCAAAGATACTACAAGAGTATTCAGCTCCTTGATGGATTGTATCGGATGGTATGATCACAACACTTTCATCCAGCCCAAAATTCCATTTTTTCTCACCAAAGCCAGCAAACGCACCACTAGAGTAGGCGAGAATATTTGCGGCTAATAATCCTTGCATGAAGATTTTTTTCATTATCCTCTCCTTTTTCTAAAGTGAGGTGAATCATAAATCAATTTTTATAAAGATAAAAGCTCAAACTTAACGCTAAAATCAGGGCTAAGTTGCATTTTCTAGTTTTAAACCATGTTCAGACTGATATCAGTCTAAGAAATTTGAATGCTCTATCATGTATAATAATTTGAATTGTTTTGAGAGCTAATTTAGAAGTTCGTTATCTTTATTGGAATATTGTCAGAGGAAATGACTTTTCTCAAGAAGCTCTCTTTGAATATATAAAGGGAAATAGATGGTACAAGCGTTTTTATTTGTAGTTACTGTGTTTTTTACACTGGTTTTTATACGAGTTGAAGTGCTTTTTATCATGATATAATTTGTGGAAAAATATTATGGAAATAATTTATATATTCTTTTATGAGCCGTTTTTTCTTCTTCAGTTTTTATGAAGGGTGTTGAGTAGAAAAAAACGAGCTCTTTCAAGATACGTTGCATTATGAAATTTTTACGATGCTCTTTGATATCAGCAAAGAATGATAGCAACCTAATTGCTTTTATATATACGATGTTCGATCGTTTTGTGCTGGATAAGTACCGATAATACGCAGTTCTGCAGAAAAGAAAGATAATTCTTCTAAGGCAAGTTTCATCATCGGGTCTTCAGGATGCCCTTCAATATCAACAAAGAATTGTGTTGCATTGAAATTTCCACCAATTTGATAGCTTTCTAATTTTGTCATATTGATACCATTCGTTGCAAATCCTCCCATAGCTTTATAGAGAGCAGCGGGGACATTGCGCACTCGAAAAAGAAGACTGGTGATGATTTTTTCGCCATTTTGAGGTTTGGGGACATGTCGTTTGGAGCGTGAAAGGATGACAAAACGGGTAATATTATGAGGGTTATCTTCAACATCTCTTTCAAGAATATCAAGTCCATAGAGTTCTGCTGCGATTAAAGGTGCTAAGGCAGCCTGTGAACGTTTAGCATTTTTTTTAATAAATTTTGCAGCTCCAGCGGTGTCAGCAGAAACAACAGGTTTCCAACCGTTGTTTCGTATGATTTTTCGGCATTGTGCAAGGGCATGCGTATGGCTGTGGACGGTTTTAATTTCGTCATGTGTAACGCCGGGTAAAACCATGAGTTGAAAATGGATAGGTAAAAAATATTCATCAATAATATAAAGAGATGACTGCGGTAAAAGATGATGAATGTCTGCAACGCGTCCCGCAAGGGTATTTTCAATAGGGATCATAGCAAGATCAGCTTTCCCGCTTTCCACTAAATTAAGGGCGTCTTCGAAAGTAGCAGAGGGAACAGCATCCATATTGGGGAACATATTGGAGCAAGCAATATGGGAATTAGCGCCGTATTCTCCTTGGAAAGAAATTTTATTGGTTTTTTTAAGTATTTTCATGCTAAAATCTCACAAACTCTATCGAGATCATGTTGTGTGTCTACACCTAAGGGAATTGTATCGACTATTTCCACATCAATACGCATGTTGTTTTCTAATGCACGTAATTGTTCAAGTTTTTCACGTTTCTCAAGTGGTGAGGGTTTGAATGATACAAATTTCTCAAGTGCTTCGCGCCTATAGGCGTATATTCCAATATGGTGATAAAGAGGACCGTCTCCATAGGGTGCTGTGGCGCGCGTAAAATAAAGAGCACGAAGGCGATTTTGAGAAAGCGGTGTACCAATGATTTTGACAACATTGGGATCTCTTGTTTCATTTTCTTCAATGATTTTGGCACCCAAGGTTGCAATATCAGTAAAGCTATTTTCTAAAGGGCGTAGCGCACGAATGATTTCACGAGGCATTATTGTTGGTAAGTCACCTTGTACATTTAAAATGGCATTATAACGTTGTTCCGGATCAATGCGCATTAAAGCTTCATAAATACGATCAGATCCAGACTTATGATCACCTCGTGTTATGATATATTCATGTCCATAATCTGCAACAGCTTTAGCGATATCATTATGATCTGTTGCAACGATTGTACGTCCTATTGCAGCTTTTTTAGCTTGTTCTGCGACATGAACAATCATCGGTTTTCCGCCAATTTTAGCGAGAGCTTTTTGAGGAAGACGGGTTGAGCCTATACGGGCAGGAATAAGAATAATTGGTTCAAGAGCCATTGTAAGATTCCAAATGTCATCTGTGATGCATTTATGATGTTGTGTGTTATAAAGAAAAAGCTTAGACTAAAAATGGTAATGAAACCGTGAACATTTGAGTTTTTATGAATCGCCGGAGATTTATTTATTTTATTTGTGCTTGTTTATGTGTGCTGGTCGCTGTTGTGGGGATTTCCACACTCAGCAATATAATTTACGATCATCCTACATCAGTCCAATATCATCATACAGTTGCCAAGAATGATATATTTCAAGAAAAACAAAAAGCACCTGATGTTTCCCTATCACTAAATAGCCGCCTTCAACAAGGCAATTTTGAAAATGGCCGTAAAGTTTTTCGCCAATGTGCCATATGCCACACATCTGGACGCAATGCAGCAGGGCGTGTTGGTCCAGTCCTCTGGGAGATTGTTAACCGCCCTTTGGCATCAGCAGCAGGTTTTGCTTATTCACGGGCATTACGTGCTCATTCTGATCAAAAATGGGATTTTGTAACGTTAGATCGTTATTTACATTCTCCACGTGAAGCTTTTCCTGGGACCATTATGTCTTTTCGTGGAATTAAAAATGACCAAGATCGTGCCGATCTTTTGCTTTATTTACGCAGTTTATCCGATCATCCTGTTCCTTTACCAATGGATAATAATAAAGCGAACGAGCCAAATTAACTTATACCATAGATGTTAATTTTAGAAAGAAGTCTGACTTTTTGTAATTTTAGTTTCACGGTTTTATAAAAAGAGCTCTTTTATAAAAATGCACTCTTTACGCTGTCATCTGCAGATTGGTTTTCAAGATTTGTTTGCTTCACTTTTTCTACATATACTTGTCTGTGAAATTATTGCTGAAGGATTATCAATTCATGAGCCGCAACTTTCTGCTTCTGAATGCGATAATTATGTAATTAAAGCTCTCCATGAGGTTTATCTTAATCCTTCTATGCACATCAATCCCCATGTACTTTTACATCAATTTCCATGTATCAGAGACAATTGATTGTTCTTATACGTGCAATGATCCTAAGCTGCATTTTATGATGCTTGATGAATAGACGTTTTCTCTTGAGGTTAGAGGTGTAGGTACAGATCATTGACCTTCTATAGTATCAATCACTAAAATATGACTTAGATTATTTATTTATAGGTTATGGTTTGAAGTAAGCACTTTCATGTGAAACAATTTTCATGTGTGAATAGTAAAATAGTTGAATAGAGTTCTGCTGATTGTATTTTTATCTACGTTGAAAATTTTTTACACAAGAATACTGATGGCAGCTAAGTTTGCACGAGTCTCTGTCCATTTATAGACGATGACATGAAATTATACTGATAATCCATTATAGAGAATTATTTTTTCACAAAAGGTTTTCCATATTTGTGAAAAATTTAATAGGTTTCATTGGTTACAATGTTTCGATGACTTGCGATAAAATATTAGTATTTTAATACATATTGCGAGAGTGCTAAAAATTAGTGGAAGAGAGGACATAATCATAATTCTCCAAGCTTCTTAATAACTATGGCATTTTCTTTATAATTTGAGCGTTTATAAGTAATAATATTAAATTGCGCTAATAATCCATTATAGAGAAGAATCTTTCCTACTAATGGCTCTCCGATGTTTGTGATCATTTTAATAACTTCCATTGCTTGTAGGGTCCCAATAACGCCAGGTAAAACACCGATTATTCCAGTTTCAGCGCATGTTGGGATAGTCCCGTGAGCTGGAGGGGTGGGAAATAAATCGCGATAGTGAGGATTATTGTCTTTATACGGCATAAGGACGGTTAATGAGCCATTAAAACGTTCTACAGCACCACTTATTAAGGGTTTTTTGCATTGGGCAGCGTGATCAGCAAGAAGATAGCGCGTCGTAAAATTATCACTTCCATCAACAATGATGTGGTAAGCATTAAGCAGTTTATCCACATTACTTTTATCTAAGCGTAGGGTGTGTTTTTCAACTACAACATGGGGATTTATTGCTTTTATAGTGGTTTCAGCACTGTCTGTTTTGCTTTTGTTTATTGCATTTGTTTTATGAATAACTTGGCGTTGTAAATTGGAAAGTGAAACGATGTCGTTATCGACAATTCCAAGGGTTCCTACACCTACGGCAGCCAAATAGGTTAAGACAGGAGCACCAAGACCACCAGCACCCACAACAAGAACACGTGCTTTTTTTATCTTTTGTTGTCCTACACCACCAATCTCAGGCAAAATGATGTGGCGTGCATAGCGTTCGATTTCTTTGTTGTTTAATTTTGTATCTGTTTCTTTTGTCATAAATTTTCTCTTGTCATAGTTCTTTTATTGTTTACTAAGTTTATGATGCTTAGACCAGTCTGCTTTTAGGATAGGGAGGATTTATTTATGAAAATTGCCATTCAGATGGATCATATTTCAACAGTTCGGATTCAAGGAGATACGACATTTGCACTCGCTTTAGCAGCACAAGAACGTGGACACTCTCTCTTCCATTATACACCAGATCGTTTATCTCTGTATGATGGTTGTGTGATTGCACGACTAGAGCCATTGATTGTACATGATAAAGAGGGAAGCCACTATAAATTAGAAAAGCCTGTTCGCACGGAATTAACAGATATGGATGTGGTTCTTTTACGCCAAGATCCACCTTTTGATCTCAATTATATCACAACGACTCATTTGTTAGAACGTATTCATCCTAAAACACTCGTTGTGAATGATCCGGCATGGGTACGCAACAGTCCAGAAAAAATTTTTGTGACTGAATTTTCTGATCTGATGCCAGAAACATTAATTACCAAAGATATTGAAGAAATAACAGCTTTTAGAGAGACATTTGGCGATATTATTGTTAAACCACTTTATGGAAATGGGGGCGCTGGTATTTTTTATTTAAAACAAGATGATCGCAATTTAGCATCATTGTTGGAAATGTTTGCAGAAATTTATCACGAACCTTTTATTGTTCAGCGCTATTTAGAGGCAGTACGAAAAGGAGATAAAAGGATTATTTTGCTTGATGGTACACCTGTTGGAGCTATTAATCGAATTCCGACAGAAACAGATGTGCGCTCTAATATGCATGTTGGAGGCCGCGCGGAAAATGTTGAGTTAACAAAACGTGATTATGAGATTTGTGAACGCATTGGTCCAGCTTTAAAGGAACGAGGTCTTCTTTTTGTGGGGATTGATGTGATTGGAGATTATATAACAGAAATTAATGTGACGTCTCCTACGGGAATTCGTGAAATTAAACGCTTCTGCGGTACAGATGTTGCTCATTTGTTTTGGGATGTTATTGAGTTCAAGCGTTCAAATGAATTTATTTGACAGAGGACAAAAACATGGTTTTAAAAAATGATCCATGTTGTTTTTTATATTTGTTATGTTGCAAATGTGAACTAGAATGACCGTATGATATAAATTAAGAGGCTTTATCCTCAATTTTTAGGGAGCTTATAGATGAACAGAGTATTATCAATTGGAGTGGGATTGTTTTTTGCGCTACTGCTGTCAGCAAATGGAGGCAATGCGCGCGATCAAATACAGATTACTGGTTCATCTACAGTTTTACCTTATCAAAAGATTGTTGCTGAAACATTTGGAGAAATTTATCCTCATTTTAAGGTTCCTGTTATCGAATCGGGTGGAACAGGAGCTGGTATTAAGGAATTCTGCCGTGGTATTGGGGAGAACACTGTTGATATTGTTAATGCTTCGCGAGCAATGAAACCGAGTGAATTACAGTCTTGTTTTGATGCTGGTGTAAAAGATGTTGAGGAAATACGTATTGGGTATGATGGCATTGTTTTTGCAACTGATATTAAGGGACCTGATTGGAAATTACAGCCAGTAGATGTTTATAAAGCCCTTGCTGCTCGAATTATTATAGACGGAAAGTTGCAACCGAATAATGTTTTGAAATGGAGTGCAGTCAATAGTGCTCTTCCTGATTGGACGATAGCAGCGTATATTCCTGGGGAGAAGCATGGGACACGTGAAGTTTTTGAGGAAAAATTACTTACTAAGGGGTGTAAAGAGAGTGGGGCAGTTGAAGTGATGAAGTCTTTAGGAATGGATGATAAGGAGATACACACTGCTTGTATTGCGGTACGTAAGGATGGAAAAGCGGTTGATATTGATGGTGATTATTCTGAAACATTTGCGCGTCTAACTTCTAATAAAACAGGGGTTGGTATTTTTGGTTTGTCTTTTTATCAAAATAATGCTGATAAACTAAAAGTTGCCGATATTAACGGTTTTGCGCCAACAGTTGAGACGATTTCTAGTGGACAATATCCGGTTTCTCGTCCGCTTTTTTTCTATATTAAGAAAGCACATTTAGGTATTATTTCAGGTTTGCGAGAGTATGTTGACTTTTTTCTTTCTGATCAAATGATTGGTCCAGAGGGTCCTTTGGCTGAATATGGTTTGATTGTTTCTCCTGAAAAGGAGCGTCAAGCACAGCGTTCTGATTTTTCTGCTGGTCGAGTAATGACATTGAAATAACTTGCAGGGAAAATTTGTTGGATTTCTGGGATAGGGAATTTGGATGCTATTTTTTTATAAAAACTGAAAGATAAAATGCGCATTTCCTTTATTATTTTGTTATTATTGATTTTTGGATTTTGTGGTTTTTGTATTTCTTATATGCGAGCACGCATTCTTGAATACAGACAACATAAAATGCATTCTCGTGCGTATTATTATGGCTGGTGGACATTTTTGATTACTGTTATTCCAGCTTTTATTTTTTTAATTGTTTGGGATGCTGGGAGTACAATTTATTTAGAATATAATGCCTCTCGAGAGCTTGAGGCGTATAGTGCGCATGTAACAGAGCCTGTAAATCACGATCTACTTTGGGAGACACTTCGAAGTCTCGTCAAAAAGATTCATCGCTTTGAGGGGAATCTTTCTACCGCTTCCTATAAGGAAGTGCAGGCACAATTACTCGCGAAGGGATTGATTTTACCCGATGAATCATCGGATGATGTGTTCAAAATAGCACAGTCGTGGGTATTTTCTTCTGAAAAGCTTAAATTTATAGGTTATGTTTTCCTTTTTGCTATTGCGTCCTTTGGTTTTATCTGTGGAATGATGCAAATTGCGCCTCATCAACGTGCGCGTAATAAGGTTGAATCTTTTATTATTATTGGATTGATTTGTGCATCTATTGTTGCAGTCTTGACAACAATAGCCATTGCGCTTTCTATGCTTTTTCAGACAGTAAGCTTTTTTCAGTCTGTATCCTTTTCAAATTTCTTTTTAGGAACAGTTTGGGATCCACGTTTTTCCGCGAGCGGTTCAGGCGATGAAGTAGGACAATTTGGTTTAATACCGCTTCTTGCTGGTACGCTTTATATTGCATTTGTTGCCATGCTTTTTGCTGTACCTATAGGACTATTTTCAGCTCTTTATATGGCTGAGTATGCTTCTGCGCGATTGCGAGCAATTGTAAAACCATTATTGGAAGTTCTTGCTGGCATCCCAACCATTGTTTATGGTTTTTTTGCTTTGAAGGTTGTAGGACCATTTTTACGTGATCTTTCTGTTTCTCTCTCAGGTGGGGTTGGTTTTATTATGGCACAAAGTGTTTTGACCGCTGGAGTTGTGATGGGAATTATGTTGATACCTTTTGTTTCCTCTTTATCGGATGATGTTATTACGGCTGTTCCACGCATTTTACGTGAAGGTTCTTATGGTTTAGGCGCAACACAATCTGAAACAATTAAAAAAGTTGTTATACCAGCAGCGCTTCCAGGGATTATGGGGGCTATATTGTTGACGGCATCGCGTGCAATTGGAGAAACAATGATTGTGGTTTTGGCGGCAGGTGTTGCAGCAAACTTAACACTCAATCCTTTCGAAGCAATGACTACGATGACTGTTAAGATTGTTAATCAATTGACCGGTGATTTTGAGTTTAATTCTCCACAAACTCTGGTGGCTTTTGCCTTAGGGATGACGCTTTTTGTTATGACACTTTTGATGAATATTCTGGCTCTTTATATTGTGCGTAAATATCGGGAACAATATGAATGAATGAAGATTTTTTTCCTCGTCGCAATATTAGTCTCAAGCGTCGATATTGGGCTGAACGTCGTTTTCGTGCCTATGGTTTGATTGCCATTTTTATTGGTTTGTTTTTTTTATTTGCGCTTTTATGGTCTATCATTAGTCAGGGTTATACAGCTTTTTTTCAAAGTGAAATGACATTGTCGATTTATTTGGATGAAAAGATCATCGATCCAAGTGGTCAACGTAAAACAAAACCACAAGTTCTCATGACGGCGAATTATCCACTTCTTGTACGCAATGCTTTAGCAAAGAAACTTAATATCAATCAAAATGATCGAGCCTCTCTTCGGGACGTTAACCGTATGTTTTCAAATGGTGTCCGCGTTCAACTACGTGAAATGGTGACAAAGAATCCAAAATTGATTGGCACAATGCAAAAAGTTAAAGTTTTGGCATCTGCGGATATTGATTCTGCTTATAAGGGACAGATTGATCTGCGTGTAGCAGAAAAAAACCGTAAAGTTTCTAATCGACAAGTGGAATGGATAAAACGTTTAGCGCATGATGGTACGCTTCATAAAACATTTAATATTGGTTTTTTTACATTTGGCGCTTCAAGTCGTCCTGAGACTGCGGGATTAGGTGTTGCGATTATTGGTTCTCTTTATATGATAGGCATCGTTTTATTAGTTTCACTTCCAATAGGCATAGCAACGGCTCTTTATTTGGAAGAATATGCACGCAAAAATAAATTTACAGATTTTATAGAGGTTAATATCAATAATCTTGCAGCTGTTCCTTCGATTGTGTTTGGTCTTTTAGGACTCTCTTTTTTTGTTAATTTTTTAGGATTACCACGTTCAGCCTCCTTTGTTGGTGGTCTTGTTTTAGCGCTCATGACTCTTCCCACGATCATTATTGCAACACGTTCTGCTCTGCGTGCTGTTCCTCTCTCTATTCGTGCAGCAGCTTTAGGACTGGGAGCATCAAAAACACAAATGATTTTTCATCATGTTGTTCCTTTAGCAGCGCCTGGCATTTTGACAGGCACAATTATTGGAATTGCTCAGGCTTTGGGTGAAACAGCTCCTTTGCTTTTGATTGGAATGGTTGCTTTTGTTGTTAATATTCCTACGACCCCCATGGATCCAGCAACGGCTTTGCCTGTTCAAATTTTTATGTGGGCGGGGGAAGCAGAGCGTGCTTTTGTTGAAAAGACATCAGGTGCTATTATTGTATTGATGATTTTTCTTGCGATCATGAATATTTCTGCGGTTTTTTTACGACGACGATTTGAACGCCGCCAGTAATTTTAATAAAATAACAACTTTGATAAGATTTTTGTAAGGTGAATTTTTGTAATGAAGATTAAAATGCGTGGTGAGGATGTGAAGGTTTCTTATGGAGACAAAGAAGCACTCCACGGTATTACACTTGATATTCCTGAACATCAAGTAACTGCTTTGATTGGTCCATCAGGATGCGGAAAGTCGACTTTTTTGCGTTGTTTTAACCGTATGAATGATACGATTGAAGGCGCTAAAACAACCGGTCTTATTACCTTAGATGGGGAGAATATTTATGACACACGGATTGATGTTGTAGAATTGCGCGCTCGTGTTGGAATGGTTTTTCAAAAGCCCAGTCCTTTTCCAAAATCTATATTTGAGAATGTTGCGTATGGTCCACGCATTCATGGTTTAGTAAAAACGCGCTCTGAATTGCATGATGTCGTTGAAAAGAGTTTGAGGCAGGCAGGTTTGTTTGAAGAAGTAAAAGACCGTCTTCATGATCTTGGAACAAGTTTATCAGGGGGACAACAACAGCGTTTGTGTATTGCACGTGCTATTGCGGTTAGTCCTGAAGTTATTTTGATGGATGAGCCTTGTTCAGCTCTTGATCCTATTGCGACAGCACGGATTGAAGAGCTTATCGATGCATTACGGCAAAATTATACAATTGTTATCGTAACGCATTCTATGCAACAGGCTGCACGTGTTTCTCAATATACGGCTATGTTTCATTTAGGGCATTTGGTAGAAGTTGGTGCGACTGAAATGATTTTTACCTCACCAAAAGAGCAACGGACACAAGATTATATTACGGGGCGTTTTGGATAGGTGAATTGAGGAGTGTAAGATATGTCTATGAACCATACTGTCCGTTCTTATGATGCAGAACTAAAATATTTAAGAGCAAGGATTATAGAAATGGGGAGCCATGCAGAAAGGATGATTGAACGTTCTGTCGCATCGGTTGTGTGTAGTGATCTTCAACTTGCAACGACAGTGATTGCCGATGATGTATTTTTAGATGAAGCAGAACGTGACATTGATGAAAAAGCGGTTGCTATTATTTGCAAACGCCAACCGATGGCTGTCGATTTGCGTGAAATTATTGGAGCCATTCGTATTTCTTCTGATCTTGAGCGGATTGGGGATATGGCCAAAAACATTGCTAAAAGGACTGTTGCACTTTCAGAAATACGACAATCTGCGTCTGTTTATCATGGGCTTGAAACAATTACAGCTTTAGCACTCAATCAATTAAAAGAAGTCTTAAATGCTTATACGACTCGCCTATTAGAGCGTGTTGATGCGGTGCGTGAGCGTGATGAGAAGATTGATGCTTTGTATACTTCTCTTTTTCGTGAACTTTTGACGTATATGATGGAAGATATGCGCAATATTACGGTTTGTACGCACTTACTGTTTTGTTTAAAGAATATTGAACGAATTGGTGATCATGTTACTAATATTGCTGAAATGCTGCATTATATCATAACGGGTTACCATATGTCCTCTGATCGTCCTCGCGATGACCTTACTTATAAAGTTGGAGTAGGTGAGAAGAAAATAGATTAAAATTTTTCTTATATGTATAAAATAAGTTTGTAGATATGTGAGTATTTTCTTACAGTGCAGCTATAGAAAGAATAAGATAACCGTCTTATGGAAAAGCACAAAGAAGCAACAAAGAGTTTTTTCAGAGAAGCGTGGCAGATTGCTAACTCTTGGTTTGACATATTTGTATATTAGATGATATCATCACTCGTATTGTGGCCGGAGGGGAGTTTTCTAGGGGAATTTCCTTTCAGATCATTTTGTTAAAATTTTATATTAAAGGGGATATCTGTATTATTTTTCGTATGTAGAAGAAATGGATAGCGTTATTTTACTATAATTGAAACGTATGGGTTATTATAGCCTATATTGGACCATGAATAATAACAATATTGATCTGTAAATTAAGAGTTTTTTATTTTTTATTTTGCATAGATACTTTATTGATTACCTCTTGTATTAAAATTTTGCTGAGTGGTAACAATTAGCTATGTACTTTATTGAGAGATACATTTAAAGCTCATTTCAAGACTTGAATAGCTCAGAGATTATAGGAATGTGTTGCATAAGATGAAAAAAAATCGTTGGAATGTTTTTGTTACCTGTTGTGTAGCGCCGTTAGTTGTTGTGGGATGTGCTTCAAGTCATTTAGATGCTGGAAAAATAAATAATAATAAGACAAAAACGGTTACATATCCATTGACAGAGCGTCAATGTCTTATGCGAGCGATGTATTTTGAATCAAATCGCACAAGCCGTGAAGGAATGATTGCCGTTGGGACGGTTGTTATGAATCGTGTTAATTCGACCGCCTATCCTAAGACGATTTGTGGTGTTGTTGGTCAATATAGGCAATTTGCTCCTGGTGTTTTAACGCGTCCTATGACGGAGAAAGCATCTGTTGCTCGTGTAAGAGAGGCAGCTGATGCCGTTTTACGGGGTGAACGAGATAAGAAAGTTAAACACGCTAAGTTTTTTCATACCGCTGGTTTGTCTTTTCCGTATAAAAACATGCATTATGTTCAGGTTGCAGGGGGAAATGCTTTTTATGAAAAACGATCACGTGATGGGGCACTTCAAGTTCCTACAAATAATCGCCCTTATGATGTTGCTTATGCTTTTGCTCAAGAACGTTCTGGTCATGCGCCAAGCTTTATAGATGAAGGCTTAGAGAGTAGGGGAGTAAAGGCAGAGAAAAGTACATCTCATTCGACAGAAGTAGCACAATCCAAGACGTCACATCCAGCACCTTTTGCTATGGTACAGCTTGATAAAGTTCCTATCCCTGCCTATGCACCTCAACATCTAGCTAGGAAAGAGGAAAATAAAACGATTATGGCTTTACCTTCATCTGATCAGTTAAATGCAATTGTTGCAATGTTAGAAAAACGACACAGGAACTAGTAAGTTTTTCATGACCAAAGAAGGATGATATACCCATTGCGGTTTATGAATTAAGTGAATTTTAGCGATAATGATACGCATAAATATACATAGAGAAAGCGAACTCAAAGGATCTGAAAAACAATTTATAATATGACGACATAAAGAACGCATTCTATTTAAAGAAGGGTATTGGTAATGTACTTTGATATTCATGAGACAATTTTGCCTGAAATGCTTAATCGTCTTGCAGAAATTACAGTGAAAGTGGGGTTGAATTTACAAGAGGGGCAGGATCTTGTTTTAACTGCTCCAGTTTCAGCGTTACCTTTTGTTCGGCGTATTGCATATCATGCTTATAAGGTTGGTGCTGGTGTCATTACACCAATTTTTAGTGATGATATATTATCGCTTACACGGTTTGAAAATGCCCATACAGCTAGTTTTGATTGTGCTCCTTCTTGGCTTTATGAGGGAATGGCGAAGGCTTTTGAAAATGGGGCAGCGCGTTTAGCGATTGTTGGGGATAATCCTTTGCTCCTTTCTAATCAGGATTTTGATAAGGTTTCACGTTTAAATAAAGCCACTTCAATAGCTTATCAGCCGGCACTCAAGCAAATATCAAATTTTGCTATGAATTGGTCGATTGTTGCTTATCCAACAGCAGGATGGGCTGAGGCAATGTTTCCTTCTTTACCACTTAATGAGGCGATTAAAAAATTAGCTGATGCAATTTTTTCTGCTTCACGTGTTACAGAAGAAGATCCGGTACAGGCATGGACTGTCCATAATGCACATTTGAAAAAACGGTCATCTTGGCTTAATGAGCAGCGTTTTTCTGCCTTACACTTTACAGGGCCAGGGACTGATTTGACGGTTGGTTTGGCAGATGATCATGAATGGCATGGCGGTGCATCTGTTGCTCAAAATGGTGTTATTTGCAATCCGAATATTCCGACAGAAGAAGTTTTCACGACTCCTCATGCTCATAAGGTTGAAGGTTTCGTTCGCTCAACAAAGCCCCTTTCCTATCAAGGAACTCTGGTTGATAATATTGAAGTACGTTTTGACGCAGGGCGTATTGTTGAGGCTCGTGCATCAACAGGCCAAGAAGTTTTACAGCAGGTTTTGCAAAGTGATGAGGGTGCAAGCCGGTTGGGCGAAGTTGCCCTTGTGCCCCATTCTTCACCAATTTCTAAGAGTGGCCTCCTTTTTTATAATACCTTATTTGATGAAAATGCTGCATGTCATATTGCTTTAGGTCAGTGTTATTCCAAATGCTTTTTAGATGGGGCATCATTGACGTCAGAAGAGATTGCAGCACGTGGTGGGAATAAAAGTGTCATTCATATTGACTGGATGATTGGTTCTGGCGAAATTGACATAGATGGCATTACCCAAGATGGTGTAAGAGTTCCTGTATTTCGTAAGGGTGAATGGGCTTAATTTTGTTACCATAAAACACGGTCATTTGAGGTGGGTGGGATGTAAGCCTCATTGATACGTTAAGTATTTTAGAGTGTGTGGTATATATTCAAGGCAGGGTTTGTCCATAAAGCCTTTAGTTAAATGATTCACATGAGTAGGAATCCAAGTAAAATCCACTCATCAAGAATTTGTTTAGTAGATGTAGAGGAAGTCTTCGTTCTTTGAGGGGGGTGGGAAGAAGTCAATTTATCAGAGATACGATTGGAAAGTGTATAATTATTAAAGAAAAGTAATGCCTGAGCTTCCTGAAGTAGAGACAGTTCGTCGTGGACTTGAGTCCGTTGTAACTGATGCAAAGATAGTATCTGTCAAACTTAATCGTAGAGATTTGCGCTTTCCTTTTCCTGAGGCTTTTTCTGAGCGCCTTATTGGCAGAACAATTATAGAACTTGGTCGGCGTGCAAAATATTTATTATTTCATCTTTCTCAGAATGAAACGATTTTAAGCCATTTAGGAATGTCTGGTTCATGGCGTATAGAGAATGATCTTTTAAGAACAGTTTTTTCAACGACAAGTAAATTGGTTAAGCATGATCATTTTGTCATGGATATTCAAACAAGGGATGGTGAAGTTTATCATCTTATTTATAATGATGTACGTCGCTTTGGGTTTATGCTTTTAGTCGATACGGATAAGCTTTATGAACATCCACTTTTAAATAAGCTAGGTCTTGAACCTATGAGTAATTCGTTTTCTGGTCATTATTTACAAAAGGCTTTTGTTAATAAAAAAATGTCTCTCAAGGGTGTTTTACTTGATCAGTCTATTGTTGCAGGTCTTGGGAATATTTATGTTTGCGAAGCACTTTGGCGGAGTCGTTTGTCTCCACAACGTGGTGCATTTACATTGGCATCACAAACGGCACGGGCACGTGAATTTGCAGATTCTTTAGCACAAAATATACGCAATGTGATTTCTGAAGCCATTTTGTCTGGTGGCTCTTCTTTACGTGATTATATGCATATAGATGGTTCACTTGGTTATTTTCAGCATGCTTTTTCAGTTTATGGACGAGAAGGTAAGCAATGTTTGGAATGTGGAGCGCCTATTATGCGCATTTTACAGGCTGGACGTTCAAGTTTTTACTGCTCACAATGTCAAAAATGAATAAGGCGTCTTGCAAAATCTTACAAGAGGCTTAAAGTCATCGTATCTATAATATAATTACACAAGGCTTGAAAGGTTTTTTTTATGCTGAATAAAGTACTAACACATCTTGATGGAAATATAGAGAAGAGCCTTGAACGCCTTTTTTCTCTTTTACGTTTTCAATCGATTTCTACAGACTCGGCTTACAAGGATGCATGTCGTAAAGCAGCTGATTGGTTAGTAGAGGATTTAAAAAGCATCGGTTTTGAGGCTTCACGCCGTGATACACCGGGGCATCCAATGGTTGTTGGGCATCATCCTGGACCTTCAGATGATTGTTTGCATGTGTTGTTTTACGGACATTATGATGTTCAACCTGTTGATCCATTGAGTTTATGGGAGGATGATCCATTTACACCTTCTTTAAAGGAGAGAGATGGAGAGAAAGTTATTTGTGCTCGTGGAGCTTCAGATGACAAAGGTCAGTTGATGACTTTTATTGAAGCATGTCGTGCATTTAAGAAAGAAACAGGGCAGCTTCCTATTAAAGTTACTATTTTATGTGAAGGCGAGGAAGAGAGTGCTTCTCCTTCCCTTATTCCTTTTTTAAAAGCAAATACAGATGAACTTAAGGCAGATTATGCATTGGTTTGTGACACGTCAATGTGGGATGCGAATACTCCATCTATTGCTCTTTCTCTTCGGGGAATTATGGCAGAAGAGATTATTATCACAGCAGCTAATCGTGATTTGCATTCTGGTTATTTTGGAGGAGTAGCAGCTAATCCCATTCGTATTTTAACGAAAATCTTAGCAGGACTTCACGATGAAAATAATAGGGCAACACTTCCTGGCTTTTATGATGGAGTAGAAGAAACACCTCCACATATTTTACAATCATGGAATGCGCTTAATTGTACTGCTGAAAATTTTCTTGGTCCTATAGGACTTTCCGTTCCAGCTGGTGAAAAAGGGCGGAGCATTTTAGAGCTTGTATGGGCACGTCCTACCATGGAAATTAATGGTATTAGTGGCGGCTATGAAGGGGAAGGGATGAAAACGGTTATTGCTTCTCAAGCGAGTGCAAAAGTATCGTGTCGTTTGGTGCATAAGCAAGATCCAGAGAAAATACGCCAAGCGTTGCGTGATTATGTACGTAGCTCAATTCCTGCTGATTGTAAGGTTGAGTTTAAGAATCACGGTTCTTCTCCGGCACTTCAGATTTCTGATGATTCATCTTTTATCAAGGAGGCGAAGGATGCCTTATCACAAGAGTGGGAAGTGCCTGCTGTCTTGACAGCCATGGGGGGCTCGATCCCAATTGTAGCAGATTTTCGGTCAATTCTTGGCATGGAAACTCTTTTGGTTGGTTTTGGACTGGCTGATGACCGTATTCATTCGCCTAATGAAAAGTATAATTTAAAATCATTTCATAAGGGGCAGCGGTCTTGGGCGCGTATTCTTGCAGCTTTAGCAAATAGGAGGGTAAATGGCTGAGATTCGTGTTCATCAAGGTGATTTACCAAACTTAGATAATTATCAAACTGATGCTGTTGCGATTGATACCGAAACTTTAGGATTACAACCCCATCGTGATCGTTTATGCGTTGTTCAGCTTTCTTCTGGAGATGGTACTGCCGATATTATACAGATTGCTAAAGGACAAAAGAATGCACCTAATTTGGTCAAGCTTCTTAAAGATAAAGCAGTCGTAAAAATATTCCATTTTGGGCGTTTTGATCTTGCTATTTTAGCACATACATTTGGTGTTATGCCAGAGGCTATTTTTTGTACAAAGATTGCTTCGAAACTCACGCGTACTTACACGGATCGTCATGGCTTGAAAGAAATTTGTAATGAATTGCTGAATGTGAATATTTCTAAACAGCAACAATCTTCGGATTGGGCGGCAGAAACGTTATCACAGGCGCAAATTGAATATGCTGCGTCGGATGTGTTATATTTGCATCGTTTAAAGGTTATATTTGAAGAACGTTTAAGACGTGAAGAGCGAGAAAATGTTGCCAAGGCATGCTTTCAATTTTTGCCTATGAGAGCTAGGCTTGATCTTTTAGGATGGGCGGAAGTTGATATTTTTGCGCATAGCTAACTTTAAAATTGGCTTTTAATGGAGTTAATTATTGATGTGAGAGGACAAAATGCTTGTACATTATGGACATTTTATCCTCTCATCTTTTCTGATAAGAATTATAATAAATTCTTAAGTGCTATTTCATTTGAAGTTTAGGTAATAAAAGTACTTTTGCGAATTCATATTTTTTATTTTTGTAACAGCTTTTATTTGAAACAAAGCAATTTTGAGGAGAGGCTGAAAACATACGGTAGGTTGGAAGACTTAAATCTCTGCAACCGGTATACAGCCTAATTGGGGGAGAATATGAATGTGTAAATGTAAAAACCAAATCTCATCTTTACCATCATTTTTAATTCGGCTTTACGACTTTCAAAAGTATTTAAAGCAATGTCTGTTAAATAATAGAGATTACGCATTGCCTCATGTTTTTAATGGATTTACGTTCTTCGTGTAAAACAGAACGCCCTAAACGGAATATATTTGTGTTGCTAATTCATGTGCTTTTTTAAAGAAACCGGCACCCAAATCCATTTTACGGCGGCGCTTATGAATGGTATAACGATAAAGCCCCCCAAAATATGATATAAAATTCATTGAGCACTCCCATTTTTACGCTTACGGAGTAACAAGCTGCTACCATCACACCACTTTGCCAACTCCCAATGTTGTGTAGCCCTTGGCACGGTTCATAAGAGACATTTTAGTCTTTTTAGTGTTTTTTATCCACACAGCTCTTCCAACTTATAACGTGCAAACAAATGGTTTTAATTGATTCAACATGAAAAAGATTTTGAATGAGAGAATCTTATGATGTTTAGGGTTCTCAGTCAATATGAATAATGCTAAATTATCATTATAAATCAGTATATTATATGAAGTTCGTATAGTTTATTATTTTCAGACGATACTTCGTGCCTTTATTTATTACTCAATAAGTAATTTCTATGTTGGCAGAGCAGGGCAATTTGCTTTTATTTTAAAAGCAAAATGCTCCAAAGCTTTATTTTTAAGGATTTTCACTTTTTATCTATAAACACATTATTTTTCTCTGGAAATTTGCAATGAAGGCACTAGATAAAATCCATTATGAATATTTGATGAGGTTAAATTTATGAATATAAAATATTTTATTACAGCTTTTGCTACTTTTGCTTCAATCTCTATGGCTCAAGGTGCAAGTTTTTTAGCGTCTCAAAATCTTATACAGAGAGCATCTTCGACTGTTCCTCCAATAGGTTTTTTTTCTGGTGAACAGCTTTGCAAGTTATTATCTGAAGTTTTTCAGATAGAACTTTCTTGCACAAATAACAGCGAATGCATAACAGCAGCTAAGTTAGTACCTGTGTTACATTCTGGTAAAAAAAGAGATCATTATCCTAAAAGAAGACCAGGGAAAAGAGGACGGCCAAACCTATTTGCACGAGGTCCAATGAGTTTTTAAAAAGTGAAAAAACAACATCAAGAAGTATAATATATGTTTTGAAGTTGAAAAAGAGGGATATTTTTTCTGCCAAATTCATGATTTTTAAAGCAAGGGGTGGTTTGAAAACTTTAAGAAAGATTTCTCATTTTTTCAGCTTTAAGGAGATTTCTATATAAGTTTTAATGTTTATCATACCGGTTGTTTGTCTTTAGGTATTTTTTTCAATTTCGTCTTGTAAAGGAGTATGAAATGATAGCCTACAAATAAGGCTGAAGCTCTGAAAAAGACTTTACTATAAGGTTGAGAGAAGAAAAAAATGGTAAGTATGTCAAAAAGGAATAAATGCCTAAATTAAAAACAAAGAGTAAATGTAATGAAATTGCATGTAATCTTGTTGCAGTCCATAGGGTAGTGGAGATCTTGTTCATGTGCGCTACAAGCGTTCTTTACAATGATGAAAAAACAATCAAAGAGCTATTCACATTTGGTTATGCGAAGGATGAAGCTAAAAACGTTGTTTGTATGAATTTAAATGGAACAGTTACATTTAGCTGCTCTCAATATTGTAACGGTCTTCACTATTACAATATTGAGAGTATTAATAGGAAGCATTTTAGCTTTTAAATAGTTTTATTTATTCACACACTTGCTCGTTTGTGAGGTGCAGGGGGGCTTTAATAAAAAAGGCTTAAGATTAAGAGCATCTTCAATATTGCAGACGAATTAATATAAAAGATATTTTTTCATTATAAATCAATACGTTATATTTTTATGTCAATAGCACACGCTTTACACGGAGAGTACTGTGGCGCAGTTTTTTATCAAAATGATAAAGGAGAGAAAACGTGAGGAAAAGAGATCATTTGTGCATAGGCATAGTTTAATTCTCATTTATTACAGATCAAGCAATTAAGGGTACTTTGATTGGCTTTTTGTTTTTTTTATAAGTGTATCATTTTTGCTACAGATATCTGAAGATGGGGCTCTATATGAAATGGTGTGTTCAAATAAATATTCAGCTATGGAGAGAAAATATGAATATGAAATGGTTAATAACAGCTTCTGCTTTCGCTTTTGTTTCAGCTTCAGCAGCTCAAGCAGCAGATGTTATTGTTCCCCCCAGTCCAACACCTGTTGCTCCCGTTATTGTTGCTCCAACTTTTTCTTGGACAGGTTTTTATGTTGGGGGGCAGATTGGTGGTTTTTCGGGTAAGACGAAAATGGATATTCTCAGTAACGGAAAAAAGATTCCAGCACCTGATGACCTTTTGCCTAAACTATCTGGTTTCATGGGTGGTTTTTACGCAGGTTCCAACGTTGATCTCGGCAATGGCCTTATTTTAGGTGTTGATACAGATATCATGTGGTCTAATAAAGATGACACGAAGACAGGAAAAACATATGTTATTCTTCCAGATCACATAAATTATATTAAGAAGATATTAACAGAATCTGGAATTAATATTGGTAAAGATGCGCTTGTACCTGGTGATAAACGAACCCACAGTTTCACTTTTAAAGAAAAGTGGGCTGGTGCGACACGTGTACGTATTGGTTTTGCAGCTGAACGCATTATGCCTTATGTTGCTGGTGGTATCGCCTATACACAGCTTCAAGATAGTGCATTGATTTCAATAACAGGGAAAGATTCAGATAAAGTAATAGCTTCTGGTACTCTGTCTGATGAAACAAAGACCCTTGTTGGTTACACGCTTGGTGCTGGTGTTGATTTAGCAATGACCAATAACGTTATTGTCCGTGCGGAATATCGTTACTCAGATTTTGGTAAAAAGAAATTCTCAAATGACAAATATGAGACATCTTACAAAACCAATGACTTCCGTGTTGGTGTTGCTTACAAATTTTAAAAGATGGTAAGTAAAATAACAGAGGCTCTGTCAAAGATAGAGCCTTTGTTATTCTTTGTTGCTATATTATCACACAATACATAATTTATTGTGGATGTGAAAAGATATTATTCAGATTTTCTTAAAAAAATTCATAGACAACAAACAAAAATTACATTTAAAAATCAATAAGTTATTTATATATATAATCTTTAAGGTTTCTCGTACAAAATCAAGCTATGAAGCAATTTTGTCTGGGATGTGCCCTCCATTTTCTGTGACTGTATCATTTTTACTACAGCTTTTCTTTCTGTAATCTTGTAGCACTGTGCTCATAAATAAATTAGGAGCAAAGTTTATGAATATAAAATCTTTAGTAACAACTTCTGTTATCGCTATAGCGGCAGCTTCTGCAGCACAAGCTGCTGATGTTGTCATCCCTCGTGAAACAGCCCCAGCAGTCATCACAGCAGCCCCTGCCTATTCTTGGACAGGTTTTTATCTTGGTGCTCAGATTGGTGGTCGTTCAATGAAATCTGACAAAGGTTCTAGCACTTTAGGTTGGCACGATCTTAAGCTTTCCGGTATGCTCGGTGGCCTATACACAGGTTACAATGTTGATCTCGGCAATGGTGTGATCTTCGGCTTGGATACAGATGTCTCTTTTATTGGTAAAAAAGACACAATTGATGGTATAACAATGATTATTGGACAGGGAACTGGTAAAAGTCTTGATAAAATTAATAAACTCCTCAATGATGCTAAGGTCAAAAAGAACGATGGTCTAGAAGTTGCAGGCGGGGATGAATACATCGAAAGTATTACTATGAAAGAAAAGTGGTCTGGTGCTACACGCGTTCGTATAGGTTTTGCTACTGATCGTATCATGCCTTATATCGCTGGTGGTGTTGCTTATACGCAGATGCAGGGCATTTCCGCACTTGAAGTGAAAAAAGATGCTAATGCTGGTAAGGATGCTAATAAGGTTATTGCTTCTGGTAACGTATATGATGAAACAAAGACCCTTGTTGGTTTCACCCTTGGTGCTGGTGTTGACTTTGCAATGACAGACAATGTTCTGTTGCGTGCAGAATATCGTTACTCAGACTATGGTAAAAAGAAATACTTTAAAGACACATCTGAACTCCAATACAGAGTCAATGATTTCCGTGTTGGCGTTGCATACAAATTCTAATTTCGTAAAAAACGAAATAAACTTCCAAGAGGCTCTGTCTTTGACAGAGCCTCTATTATTTTCTGTTGTTATATTATTACTCACTCCATATTTATTGGAGATATAAAAATATTTTCATAAACGACAGACAAGAATTACATTCAAAATCGATAAGTTAACTTACGAATTCTCGTACGGAGTGAAGTTAATAGCGTTGTAAAGTCATGCAGCGATTTTGTTTTGAGCGCATCCTCCATTTTCTATGACTGTATTATTTTTTACTACAGCTTTTCTTTATGTAATCTTGTAGCATTATCCTCTAAATAAATGAGGCGCAAAGTTTACGAATATAAAATCTTTAGTCACAATTTCTATTATCGCTATGGCAGCAGCTTTTGCAGCACAAGCTGCTGATATTATCGTTCCTCGTGAAACAGCCCCAGCAGTTGTTATCACAGCCCCTTCATTTTCTTGGACAGATTTTTATTTCGGTGGTCAAGTTGGCAACTTTTCAAGTCAAAATTGATGTATTTTATTTAGAGACAAAAGAAAAAACTTCAGATAAAGATGGACTACCTAAGCCTTGAGGTTTCATAGGTGGTATTTATTTAGGTTACAACGTAGATCTTGGAAATGTCCTCATTCTAGGTGTTGAAACCGATGCAGTCTGGGCAGACTGAGGAGAGACGAAGACGGTCTCAAAGATTCTTGCGATTGATGAATTTGATGATTTTAATGATGAATTTAAAGATGCTGGTGTCACATTGGTGTTGTTGTATTGGATGAAAATGAAAAGTTTCAAAAGGGTTACACAGCAGTTTATCGCATTGGTTTCAAAGAAAAAAGGTTTGGTGCAACACGGGTTCGTGTTGGTTTTTCCGTCACTGATCGTATTATGCCTTATGTTGCCGGTAGTATTGCTTATGCGTAAATACAGGGTGTTGGTAAAATTTCAGGAACAAAAAAATCGGAAAATGATAACCCAAGTAAAGCATTTTCTGCTACGGTATTTGATAAAACAAAAACGATGGTGGATTTCACTCTTGGTGGTGATATAGATTTCGCGATGACAAATTATATTCTGCTTCGTACGGAATACCGTTACTCAGACTTTGGTAAGAAGGAATTTAAAAAGGATTACCTTAAACTAGGCTACAGAAGCAATGACTTTCATGTAGATATCGCTTACAAGTTCTAATTTCATCAAAAGTACAGTTATGAATAAAAAGTATTAATAAAAAATTAAATTTTTAAGAGATCTTGACTTTGATCAAACCACTGGTTTTCTGGGTGTTTATTTGTATGGTTGTGACATTTTTACTACAGCTTTTCTATCTATAATCTTGTAAGGTCATTTTATAGTTAATTTAGGAGCAAAATTATGAATACAAAATCTTTAATAGCAGCTTCTGTTGCTGCTTTAATTTCATCTTCTGCAGCACAAGCTGCTGACGTGGTGATCCCTCATGAAGTTGCACCAGCAGTTATTGCAGCAGCCCCTTCGTTTTCTTGGACAGGTTTTTATCTTGGTGGTCAAGTTGGCAACTTTTCGAGTAAAACTAAAGTAACTATTCCAGGAGCAGACAAAGAACTTTTCAAAAAAGATAACACACCTAGTCCTTCTGGTTTCATGGGTGGCATTTATGCCGGATCTAACGTAGACCTCGGAAATGGTCTCGTTCTCGGTGTTGAAACCGATGCAGTTTGGGCAGACCGTGAAGAATCAAAAAAAGCCCGTGAATTGACTCTTACTGAAAAAGATGCAGCAAATTTTAATGATGCCCTTGAAAAAGCTAAGGTTGAATTAAAAGGTCAGCAACGGTTTGAAAACGGTGACAAGGTAACAGAAACGCACAGTTACAAAGAAAAATGGTCTGGTGCGACACGTGTCCGTATCGGTTTTGCTGCTGTTGACCGTATTATGCCTTATGTTGCTGGTGGTATTGCCTATGCGCAGGTACAGGGCATTCAATCCGTTGCAGGAAAAGGAGAGAGAGCTAAAGTTGAGCAGAAAGCTGACGGGGATGGAAAAGTGCCAGAGGCAGGGGCTAAGCAAGCCATAGATTTGACTGGTGGCACTTGGGCTGATGACACGAAGACAATGCTTGGTTTCACTATTGGTGGTGGAGTTGACTTTGCAATGACAGACAACGTTCTTTTACGTGCTGAATACCGTTACTCCGATTTTGGTAAAAAGAAATTCGCCAACGATACACGTGAATTCAACTACAAAACCAATGACTTCCGTGTAGGTGTCGCTTACAAATTCTAATTTAAATGAAATTATCAGCACAAAAAATACTAAGGCCTCGTTTAACGGGGCCTTTATTTTATTAGCTCTCTATTTTATTTCTCTTAATCTCTTTTATTTTTTTATTGGTATCATTTTGTATTATAAGGCTTAAAAAAGTTTTATATTATAAAAGGCGAATTAATAGTATGCATCGATTTTATAACTACTTATTACATAAAATCTTATATTACGGCTATCATTTTACACTTAAGTGAAAAGTATTTAATTAATCTCAGAAATAGGACAATATCATAACCAGTGGTGAACTTTAGTCTACTTTTATATGCTAGATTAGAGCGAGCATACTACATATATCTGTTAGAGTAAGTTCTGAAACGGGAATACAGCCTCATTGGGGAAGAATATAAAGTTACAAAGAGAAAAACTAGTTTCCAACTTTATCATCTTCTTTTAATTTAGCTTTACGATTTTCAAAAGCATTTAGAGCAATATCTTTTAAATAATGAAAATAAAGATGATGCATTGTCTTACGTTTTTGTTTATTGCATTTCTTAATGGGATCATACTCCTCATGCAAAACAGAACGCCCTAAACGGAATACACTTGTTGTTGTGTATTCACACATTTGTTTTAAATAAATATTTTTCAAAGTACATCAAGCCCACTTCTCTCTGGAAAAGATTTGAATATTTTAGGCTCTGATGTTCAAGCAACGGATAAACTTCTCTTGCAAGCTGAGAGGAATGTTTCGATTGATGCCACACGCAACAGTGCCAATAGCCATCGCGGAGATCAAACCTCTCATGTTGCCTTGCACAATGGCTCTCATTTAAGTTCTGAAAAAGAGACCACTGTTCTCTCTGGAAAAGATATCCATATTGCTGCTTCCGATATAGATGCCAAGGGCAATATTGCTCTTGGCGCCCAAGGGGAGATAACAATAGGGGTAAGAAACGATGAGATGGAGTATCATTTTCGCACCAAAAACACGAAAGTGGACATGCAAGCTTCTCATGCGGTTGGATCTTCGATAAAATCGGGAGGTGACACCACTGTCATTGCAGGGCAGGATGGCAAACCGCATGATCTTAGCATCACAGGTAGTTCCATTGCGGCTGATGGCAAGGTAGGGCTGAAAGCCAGCAACGATGTCCTGATCAATAATGCAGAGGATAGCTTACATTATGAGATGTCGTATCACAAAGAGGGTGGGGTGTTTAGTAGCAGCAAATCTGAGCATAACAAGATGGATGTGCGCCAAGTTGTGGGGTCAAGCATAACAGGGGGTGAAGGCATTGCCATTGATTCCGGAAACAACACGGAAGTTGTAGCCTCGACGCTCGTAGCCGGTAAGGCAGAGGAAACGTCAGGAGAGAAAGCACCAGGAGAACAGAAACAAGCGGATATTACCATTCACTCTGGGGGAAAGATTACTATCAAAGGCGCCCAAGAACACTTGGATCAGCAAGCACAATCGTCATCAAATGGCTTTTTGCATGAGAAATCTTCCGATACATCTCAATCGCATACCACAACGGTCTCCTCTATCCTTGGGGCGACGGGCAACATCGTGTTAGACGCACAAGGAGAAGCCAAGATTTCTGCTTCTCATCTTCTTTCCGGTCAAGATATCAATGTGAGCGGAGAAAGTGTGACGATTGATGGCATGACAGATCACCATAAAAGCCATTCAGAGACCCATGAAACAGGTTTTGGTGTGGGATCAGGCAAGGGTTTTGTGTCGATATACGGGAGTGAAGGAAAGACAGAAAATGAAGAGAGTTTTGAGCATCAAGGCTCTTCTCTCAATGGGAAAAATATCACCATCACCGCCACCAAAAAAGATGTGAACGTGGAGGGCTCTGATTTTACTGCGCAAGAAAATATTCATGTTTCGGCAGCCCATGATGTGAATGTTTCACCTGGTCACAATCGTCATAGGGCAAGCTCAAAGGAAGAACGCACAGGTTTTGGGTTTTAGTTTGAAAAGAACCCTAGCGGTGCTTCTGTAGGTGTTGGAATTGCAAGCGCTAAAGATACGGGCGATCAATGGGAAAATACCAATACGCCATCTCATTTCAAGGCGGGACAAGATGTGCAGATCAATGGTGGCAATGATGTGAATTTACAAGCAACCATTGTTTCGGCGGATCGTGATGTCAACATTGATGCTGGCAATAATATCACCCTATCAGAAAGCTATGATACCTCTAACGCAAAAGAAAAGCATGAAAAGTCTTTTGCTGGTGTGACAGGCTCTGTCAATGTGGGTATTCTTGGTACAGTAAAAGATGTAAAGGATGCAGCCAAACGTTTTGGTCATGGGGATACAAAACACAAAATCGGTAATGGTCTTATTGCTGGTCTAAAAGGCTATGATCTCTATAGCAAAGGCAAAGGTCTTTATAATGGGATGAAAGGTGGAAACAAACAGTCTATTCGTGATATTGCTGATGTTTCTGCTAGCGTAACCGTGGGCTTTAAGACAGAGAAGGAGGAGGCATCGGTTCAGACATCTACTGCGGTGACAGGTACAATAGAAGCAGGACGCGCTGTTAATATGCAAGCCCACAAAGGCAGCATCCATAGTATTGGCGCTGATATTATCGCTGGTACCAATCCAGTCTATGCAAATGATGAGCAGAGCGGGAATATCACCTTGGATGCAAGACAACATATCCTCTTTGAAAGTGCGCAAAACACGCAAAGCACGCAAAGCACACAAAACCACAATGAAAGCGCTTCAATGAATATTGGGTATAGTTATGGTTGGTGATACAGGGTGGATGGGGAATGCTTCTTTTGGTAAAGGCAAGGGTTCCAGTGAGGAAGTTCAGCAAAAGAACAGCCATATTGTTGGCACTGGCACTGTTCATACCAGCAGTGGAGAGGATACCACATTGGCAGGCGCCGTGGTTTCTGGAAATCAAGTCAAAGTGGATGTGGGAGGAAGCTTGACCATAAAAAGCCAGAGTGATACGGGACAAAGTTCCAGCAAGCAAAACTCTGTTTCCATTGGTTATAATAGCCGAGAAAAGGAGGGTACAGCCACAACCAATATTTCCTTAAACAAGGATAAATCCTCTAGTGATTATCATAGTGTTGTGGAACAATCAGGCATCAAAGCGGGTGATGGTGGCTTTGATATCAACGTTAAAGATAAAACAACCCTGACCGGAGGTATTATTGAAAGCACTGCGCCGGCAGAAAAAAACAGTCTGACCACAGGAAGCATTAGCACCAGTGATATCAGCAACAGTGCGCATGCTCAAGCTAGCAGCCAAGGTTTAAGCATTTCTGCGGGTGGTCCGATGTATCAGGGCAAATATGGTGTCGGGAAAAACATTGCTAAAAATGTCTTAGATCATTCAAAAGCTAAAGATTCAGAGGAAGGATATACCAAATCCGCTATCAGCAATGGCACTATCGTCATTACTGATGAAGCAGGGCAGAAGGCATTGACAGGGCAAGATGTTGAGCAAGCAATCTCCTCCCTTAATCGTGATACTGCCACTGCCCATAAGGGTGTACAACAGCTCGATGTAGGCAAGCTGGAACAAATCGTCCATGAAAACCGTGAAATGGTAACGCAACTCTTAGAAGAAGGGTTTAAATACAGCGATGATTCCTATAAAACCATGTTTATCAAAGAGCACCCCATCGCCGTGGTCGACCGTGATGAACAGGGTAATATACTCTATGAAATAGATGCAAATGGGGTACCTATAAGAGACGCTCGTGGACAACCAATACCTCACGCACATTATTTAACGGATGAAGAAAAGCAGCATTTACAAGAGGGTGCTGATGGCAAGGTGCATGTGTCCTTTAATGGCATCTTTACTCCACCAGAGGAAGCCGCTGTTTATGCGGTTCAACATGCGAAGGATAAAAATGCACCGCTTTATTTTGTTGTGTTCCCCCAAGCCGATTCTGCTATTTCAGAACTTCTAGTCGCGGGCTATCAGAAGTTTATGGAAAATAACTTTTGGGGTTTGACCAATTCCACACAAGAAGCAAAAGATTTGGTGTATAGCTATGGTATTACAGGGTTAGAACTTTATGGACATAGCCGTGGTACCATGACATTGGGGAATATGCTGTATTCTTTCAAACAAGAAGGTGTTCACGGTATAGCCGACAACACGAAGATCAATTTCTATGGACCCGCCTTTAATGCTTTAGTTGCATCCGGTCTGTTAGGTTATGTGAGTGATGGCAAACAAACCACTATTGGTTTTGATGGGAATAGATATGACTTTGTAAGCCGATGGATTGGCGGCAATGGCTATACTTACGAGACAATACCTGCTGGTAGTAACTGGTGGAAAGAAACATGGAATATGTTCACAAGTCCTTACAATCCCCATACTTGTCTTGGAGATGCGGGCAATAAGTGCAGAACACTTTACGGCTCATCTCATTTAGAACAAAAAACTTGAATTAGATCATGGAGTAAAAAATGAAACAAACTCTAAAATTATTAAGTGCTGTAACTCTATTCAGTATCGCTGGATGTCAGTTTAATAAGCCTCCTGGAGGGTATTTAAGTGTGTGGGAGAAATCAGGAGCAGATTTTACTGAAATAGGAAAAGCATTATTAGAATGTGGTATGCCAACGCCTTATGATGTCGATCCAGAAAATAGAAAGTTAAGCAACAATGCAATAGGAACTATTGAAGCTTGCATGCTTCAATCAGGTTTTCGTGATAAAGTAGGGAGGGGGACTATGTGTGAAAATCATAAAGCCGAAAACTTGCCCATTTGTCGTCCGGGCGCTGTGATCCCGAGGCCCAGTGTCAAGAAGCGTTTGAACAGCTCTTTTTGTAAAAAGTATAAAAATGCACCTGAATGCAAACCTTAAGTTTTGCTGTTTGTGATAATTAACAATCCGCCA
>NZ_JBHION010000005.1:0-130230 GCF_042195515.1 Bartonella sp. CB10SXKL | reverse complement strand
AGTTGATTCAAGATAAACAGATTTGAAATGAAAGAATCTTACGTTATTCGGGGGTCTAATTCAATATACAAAACAGTAAATTATCATTATAAATCAATATATTGTTATTGTGTGAAGCGTGCTTTATAGACAAATGTTAGAAACCCTATTCCCTTAACTTTACTCAGGCATCATTAACTTAAAAGTCAATAAAAAAATAGGTTACATACAACAAAGAAGAGTGTGGTGCCCAGACGCGGATTCGAACCACGGACACGCGGATTTTCAGTCCGCTGCTCTACCAACTGAGCTATCTGGGCATGCTTCATAAAAAACATAAAGCGTTTGCGGTTATAACATTAAAATTTTCTCTGTCCAGTCATCAAAAGAAAAATAATTGATTTTTTAATAAGTTTATCTCCCTATTCTAGAGCGTTATCAATGAATCTTTATCATAAAATAAATTTGATAGGTATATTGGACACTTTAGTGTATTGTTATTAGAATGCTGTCTTATCGTGGTGGTGATACGAAAAAAATTAAAAGAATCAATCGAGAAGCATGATTAAGAAAGATTTTTTTATAAAGTTTCCGTGAATTTTAAGCATACGAAATAATAGACAACATTTTTGACTTTTTCTACAAAGATTGTTGATTAGTCTTTATAATAATTTGTTTTTCTTTATAAAGAAAAAAACATCTAAAAGGGGAGAAATAATGATAATGTTACAAAAACCAAGTAGTCGTCCCAATAACACTAATTTTTCTTCAGGTCCTTGTAGTAAACGGCCTGGTTGGACTCTTGATGTTCTTAAAAATGCATTAGTTGGGCGTTCACATAGATCTAGAGAAGCAGAATTAAAACTTGCTGAAGTTGTTAATTTAACCCGTGAGATTCTTGAGGTTCCTTCTGATCATCGTATAGGAATTATGCCCGGTTCAGATACCGGTGCTGTTGAGGCTGCTCTATGGTCTCTATTAGGTGAGCGTGGCATTGATATGGCGGCGTGGGAAAGTTTTGGATTTGGGTGGAATAAAGATGTTGTCGAGCAATTAAAGCTTTCTGATGTGCGTCGTTTTGAAGCTCCTTATGGTGAAATACCAGATTTAACACAACTTGACTTTGATCGGGATGTTGTTTTTACATGGAATGGGACAACTTCTGGTGTGCGTATTCCTAATGCGGATTTCATTCCGCATAAGCGGGCTGGGTTGACCATTTGTGATGCAACATCTGCAGCTTTTGCGCAATATCTTGATTTTTCAAAATTAGATGTTGTTACTTTTTCATGGCAGAAAGTTTTGGGAGGTGAGGCTGCACATGGTATGGTGATTTTAAGTCCTCGTGCTGTTGAGAGGCTTGAGAATCATGTTCCAGCTTGGCCTATGCCTCAACTTTTCTATATGACAAAAAATGGAAAATTGAACGAAGATATTTTTAAAGGAAAGATCATCAACACACCTTCTATGCTTTGTGTTGAGGATTTTCTTGATGGGTTGAAGTGGGCAAAGTCTCTAGGAGGTGCAGCGGCATTAAGAGCACGGGTTGAGAAAAACTTTTCTGTACTTGATGCTTTTGTTCGCAAAACGCCATGGTTAGAATATTTGGCAAAAGATCCTGAAGTGCGTTCTAACACCGCTATTTGTTTAGATATTGTGGATCCAGTGATTACTGCTTTGGATACGGAAAAGCGAGTATCTTTTATAAAAGCGGTTGTGAAACGTCTTGATGAGGAAGGGGTTGCTTATGATATCGGTTCGTATCGCGATGCTCCTCCTGGGCTTAGAATTTGGGCGGGTATAACAATTGAGGCTTCCGATCTTGAAATTTTGACACAATGGCTTGAGTGGGCGTTCCAAGTTGAAAAAGCACAGCTTTAAATAATTACTGGTGATTTTCACAACGTATTTTTAAACAAAAAAGGATACGAAAGATTATGATGATCTTTCGTATTCTTGTATCAGACAGACAGCATCTAAATATTACGTGAATTGTAAAAGATTAAGAGAGAGAATGAATGCTCTGTCAGGTGTTGGATACGCACAAATTAAAATCTCTATTTTTTTTACTTTGTTGTAGCAAAAATAACAGATTTAAAATATTTTGGTATTTGCTTATCTTTATTATCATAAATTTGAAAATTTAATCACTTGAAGATTGAGAAAAATCTGAAATGAGGAGTCGCACTTGCTCTAAGGTTTCGTTATAAAGAAGTGTTTGTTTTTGAATGCTGGTTTTTTTAACCAAACACGACGGAGAAAGTTATGGCCAATGTAGTTGTTGTCGGTACACAATGGGGTGATGAAGGCAAAGGTAAAATTGTAGATTGGTTATCTGAGCGAGCAGATATCGTGGTGAGGTATCAGGGGGGGCATAATGCTGGCCACACATTGGTTGTTGATGGAGTCAGTTATAAATTATCACTTTTACCGTCTGGTTTAGTGCGTGGCAAGTTATCAATTATAGGCAATGGTGTTGTTGTTGACCCTCATCATTTTGTTGCAGAAGTAAAAAAACTATGTGATCAGGGTGTAAAAATCACACCAGAAATTTTGCGTATTGCTGAAAATGCTCCTTTGATTCTTTCTTTGCATCGTGATCTTGATGCAATTCGAGAAAGCGGTTTATCTGGTTTAAAAATTGGTACAACAAAGCGTGGTATTGGACCGGCTTATGAAGATAAGGTGGGACGTCGTGCTATCCGAGTGATGGATTTAGCAGAAAAAGATACACTTATGGCTAAGATTGAGCGGCTTTTGAGGCATCATAATGCTTTGCGTCGTGGGATGGGTGTTGCAGAGATTGATTCTCGAGCACTTTATGATGAATTGATGCAAGTTGCGGATAAAATTTTGCCCTTTATGGATTGTACGTGGCGTCTTTTAGATGAAGGTTATCGAGGAGGGAAACACATTCTTTTTGAAGGTGCGCAAGGTGCTTTATTAGATAATGATTTTGGAACTTATCCTTATGTAACGTCATCTAATACAGTTGCTGGGCAAGCATGTACAGGTTCGGGGATGGGACCTGATGCAATTCATTATGTTTTGGGTATTGCAAAAGCTTATACTACACGCGTTGGAGAAGGGCCGTTCCCGACAGAGCAGATAAATGATATTGGTGAATTTCTGGGAGTGCGTGGACATGAATTTGGTGTTGTAACGGGTCGAAAGCGTCGATGTGGTTGGTTTGATGCTGTCTTAGTACGTCAGATGGTAACAATTTGCGGTGTTCAAGGTATAGCATTGACAAAACTTGATGTTTTAGATGGTTTGGATGAAATAAAAATTTGTATTGGTTATGAGCTTGATGGTAAAAGAATTGATTATTTACCTTCTTCCATGGGAGCTCAGGATCGGGTGAAGCCTGTTTATGCAACATTAGAAGGTTGGAAGGAAGAAACAGCACATGCATTGAGGTGGGAAGATTTACCAGTGCAGGCTATTAAATATATACGCTATATTGAAGAACTGATTAATACAAAAGTGGCTTTATTATCCACAAGTCCAGAGCGTGAAGATACTATTCTTATTACGGATCCCTTTGTTAATTGATTATTATTTTTAGATTTCTATATATGTTCTCTGTGCGTTTTTGTCTCTTTTTACAAAAAAGTTTTTAAGAGTACGTAAGAGAAAGGTGCAAAATAGCATTGTTTATTTTTCATATTCATTTTACATTGTTGCGATAGTTGTACCAATATTAAATGGCAATCAATTTAGAAGGCTAAAATAAAGTTTTTTGGCTTTACTATTGATTTTTTCTCAGTTTAAGAGAGATTATAGAGGAAATGGTAGATTTCGTTGGAATCTTAAAAAAGACAATTAATGCACAAAATAATATTACACCACAAGTGCGTAAGCGGATTTATAGGCGTGCTACCGAAACACTAGAACATCAATTTTTAACAGCAAAAATACCACAAGCAATAGCGGATGAACAGAGAAAGATTCTTCAAAGTTCTATTGCAACTGTTGAAGGAGAATATTTAGCAGTTGAAAAGAAGCGGCTTTCTTCAGTTATTGGGTGGAATCCCACAAATATAAATGAAGATAAGAAATATACAAAAAAAACTATATTACCAAAGAATAATGAATTTTCAGAGGTAAATATAAAAAGAAAACAGGATTTTGTTACGCGTTCAAAGGATAACAAGGTATTTGATGAGCTTTGTGTATCAGATATACCAGATGCAGAGCCTGTTAATATGGAGGCTGATGTGCCTTCTCAGCATGTTAATAGCAGTGTGTTAAAGATTTCTCCTTCGCAGGAAGATAATCCGCATATTGTTTCGCACATTTTTTCTCAGGCTTTACGTCGTGCTAATAAATCGTTAGTGCAAAGGCGTATTGTAATAAGTGCTGTTTCTGTTGTTAGTTTTGTTGTTTTAATTGTTGGTATTTTTTTTGTTGGTGAGCGTGTATTTGTATCAAATGATCATCAGTTTTTAGAAGAAAATCTTCAAGCTTCTCACAGAGTACCAAAGGCATTTCCAATTAAGAGAAAGTTAACACAACGCTTATTAGAGGATGGAAGTGAAATTGATGTTGGTTTAAAACAAGCGATAGATTCTTCGGATGAAGAAGTACTCTCAACAGTTGTTGATAGCAATTTGCAATCGCTTGAAAAATCAGGTGAAGCTGTTTTCTATCAAGCACGTACAAATTATGATGCAGAAAAGATAGCAACGGGAAGTGCTCGCTGGACGCTTATAAAAGAATCTCAAGTGAAGGGGGCTCCAGAAGAAACAACTATACAAGGTGATATAACAATTCCTGATGAAGGGGTATCATTACGGTTAATTTTACGTCGTAATACCGATCAGTCATTTCCTGCTGCATATATTATGGACCTTGTTTTTATTCTTTCTGATAAATTTTCAGGTAAAGCTATAAGCAATGTTCAAGCATTAACCTTTAAAGCAAGTGAACAATCCATTGGACAGGCTTTAACAAGAACCATTGCTGCAAAGATTAACGATGACTTTTTTCTTGTCGCATTGAGTGGTAATCATCCATTTCTTGATCGAAATTTACAATTGATGCGAGAATTAGATTGGATGCGTTTGGTGTTAACGGATAAAAACGGGCGTATAAGTGAATTAACCTTTGCAAAAGGACCAACAGGTAAGTCTATTTTTAATGAAGTTATTGGACAATGGCTTGCACAACAAGATAAGTTAACAGTTCTTGGTCAAAAAAATAAAACATAGATGCAAAAAAATAAACGGCTGTGAAGAATTTTCTACGACCGTCTTTATCAATTATATACCAAATATATTCAATAAAGCTTTACATATCAATAACTTAAAGAATTCGATAGGCTAATTTACAAGTATAAAGCCAAGGCATGCTTTTTTTCATTTTCACATTTAAAGAATGTGCAAACCATTGGCTTTATACTTAACTCTAGGTTTTATACTTGACTTTGAGATAAAGTAGAATCTTTGATAGAGTTTTGCACTTTTTCAAATGCACGCATTTCAATTTGTCTTACTCGTTCTCGACTAATATTAAATTCGCCAGAGAGTTCTTCTAGGGTTAGTGGTACATCGTTTAAACGACGCGCTTTAAATATACGCTTTTCGCGTTCATTGAGATTGTCCATGGCATTTATGAGCATGGAACGGCGATTTTCTAATTCACTTTTTTCAATTAAAATTTGTTCTTGATCGTTAGATTCATCCACCAACCAATCTTGCAACTCACTGTTTTCCCCTTCTTTTGTTCGAATTGGTGCGTTGAGTGAAGTATCACCACCAAGCCTACGATTCATTGATACAACTTCATCTTCTGTGACATTCAACTGGATTGCAATTTTTTTCACTTGTTCTGCATTGAGATCGCCACTATCAAGTGCTTGAAGTTTACTTTTTAACTTACGAAGGTTGAAAAACAAACGCTTTTGATTAGCTGTTGTCCCCATTTTCACCAAACTCCAAGAGCGCAATACATATTCTTGGATTGACGCTTTAATCCACCATATTGCATAGGTTGCAAGACGAAAACCCCGCTCTGGTTCGAAACGTTTAACAGCTTGCATGAGTCCAACATTGCCTTCTGAAATGACTTCCCCAATGGGAAGTCCGTAGCCCCGATATCCCATCGCGATTTTAGCTACGAGACGCAAATGGCTGGTTACTAGCCTATGCGCAGCTTTTAGATCATTATGCTCACGGTAACGCTGAGCTAACATATATTCTTCTTTTGGCTCAAGCATTGGAAAACGACGCACTTCTTCCAAGTAACGGTTTAAACCACCATCACCTGTCATTACTGATAATAAATTCATATGGGCCATATAGCACCCTCCTTTTGTTTGAATTCCCTGATAAGGCAAATTCTATGTTTTAGATAGCTAACTATCCTCATAACCTCACTCTAGCATATTTTTCAATTTTGTTCAAAAAAAGATATTTTATTGTGAAATCTTGAGAAGGGGAAAAGTTTCAATTCATTTTTTTAAAAAGTTTAATAAGTTTAGCCATATCTTGAGGCAGTGGTGCGGAAAACGACATAACTTTACCGGTAGAAGGATGTTCAAAAGTAAGACTTGCAGCATGGAGTGCATGTCGGTTGAATTGATCGATTGCATTTCTAATAGTGGGGTTGAATGTGTTTGATTTTGTTTTAAAAGCGTTTCCATAAACTGTATCGCCTATGAGTGGATGCCCAATATGAGTCATATGAACACGGATTTGATGGGTGCGTCCAGTTTCCAAGCGACATTCCAGAAGGCTAGCAAAAGATGTTGAGTCTGCATGAGAGCCATATTTTTCAAGCAGAGAAACATGTGTAACAGCATGACGAGCATAAGGGTTTTGGTTATGGATGACAGCTTGCTTTGTCCGGTTATGGGGCGAACGGCCAAGTGATGCATCAATTGTCCAGACATTGCGCTGAGGTGTTCCCCAAATCAAGGCATGGTAGCGTCGATCTAATGCGCAGGTACGTCCATGATCAGAAAATTGAGCACTGAGACTTTTATGAGCTAGATCATTTTTTGCAACAACCATAACACCGCTTGTATTTTTATCAAGACGATGGACAATGCCAGGGCGTTTAACACCACCTATACCAGATAAACTATTCCCACAGTGGTAAATAAGGGCATTAACCAATGTACCGGTCCAATTGCCATTCCCAGGATGAACAACAAGACCAGCTGGTTTGTTAATAACAATGACATGATCATCTTCAAAAAGAATGTCCAATGCAATGGCTTCAGCGCTAGGTTCTGCATCACGAAGGTCAGGCATTTCCAATTCAATTATTTGGTTAGGTTTTAATTTTGTTTTTGGTTCCTTTATGAATTGACCATCAATTTTAAGACAGCCTTCACGGATGAGGGTTTGCAAACGCGAACGCGAGAGCACATCATGATATTGTTTTGCGAGCCACTGATCAAGACGTTGCCCAAGAGCACCTTCATCCGTTATTTTCTGTATTACCATACGATTCCTATTAAGTTTTTAATAAGATTTTACCAGTACGAAATTGCTTTACTATCGAGAAATTCTTTAATTCCCCAATGTCCTCCTTCACGAGCGCGCCCAGAAAATTTTACACCTCCAAAGTAGCTTCCACTGGGTAATCCATGTCCATTAACTTCTACCATACCAGAGCGTACTTGTGCCGCAATACGACGACATTTGTTGCGATCTTGCGATTGAATATAGTTTGTAAGACCATACTCAGTCTCATTCGCTAAAGCGACGGCTTCTTCTTCTGTACTAAAAGAAAGAATCGAGAGAACTGGACCAAAGATTTCTTCTTTAAAAATACGCATATGAGGTTTTACATCAGCAAAGACTGTTGGACGGACATAATAACCGCGTTCCATTCCTTTTGGTAAACCAGTCCCGCCTGCAACAAGAGTTGCACCTTCATCAATTCCAGATTGGATAAGATCTTGAATTTTATCATATTGTTTTTTTGAAACGACAGGTCCAATATGATTTCCTTCTTGGCAGTTTGGTCCTACTTTTGTTGTTTCTGCAATATCTTTGGCTATTTTTATGGCTTTGTCATAGATGCTCTGTTCCACAAGCATACGAGTCGGTGCATTACAACTTTGTCCACTATTATAAAAGCAATGTCGTGCACCACGTTGAATAGCATCTGAGTCGGCATCAGCAAAGATAATATTCGCTCCTTTTCCACCAAGTTCCAGACAGACTCTTTTTAAAGTAGCGCTGGCATTTTTAGAAATATCTTTTCCTGCTCTAGTTGAACCAGTAAAGCTGATCATTTCTAAATCTGGATGTGCAGAGAGGTAAGAGCCGACAGTCGCACCATCACCATTGATTAAATTAAAAACACCGGCTGGAAGTGCGGCTTCATCTAAAAATTCAGCAAAAAGCATAGCAGAAAGAGGCGCAATTTCAGAGGGCTTTAACACCATGGTACAGCCAGCCAAGAGAGCAGGAATAACTTTAAGAGTTACTTGATTCATGGGCCAATTCCATGGCGTAATTAATCCTACGACGCCGATAGGATCGTAGTGAAGGATTGCTTGCTCATTTCCCTTTATTAAAGTTTCTTGGAACGAAAACTCTTTATAAGCTTCGATAAAATTGCGAATATGGGAACTTCCGGTTGCAGTTTGCGCATTAAGCGCCATATCAATCGGTGCTCCCATTTCCATTGAAATGGTTTTTGCCATGTCTTTGGAACGTTTTTCGTAGATCTCTAGAATTTTTTCAACAAATCCAAGACGCTCATTTTGTGACGTTGTTTTCCATTTTTGAAACGCTTCTTTAGCCGCATTAATTGCTTTATCGGCATCTTTTGTACTTCCAAGGCTAATGACAGCACAAGCCTCCTCTGTTGATGGATTAATGACGTCAAAATCGTGAGGAATGCTTGGCTCATCCCATAGACCATTGATATAAAATTTCCGTTTATTAAACATAATTCACTCCCTTTTTTCTATTTGTATTTATGTAATTATGATTGTCTTAGTCTAAGCCTTTTTAAACGAGGATAACAAGGGTAATCTTATAAAAACGCGAGAAATTAGATTATATCGTGATAATTGAGCATGGAGAATTCAATAGAGCAATGCTCATTGTATTATTGAGACTAGTTTCTCTTATGCAAAGGGAGAGAAAGAGAGGCATAGACAATTTTCTTGAAGCTTTTTTATCATGAAGTTTTCTTCAAAACAAATGAAATACGAGCTCTATGACACCATAAACTGAGCAATTTATATCGTAAATATGCAAAAGGCAGATTATGAATATGTATTATGGCATTATTTTTTTCATTAAAAAGTAACCATCAGCAAAAGGTTATTAACCTTCGTATGATAGTTTCTACGAATTCTTTTTGAAAAGGTTATTTTTCTCATTGCTATAAATTTGTTGGGTGCCATGCATAATTCGAAAACAAAATCTATTTCTACGTCTTCTTTTTCTGATGATAGTACGGAAGGTGCATCAAGAGAAGATTTATCTGTTAAGATTACTGAGATATTTCCTTATCCGGAAGTGTGGAAAAAGGCATTTGCCCTCGGAAAAAACGTCCGTTTCACGAGAACCCCAGAAGTTGAGATTTTGCGTCGTCGTATAGAAACAGATCCAGTTTTTGCAAAACAGTTTAAAATTTTTACGAAGCAAGATCAAAAAAAAATTACAGATACAGATATTGTACGTTGTAACAAGAAAACAACCAATATTCTTTCGACAAAAAAAGTCATTAATCCTCAATCAATAGAGAATAAAACATCAGTTTGTCATTCAACGGTTCTGAAGCAGTTGTCACGACAAGCTATTCATATGCCGTCAGCAAATATTCCACTTGAGGAGGATGAACAAGAACGTAAATTACAAGTGGAAAATGTGCTACAAAAAATAAAACCTGCTTTGCATCTTTCCGATGATGCATTTTTTGAGTGTGAATCTTTGATATTTGAACATGTGGAGACTCAAACGTCAAAAGAGGATGGAATATCAATTGATACGACAAATGAAATTACACCGGATATTCCCACAGCCTTTGATGAGTCAATAACGGCTCTTTATCGTGTTCTTGAATACCGCTTTCCACAACTCTATGATTCAATTACATCAGAATCTCCAGCGGAAAGGATGCGAGGCGTTGAGAAAATTTCTGATTTAATGCATACAAATAATGATACTACTAAAGAGAGTCATTCTAAGCTTTCTGTTGAAGATTCTGCTCATACGTTAAGTAATACAGGGGCGTTAAGCGATGCAGGGGCGAGTATAGAGACTGAAAATAGCAATAATACTGTCGCCAATAATACTGTTGATTGTATAAACAAAGCCGTCACAAAGAATTCAAAAGATTTTTCTGTGATGCAAGCAAACAGTAAAACTAAAACATTGCAATCTACTCGTATGCCATTAGGTAATTATGATTCTGCTTTTATGCAAAATATTCAATCTATTGACTGTGATGTTTATGAATTTCCTCCGATCAACTTATTACAGGAACCTGTTTTTCATGAAGGTACGATGATTCCTCAAGAAACATTAGAACGTGGTGCTGGACTTTTGGAAAGTGTTTTGGAAGATTTTGGCATTAAGGGTGAAGTTATCCATGTTCATCCAGGGCCAGTGGTAACAATGTATGAATTTGAACCCGCCGCGGGCGTAAAGTCATCGCGCGTTATTAATCTTTCTGATGATATTGCGCGTTCTATGTCTGCTATTTCTACACGCGTTGCTGTAATTCCTGGACGTAATGTTATCGGGATTGAGTTACCCAATGCGGTTCGTGAAACCGTTTATTTACGGGAATTAATCCAAACACGTTCTTTTCGTGAAAGTGAATTTAAACTTGCTCTTGCTTTGGGGAAGGGGATTAATGGTGAACCGGTCATTGCAGAATTAGCAAAAATGCCTCATTTATTGGTTGCAGGAACAACAGGATCAGGCAAGTCTGTTGCAATTAATACAATGATTTTGTCGATTCTTTATCGTATGACACCAAAGCAGTGTCGTTTGATCATGGTTGATCCTAAAATGTTAGAGCTTTCTGTTTATGATGGCATTCCACATCTTTTAACACCCGTTGTCACAGATCCCAAAAAAGCAGTAACAGCTTTAAAATGGGCGGTTCGTGAAATGGAAGAGCGTTATCGCAAAATGGCTAAGTTGGGTGTGCGTAATATTGATGGTTTTAATGCACGCGTTGCACTTGCAGCTCAAAAAGGCGAAACGATCATGTGTACTGTTCAGTCGGGTTTTGATAAGGAAACAGGGGAAATGCTTTATCATGAAGAAGCCATGGATCTCACGCAGCTTCCTTATATTGTTGTGATTGTTGATGAGATGGCTGATCTTATGATGGTGGCAGGGAAAGAGATAGAGAATGCCATTCAGCGCTTAGCGCAAATGGCGCGTGCGGCAGGTATTCATCTTATTATGGCAACGCAACGTCCTTCTGTTGATGTTATCACCGGTACAATTAAAGCAAACTTTCCTACCCGCATTTCTTTTCAAGTAACGTCAAAAATTGATAGTCGTACGATCTTGGGTGAACAAGGTGCTGAAACGCTTTTAGGTCAAGGGGATATGCTTCATATGGCTGGTGGTGGACGCATTGTGCGCGTTCATGGACCTTTTGTCTCAGATGAAGAAGTTGAATCCATCGTTGCACATCTTAAAATGCAAGGAAAACCTGATTATTTGGCAACGGTAACGGATAATGAAGACGATAACAAAGAGGATACTTCTGCTGATTCAGCGGCTGAAATTTCTGAGGAAGAAAATTTTGATGAAGAGGGTGAGGAACTTTATAACCAAGCTGTAAAAATTGTTATGCGTGATAAAAAATGTTCAACATCTTATATTCAGCGCCGACTTTCAATCGGCTATAATAAAGCAGCTTCTCTCGTCGAGCGGATGGAAGAAAAAGGCATTGTTGGAGCCGCTAATCATGTTGGAAAACGTGAAATTTTACTCAATGAAGGAAAATAAACAAACGCATTTAAAAATATGCAATTTTTTAAATATCTGACAGTTATTATTTAAATGTGCTTGTTTTATTTTTTTATATAATATTAAAAATTTAAATGGAGAGTAATAAAGCAAAAGCGATCTTTTGTATTAAGACTTCTGATGAGGTAAACAAGCTGATATCAAAGGAGATTATGAGATATTTTAACATTTCTAAATGATCTGGAATATAAAGAAATTAAACAAATCTTTATATGAAGAAAGATAATTTGTGTTCTCTTTTTTACAGAGAAAATTTTTAATAAAATAGTGCGGTGGTATATTTTTTCTTTTGTAGCGATTCTAATGAAAGAAAGATCTTTGTATGAATGCCTTCAAATGCCAAGAACTATTGGTAACATTAGGGGCTGAAATTAGTATAATGATGGTGCTAACCAGCTCTTTTATAAGTATAAAAATGGTAATGCACAATGCCTTGATATCCTCTATAGGGACTTTTACATTACACCATTTACAGATGACGTCGTAAAATAAGCTTGGGGATCTTGGGCGATATCTTTTCAAAAAAGGCGCATGAATGTGTAAAATAAGTGTATTCTTTTTGAGTACTATTTATGCGAGGGAGATGTTACCATTATTGTAACAAGATTTATTACATAATGGGTGAATAAGCAACAAGAGCTGGAAGCTTCTTTTTATTCTTGTTTTGTTGATGAAACAGTCAAAATTTTGCTACAGACAATTTATATGAGATATCAAGTTATTTTAACCAGAACAGATAATTGTAAACAAATTAGCATTATTCATTTGAGAGTAAATCCAACACTTTTTAGTTTTAGTTATGCCATTAAAAGCAGATGAGTTAAAGTTAAATACAAATGAATTAAAATCTCAGCAAGAAGCTTTTCGTTTTACACCAGAGCTTTTGCCACGGCCTTTTACGTGGGAAATCGATCACAATGGTTTGTTTTGTGAAGTCTCAAAAGAGCTAGCTGAAGTTGTTGGTCCTCTCTCTTCCTCTATTTTAGGGTGTAGTTTTCATGAACTTGCTCATCAATTTAATGATGATCGATATCTGGTTCTCAGTCGTTTTATTGAAGCGGCTATGCCTTGGAGTAAAGAGATTGTTCAATGGCCTGTTGATGGTTGCTTACAATGGCTTGATGTTGAATTGTCGGCTTTGCCAATTTTTGATGTTACAAAGCAGCTTAAAGGGTTTCGTGGCTTTGGTGTTTTAAAAATACAAAAAAAAGTCCAAGAAAAAAGAAATGAAAAGCTAGCAACAGAAATACCATGTCTTACGGAGATAGAACGCTCAGCTTTTCATGAAATTGCAGAGCAATTGCGTGATGAATTGAATTCATCGGTAAAAGAAGAAAATTTAGTTGAAGAAACAGCTATTCAGTTACCATATGCACAAACATTGCCGGTAAATGCTATAGAACAAGCTCTCGTAAAAGAGCCCGCTGCAGTTTTATCATTGTTGGATACAGCAACAGATGGTGTTTTATGGTTGGATGAAGAAGGCTTTATTCAATCAGCGAGTAGGGCAGCCTTAGCATTAATGGGTTATGAAATAAATGAACTGCGAGGACAGCCACTCTCTTCATTATTTACTTTTCAAAGCCGACTTTTGGTTGAAAAATATTTTAAATCAATCCGCATGGAGGGAAAAAATCAGGTTTTAAATCGCAGAGAAACAGCTGATTTAATGACGAAAAATCATAAAAATATAACCGTTTTGATAACGATTGTATTTTTGGCAAAGCAAGGAAATTATGCTGTTATGTTGCGTGATAGGACACAAACAGTTCCATCAGGAGAAAAAAAAGCAGAAGAGGATAAAATCGTTGGAGTTGTTCATGAAATACGAACACCTTTGAATGCTCTTATTGGTTTTGCAGAAATTATGAGAGAAGGCCGTTTTGGTTCGATAGAAAATGAGCGCTATCATGGATATTTACGCGATATTATTTCCTCTGGAAAACATATATTATTGCTGATTAATCAATTACTAGAGTGCTCGAAGATAAATTATTCTGGTTCCGATAACCAGATTGATTCTTCCCTTATTTCTGAAACATTTGATGTGATATCTTGTTTACGTGCGACGATAGCTTTTCTTGAGACACAAGCCAATCAGAACGGCATTATCATGCGTATTGTTGCTCCACCTCATGTTCCATTTATTCCTGTATCACAACAAGTGTTTCGCCAGATTATATGGAATCTTCTTTCCAATGCTATTCGTTTTACACCTTTGGGTGGACAGATTATTGTTCACGTTTCTTATAGAAAAGAACGTGTAAAAATTTCAGTGAGTGATAATGGTATAGGGATGAACGAAGAAGAGATTATACAGGCACTGCAACCTTATGGTCAAGTAGAGCGCAAGGATGGCCGATCTGGTGATAGCGCTTTTATGGGAACAGGTTTAGGGCTCCCAATGTGTAAAGCAATGGTGGAAGAAAGAGGGGGACAATTTTTACTGTTCTCCAAACCCAATTACGGAACAACTGTGGAAATGTTTTTTCCTCGTGTTCCATGATGTAAATCTTGCATAAAATTATTTTTTCTTAGCCAAAAGATCTCTAATTTCTGTTAACAGTTGTTCTTCTGAAGACGTTTTTTGGGGGCTTTCTTCTTCTTTTCTACGGATTTTGTTCATAGCTTTAACGAATAAAAAAAGCACCCAAGCAATAATGAGAAAATTGATAAGTAAAGTAATAAAGTGTCCATAGCTAATGGTTGCTCCAGTTGCTTTGGCGGCACTCAATGTTGCTTGTTTTTCGCCAGCAAGTTGAATAAACATATTAGAAAAATCAATTCCACCTGTAATCAATCCAATGATTGGCATAAAAATATCATTGACAATTGAGTTGACCAAGCTACCAAAAGCACCCCCTATAATCACACCGATAGCAAGATCAATCATATTACCTTTTAGGGCAAATTCTTTGAATTCTTTAAGCATTGCATTTTCCCCTTTATGTAAGTGATATACGGTAATTTACTTACCGCTTTTGATGAAAAAGGAAAGGGCAGATTTTGTTTTTATGATTATATTACAATATTAATATTATTTTCAAAGACTTTATAAGGTTTAATAAAGAGCTTTAGGGTTCTATTTGGATTTTAGGGCTCTATTTGAATTTACATAGAACCTTTCCTAGAAAAAAGCTTTTTTAATAAAAACTATATCTGCTTTTTCAACAGAAAGTAGAAAACTGTAGCTTAATTTATATAATTGCCTCAAGATTTTTATGTTAACATTAAAAAGAGAGATTTTTACACAATACCACAGTAAAACTTATAATTTAATTCCTCTTAATTTAGTAAGCGATAATAGAAATTAGGAGGGCATTATGGCTTATCTAAAAGCTATTTGTACTGGGTTGCATGAGCTAAAATGGAGATAATTCCGATGTAAGAAACACATTTCATCTGCTGGAAGATTGTATCAGTTTATAAATAGCAGAGCTCTAGGGTTTGCAAGATCATTTTGGTTTGGAAGTCGTTGGTATGATAGGTGTGAGTTCAACAATCAACTGTCATTACTTAAAATATATGTTAGACAGAGCACTTAATAGATGCAAAATTGTATTTAACGCATCAGAAATGGCAAAGGAAACAACGCAGATTCTTCAAAATTCTATCAATAGAGTACAAATTGATTGAACATTCTGTTGCTAATAAATGGTGCAACAATAGTATGAATTTAGATGTTTTTATGAACCATGTATCCTATAAATGCTAGGAAAAAAATAGCTTTATAGAACAAGCTTTGTTTCTGTTGAAAACAATATTACACAGAGGAACTTTGGGAATAGAGGGCATTTGCATGCATATTTAAGAGAATTATGAGCTTGCCTGCATAAGATGCCACAAAACCATGACTATGGTAAAGAGCCATTGATGTTTCAATTCATGCTGCATTTTATAAGATTAGGATTCATATTTTAATCTTTAAAAAATGTCGAAAAAGAGAAACATTTTTTAAGAATAAAAAGTTCTTTACACAGTATATATCAATATAAACATGTATGGCTATTATATGATGATTTTTCTTCTAGAAGGGGAATATTATTTGGATAATATGCTCTCTTTGATTGGAAATCTTTTGTGTTAAAAGATATAGGTGAGGTGCGATGGATCATTTTTATGTTGTGGAGAAGGATTAATGAGTTTTTTTCGTTGTATTGGCCGTTCTGCCTTATTTATGTTGGATCCAGAGCAAGCACACGGTTTAGCGATTCTCGGGCTGAAAAGTGGATTAAATGGTTGTCAAAAGGTTATCGACAAACGTTTGTGTGTAACTGTTGCTGGTCTTGAGTTTGAAAATTTTATTGGTCTTGCAGCGGGGTTTGATAAAAATGCAGAGGTTGTAGATGGTATTTTTCGTTTAGGATTTGGTTTTACTGAAATTGGGACAGTGACACCAAAGCCTCAGATTGGAAATCCTAAACCACGGCTTTTCCGTTTAAAAGAAGATGAAGCGATTATTAATAGAATGGGCTTTAATAATGACGGACATCAAGTTGTTTACAATAGATTGCGTGCGTGTAAAAAAACTGGTGTTATAGGAGTCAACATTGGAGCCAATAAGGATACGGTCGATAAGATTGATGATTATACTGTTGGTATTGTTCATTTTTATGATGTTGCTGATTATTTTACGGTTAATATTTCTTCTCCTAATACACCAGGTTTACGTGATTTACAGGCCCGTGACAGTTTGCATCTTTTGTTGAGTGCAGTTTCGAAAGCGCGAAATGAGCAAGAGAACAAGCATGGATTCCCCATTCCTATTTTTTTAAAAATTGCTCCCGATTTATCAGAGAAAGAATTAGATGATGTTGCTGAAGAAATAAAACTTTCTGATTTTAATGGACTGATTGTTTCTAACACAACTCTTTCACGCCAGGGGCTTAGCAATAGTCACTTCAGTAATGAACAGGGTGGGCTTTCTGGACGTCCACTTTTTGAGCGTTCTACTATTGTGCTTGCAAAAATGCGTCAAAAATTAGGGAAGGAGATTGCAATTATTGGTGTTGGCGGTGTAAAGGACGCACAAACCGCTTTGGAAAAAGTAAAAGCTGGTGCAGATTTAATTCAATTATATAGTGGGATGGTTTATGAAGGTCCAGATCTTGTCATAACTATTCTGCAAGAGATTTTGCAGATGATGCAACAAGATGGAGTTGATAACATAAAAAGCTATCGTGATCATAGTCTTGAACATTGGGCAAAATTTCCTTTGTAAAAAAACGCTTTTTTCTTCACAAAAAATTGCGAGATTTTTTTAAAGGGGCTTGCAAACTTTGTTGATTTTCCTTATGTCACATAAGCGTAAGAATAAATGTTTACGAAATCGTGAACATTTATGATACATTTTCTTTTTATGCGGTTGTAGCTCAGTTGGTTAGAGCGCTGGTTTGTGGCACCAGAGGTCGTAGGTTCAAATCCCACCAACCGTACCAAGAGAGACGTCATTTCTGCACTAATCGGTGGATTTTGTGCTACTGGTCTCGCGCATATAGGAGCCTGCAAATATGCTGCCATGCGACTTTCTAGTGTCCTCCATGAGATTGAAATCGAGAATCTTGAGGTGGCGGTAACGCATTATTGCAAAGACAAACCCTGGCTAGGGTTTGGTCATCCGATTATGCAACGGGATGTCTGGGTTTGATTTCTTTTTTTTACGCTTTCAGGCGCCTATGCGCCCCTTCAGTTCGCTTGCGCGATCTATTTCGGACAATACAGGACAGCAACCCAATGTCGATTTTCTAATTGCAAGCATCATGAGCAAACATCGGGCTGCTCCTGAGCTGGGATTGTTGGCTTTTTTCGTTTGTCGTATGCCGATACTTCTCGCGCACTATCAAGCGCGGTTTAGCTCTCATTCCTTCGGTTTATCATCAAAGGCTTTAAGAGAAAAATATAAAAAGGTCCCCCAATCATGGCTATAAAGCATCGCACCGAGCCAAATTTCTTGGGTATATGTCAGAGTATCACCTTAACCACACCGATGCGTGCTTGCGGGCAAATCGATATTTCTCACTGGGATTTAGCGCATAACTATTTGAAGCAGGGCTTGTTACTCGAAGCCTTGCATCAGTTTTCAGTTCGATTCGCCACCGTGGTGGCTAAAAACTTGGATCTCACTTATCGCTATCTCCCTGTTATGGTTGAACAGTTTTTCTCTACCGTCCATTTTGATAGCGATCGGTTGCGCGTTGAAGGACATATTGAACGCATTAATGAGGACTGCCGTATTCACTGTAAGTCCAGCCCATGCGACAATGGCAGGGCCGTTATTGCGCAGGCAATCATCATTGTCAGTAAGGTCTGCTTCCCTAGCTCGTGTTCTGAGAAAGCCGCTCTTCCATTACTAGGCGATTTATGTAAGATTTCCTCTGTAACCGGAGATTCTTGTACTTTTTCCTTTAATGCGCATCACCCGCTTTTTGAGGAACATTTCCCCTCCCGCGCCGTATGTCCTGGTTCACTATTGATTGAGATGGTTCTGGCTTTGTCCACGCAGGGTAGGGCGAAAAATATCGCATCTGTTGCGCTGAAAAAGGTAAAGTTCATTGAAGCAGTTTATCCGGGAGATACCTATCAGTTGACCATTAAACAGGATACAGAGTATGAACCGGGTGGCGTTTTTTATATTCATACGGAAACTAAAAAACGAAGCACTTGCGGTAAGTTTTCTATCAAATATAAAAAGGAGGATGCGCCATGTTTAACATAATAATCTCTTTTATTCCGTGGAGTATTTACTCCTGGGTTATCAATGGAAACTTTTTAACTCTGGTCGAACGCTCTCTCATCTTAACTGTGATTTTATTGTTCATTATTGCTGTGAATATTAAAATTGTCCGGCAGGGAGAACCCGTGATGATTACTAACATTCTGACAGTTATTGTCCTGTTTGTTAATTATTTCGCTGGATGGTCTACACTTTTACTGAACTACCCCACAGTTTTTTGCTATCTGTCACTTGCTCTGGTTTCATTGATTAGCTTGCTGGTAAAGAAACCCTTTACCATTTTTTATGCCAGTGCTGGTGTTTCTGAAGAAAAACGCAAACATATCCTATTTTATCTCATCAATAAATATATTACATGGATTTGGGTAATCATCTTTTTTGCCAATGGCCTTCTAGTGGCTTTTTTTACATGGACCCCGCAGATTTGGTTGGTCACTATGGGTTTAATTTGTACTGGTATTCTTTTTTCTAAATATCTTCCTAACATCATGCAATATTTTTATCGCATCAAACATCATGGAGCATAATATGTCATTGTTTAACATTCTGACCGGAACCCCTTTATGGGCTTGGATTTTGCTTATTTTTCTCATTGCGAGGGGAATAATCGCATTGAAAGATAGGGAAACGAAGGTTTACCGCCTTTTTCTCTTGCCGTTAGTCTTTCTTTTTTTGGGCGCAAGCGATGTGATTAACCAGCTGGCCTTCCCACGCTGGGGAGCAATCGCAATGTTGGCAGGGCTGATGATCGGCTTTGGCGTTGGCTGGTTGCTCTGGCGTGCTACTGCGCGTTTAAAAATCAAAGAGGGAACGGATTTAATTATTCGGCATGGTACGCCATTGACGCTGATATTTATTCTTATCGCTTTTGTCATCAAATTCACATTGATTGTTTTTCTCAATATTGAACCTGATTTGAAATATGCATTTGATTTTAATCTTCTTTTTGGTCTTTTAAGTGGGTTCACTGATGGTGTGTTTTGGGGCGGCACATTAAATTTATATATAGCATTTCGAAAGAATCCAAATTAGTTCCTATATCCTTAGCTGTTGATGCTTCTGTCAAGTATTATGATACAGAAGCGTCCGCTATTTTACGTTGAAACTGCGGCTGCTATACGACTAAGTGGCCTTACGCCTGAGTATGCAAGAGCGGCAGAGTTTGTACAGTCTACGCCATAATATGTGGAGCACTCTTGCGGGAATGAGTGCATTATTATTGCGATATACATGTAACCCTCTAGCTAATATTATATTAGTAAGGCTGTTTTTTGAAGCCGCTTGTAATTACGGTGTGTTTTTAAAGAGAACGTTCTAACCGATGTATCGCTTGCAGTACCATTTCTCTTTATAAGACTATTATCATTTCTTTTAGAAATCTGCACTTCTCACCTTTTTTTGCGTATGATCGATAACGTAGTTAAGATCCTTGAGATAGTGAATTTTTATCTCTTTTGCTAAAAATGCCCAAACCATCTTATTTAGTCGAGACTTTGTTTAAGAAGGGATCTTCTAAATTTATTTTTTCAATAGGATATAAATTTCTCGTTTTGGGTGCGCGGTAAACTTATAGCAGCAATAAGCTTAGGTTTATTGGTTCTAAGCGTGGAGGGAGTTGAGCTATCCAATGCAAAAGAATAAATTGCACTTTTGTCTGACTTTGTGAACACACACTATTTTCTGGACTAATCGAGGAAATAGAACATTCATGTGTTTGAGAGGATTAGACAATGAGTTGTAAACAATTAGAGCAAGAAATAGCCACAGTAAAGTATACGTCAATGTAGGAGCCCAAAGCCTTATGGCACACTTATTTCAGTGACGATTATTTAGGACAAACCCATCATGTGCTTGTGGTGCCAAAAGGCTATCAATGAGGGCAAGATTTACAAAAGCTTGAAAGTTATTGCCAAGCATATTACCGGCATCAATTGGAATAGCCATTTGTTTTTTGGCCTTGTAAGGCGGGGATGAGAGGATGACAGGGGACAAGAAAGGTGCTTAAACAAGCGATAAAACCAATACGCGGCGCTATATATAGACGTAAAACCGAAGAAGGTTTAAAGCAAGAGTTTAACTAACGGGACGACAAAAAGAAGCAGACGAAAGCTTTGTTAAAGCTTACCGTCATGAAGGTTGGCAATTAATACCAACGTTGCTGATAATGTAAAAATCATGCCGCAATATATTTAAGGAGCGAGTGCAAGAGATTAATACATTCCTATGGCAGATTGTAAAAGCATGGTTTGTACATGAGCCTAATTATATGATTGATAAGGCAATACAAATCACTCAGGGACAAAATGATAAGAGCTATATTTTATTATGAATCTGACACACAGTATAAAACCTATAAAGGCAAAGCGTTTTATGGCATGGGAAGGATTTTCAGCCTGCTGGTGGGCGTTTGAGGGTGTTTTTATTTTACCTTCCGTAAAAGGTATTTTAGCAAATCTTGCTTGTGCGGACAAGGGAAAACTAGAAGTGGATGCTGACATAATCCCTTGTGAAATGGTTTTTATTGCGTCGAAATAAATGATGAAGAAATTTATGTTTTCGTTGGCAGTGATAGTACTTGGATGTGCTTGTGCCAATTGATAAGCTTATTGATAATATTTGTAAGTGCCATAATAGCACACAAGAAAAAATATAAAATCGCTGTCTTTATTATGCCAAACAGCGGCTAATTTAGAGCGCGAAATTATTGCTTTTGCAAAGTAAATCAAAGAAAAGCAAAATGATCAAAATGTGGTAATGCGAATTGATTTAGCTGACTTGCGTAAGCAAAAAGAAATAAAACAAGCACAAGAAACTTTAAAAAATAAAGAGAACAGCTTATACGACACTTTTCATGAAAGTAAATTTGCAGAGGATACAGAAATAAATAGGATAAAAGGAATTGCGACGTACAAAAGAAATATTCATAGACATATTTTATACTAAGCGTAACGGAGAAGCGCAAAGATGAGTATAATAGCGGGTGAAGATAAAATAGAGGGCATGAGTCAAAGCCCTATTAATCCAAACATAGAAAAGTTAAAAGCAGTCTTTCCGCAATGTTTTGCTGAGGGAAAGCTCAATATAGATCAGCTTCTTAATCTATGCGGCGAATATATTGATAATGATTTTGAGAAGTTCAAATTTGAATGGAAGGGCAAAGGAGCAAGTTTAAAGCTTGCTCAAAAGCCTTCATTTGCGACATTGCGCCCGAAGCGCGAGGAGAGCGTAAACTTTGATAATACACATAATCTTTATATTAAGGGCGATAATCTTGAAGTGTTAAAACTTATCCAGCGGGCTTATTTTGGCCAAGTGAAGATGATCTATATAGACCCGCCCTATAATACGGGTAATGATTTTATCTATGATGATGATTTTAAAGACCCATTGGCGCGATATAAGGAAGTGACGAGCCAAACGACAAAATCGAACCCTGAGACAATGGGGCGGTTTCACACGGCTTGGCTCAATATGATTTATCCGCGCTTGCGTTTGGCACAGACCTTATTGCGTGACGATGGGGTGATTTTTATCTCAATAGATGATCATGAAGTTCATAATTTGCGCAAAGTATGTGATGAAGTGTTTGGCGAAGAGAATTTTGTTGCGCAGCTGGTGTGGAGGAAACGCACTGGTGCTAATGATGCGCAAAACAATGTAAGTACAGACCATGATTACATTTTGTGTTATAGTCGCAGGCACACTGTTTTTAGTGGAGTACAAAAGAGTTTTGCAAATTATACCAACCCCGATAATGACCCGCGCGGGCCTTGGATGGCTGATAATTTGACATGCAATAAAACAGCATCAGAGCGGCCAAATCTTAATTACCCGATTACTGATCCACAAACGGGTGTAGTTTACCAGTGTAATCCCAATCGTGTATGGGCTTATGAAAAAGGACGAATGGCAAACATCATCAAAGAAGGCAAGGTGATCTTCCCAAAAAACGGACAAGGTACGCCTACTTATAAACGTCATCAAACAGAAGTTAAATCTCAAACTAAACCATTTAGTACAATGCTTGAAACAGATATGAATTTTATAGCGACCAAACAATTACGAGAACTTTTAGGCGGCCAATTTTTTGATCATCCCAAGGGTGTGAGTCTTATAAAGCAATTGATTGAACAGACGACCAGTGACAACGACATCATTTTCGATTTTTTTGCTGGTTCTAGTACAACGGCGCATGCAGTGATGGCTTTGAATGCTGAAGATGGTGGTAATCGCAAATTCATCATGGTGCAATTGCCTGAATTATGTGATGAAAAGAGCGAAGCCTATAAAACTGGTTATAAAACTATCTGCGATATAGGTATTGAACGTATTCGCCGCGCTGGTGCACAAATCAAGCAAAAGCATGAAGCAGAACTCACAAGTGAGCAGCCTCTAGACACCGGATTTCGCGTTCTAGAGCTCGATAGTTCCAACTTTTCCATATGGGACGATAGCCCGATTGATCCGAATGCACTTGATGTTAAAGAACAATTGCAAATGCGCTTGGATCATATTTTGCAGGGGGTGAATCCCGAGCGCTCTCATCAAGATATTATCTTCGAAATCATACTTAAATATGGTTGGCCACTGGATTTAAAAATTTACCCTTTACCAATCAATGGCAAAAAATTCTATTATATAGGCGAGAGCGAAGGCGATGTCTTGGTAATTATAGCCATAGACCCGCCCTTTGAACCCGAAGATGCGGAAGAGATGATAAAGTATTTGCCCGTAAAAATCGTAGCGCTTGATGCGGCCTTTAAAAGTGATGAGGCGCTTATTAATTGCGACTTTATCTTTAAAGACAATGAAGTAAGTTTTGATAAAATTTAAACTATAGAGAGACGATTGGGGCGGCGATATGAAACTTAAATTTAAACAACAAGAATTTCAAAATGATGCGGTTAAAAGCGTCATTGATTTATTTAAAGGCCAACCACGACGGAATTCTTCTATTTTCTTGCATTCAGAACAAGGACAATTAGCGTTAAATGAATTTGGTTATGGTAATCAATTATTGATCAGTGATGAAAGCATATTAGCAAATTTACAAGAGGTGCAACAGAACAATAAACTCTTGGCGAGTAAGACGCTAGAGCAAAAGCAGTTTTCTATTGAGATGGAAACGGGAACAGGCAAAACTTATGTCTATAGCAAGACGATTTTTGAGTTAAATCAACGCTATGGCTTTACCAAATTTATTATCGTCGTACCAAGTGTTGCTATTCGCGAAGGGGTGTATAAATCACTTCAGGTAACAAGGGAGCATTTTCAAGCAGAGTTTGATAATCTGCCCTATCGTTATTTTATTTATAATTCAAAAGATCTTTCGCAAATTCGCCAATTTGCAAGCTCTACCAATATTGAAATTATGATTATCAATATTGATGCATTTAAAAAAGCAGAAAATATTATCAACCTTCCGCAAGATAGACTGAATGGCGAAAGTGCTATGCGCTATATCCAAGATACAAATCCGATTGTGATCATAGATGAACCGCAATCGGTGGATAATACAGCAAAAGCGAAGGAGGCTATTGCGAGCCTTAATCCGCTTTGTGTTTTCCGCTATAGTGCCACGCATAAAGATGAGATTAATCTTTTATATCGTTTAACACCTGTTGATGCTTATAAAAAAGGACTGGTAAAGCAAATTTGTGTTTCTTCTAATCAGATAGAGCAAAATTTTAACCGTCCCTATATTGCCTTGAAATCCGTATCTCACAAACATGGCTTTAAGGCGCGCTTAGAGTTGGATATTGCGGGAAAGAATGGCACTGTGAGCCGCAAAACAGTTACAGTGAGACAAGGCGATGATCTGTATCGCGTTACGGGCGGGCGTGAGCTTTATAGGGGTTATATTGTTTCGGGTATCAATTGCATGGCGGGGGATGAAGCTGTTGAGTTTTCTGATACTGAAATTGTCAAATTTGGCCACGCCCTTGGTGATGTGAATACAATAGAGCTTAAACGCGCGCAAATTTATCGCACTATAGAAACACATTTAGATAAAGAATTGCGGCTTGCGCCTTTAGGGATTAAAGTTTTATCACTTTTTTTTATTGATGAGGTGGCTAAATATCGTAGCTCTGATGAAGAGCCAGCACTTTATGAGCGTATGTTTGAAGAATGTTATGAAGAGCTGTTGGCGAAAAAGAAATATGCCTCCTTGCGAACTAAGTTTGCACAAAATGTTCGAAACGTGCACGGCGGTTATTTCTCGCAAGACAAAAAAGGCGTCTATAAGGATACAAAGGGCGACAGCCAAGCTGATGATGACACTTATAACACGATTATGCGTGATAAGGAGTGGTTATTATCTTTTGCATGCCCCTTGCGTTTTATCTTTTCGCATTCGGCCTTGAGAGAAGGCTGGGATAATCCGAATGTGTTTCAAGTGTGTATGTTGATTGAGCAAAAATCGAATTTTACCGTACGGCAAAAGATTGGTCGCGGTTTGCGCTTGTGCGTAAACCAACACGGTGAACAGGTAGAAGATAAAGATATAAATGTGCTGCATGTCATGGTGAATGAAAGCTTTGCTGAGTTTGTGAGTACATTGCAAAAAGAATTAGAGGCGGATATTGGTTATAAACTTGGTACATTGCAGATGGAGCATTTGGTTGGCCGTATTTATGAAGATGTAAAATATGTGGCCGCTAAAGTGGAAGTATCGCAAGCACAAAAAATTGTTAAAATACTTGTTGCAAAAGATTTTATTGATGAGGCAGGTGTCGTTAAAGTAGATCAAGATTTAGTAGCGAGCGAATTTGATGCTATAGGGGCGGAGGAAATGCCACGCGAATTGCGTCAAGAAATTGTGAAAAAAACTGATGCGGGCGCGCTTATTAATGTTGAGACGCTGCAAGATCTGATTTATATGACAACTGTGACAGAAACAAAAATTCTGTCTTCGCAAGAGGCTGCTGATATATTGGTTGAGTTGCGTGAAAAAGCCTTGCTTACATCAGCAGGAAAAATCACAGATACATTAAAAGCGCAATGGGCGACTGGGACGTTAGATTTAAGTGAACGTTTTAGTAAAGGGCAGAAGCAGGCTGTGCTGCAGGCGCTAGAAGCGAGCCAAGCCATGCCGATTATTCGTAATGCTACGCGCGAGGTGCGGGTTAAGCTTAAAAAGCAAACAGTGGCTTCACCAGAGTTTTTGGCCTTGTGGGAAAAGATAAATAAAAAGACCACTTATCGTGCAAAGCTTGATCGCACAGAGTTTGTTGCCAAAGCAGTGGATGCAGTGGAAAAAATGGCGCCAGTTGCGCCCGCGCATTTGGTTTATCAGACAGCAGAGATAGAACTGGATAGTGCTGGTGTGACCTATGAAGAGCAGTTATTAAAGCAGAGTGCGCTTGATTATAGTTTTTGTGCACTGCCGAACATTGTACATTATTTGACCTTAAAGCTGAAATTAACCACAAAGACAATTATTGGTATTTTGACAAAGAGTGGTCGTGAGCATGAGTTTGTAAAAAATCCACAAGCTTTTTTAGAGCGCATAGAAGAAATACTCAATAAAACCCATGTTAATCTTACAATTGATGGCATTAAATATTTAAAGCTGGTCGGGCAAGAATATAGTGTGCAAGAGCTTTTTACCAGTGAAGAGCTTGTGGCAAATTTAGAGCGTACAGCTGTTGTGAGTGAGAAGAGTGTGTATGATCATGTGGTTTATGAAAGCAGTGTGGAGAAAGAGTTTGCACAAAGTCTTGAAAATGATCCTGAAGTCAGATTGTTTTTTAAACTACCAAGAAGTTTTAAAATAGCCACTCCCATTGGTTCTTATACGCCTGATTGGGCAGTTTTTTTAGAGCGAGATGGCGAACAAAAGCTTTACTTTGTGCTGGAGACAAAAGGGGCAAACAGCGAGTTTGATTTGCGACTTAAAGAAATACTGAAGATTAAATGCGGCAAAGCGCATTTTGCTGCACTGCAAACGAGCGTTGCGTTTAACGACCAGCCGGTGATAAATTGGCGTGAATATAAGCGTACTTTGCCCGAAGGGGCGCATGAGTTTCCAAGTGCTGCGGTGGTTGTTACAGAATGATTGGAGCATGAAATACTTAAGGGGGAGGGGAGAAAAGCTTTTTATATCAAAATAATAAATTGATAAAAGGTAGTTATAATGTACACTTCATGTTGAATTTAATTGTTTTCATTTAATACAGGAGGTAAAGTTATGAAAACTAAAGATATGTATAAACCACTGAAAAAAAATTAAACGGGTTGATGTTGCTGCGCTCAAAGCCCGAGCAAGTGAGCAGAAAATGGCTGCTTGAGGCGCTTCTATGAATTGAAGTTTGAAAATATACAAAGCTGGCGGTAAAAAAAGCTGCCAGCTTTATAGCTTTTGGATATATTAATGACGATAGATTATGAAGTTAAAAAGTTGCTCTATGGCTGTGGGGCAATGAGCGGGGTTCGGCTGATTACAGGTTCCTTCCATGCTTTTTTTTTCTTGTCTATGGGCGTTAGTATAGCACAGTTAGCCTTATTGCAAATTGTGTTTAGCGCGGCTATTTGTATTTTTGAAGTGCCTTGTGGGATTTTAGGAGATAAAATCGGCGTTAAAAAAAATGTTATCTTATCATGTTTCTTTTTTTCGCTCTTCTTCTTTTTATGTATTTACGCGCCTAATCTTTCTGTCTTAATTCCGGCAGAAATTATATATGCTTTAGGCTTTGCTTTATGCTCTGGCGCTGATAGCACATGGATTAAAGGCTTAATCGACGGCGGTGGATACAAGGGTAGTTTGATCTACCACCAAGTAAACGTCTATAAGCGGGAACTGACGGCATTCATGAATATGGTTGCTGGTGCGCTAGGTGTTCTTATTGTTTTGTGTATGGATAATTATCAGTCGGCATATTATTTTTGTTCTTTCGGGTTTCTCATGCTTGTATTCTTGTTTAGTCGGGTGACGGGGATAGGTATTGCATCCGCTTCGGATAGTCAGTCAATAGACTCGGGTTCTTTGTTGCATGCAACAGAAGCTTTTACTTATTTAGTTACCTCAAAAATCGGGTTATATTATATATTGATATGTGGTTTTATTGTTGCTGCATTGCAGCCAATATTTCATTTTTGGCAACCTTTTATTTTGGGACAGACAGGAGTATTAGACAATGCGACAGGAAAGACTAAAATTCTTATTCTTGGCCTGTGCTTTGTGTCTTATACTCTCGTAAAATACTTATTTAATCGCTTTGTAATTAAATATCTTATGCAAAAATATGCTCCTATGGCGATAACTTTGTGCTCACTCGTCCTAAGTGCTGTTGTTATGCTTGCTCTGCTTCTCGTTGCAAACAGTTGGGCTCCTATTATTTTATTCACCGTATTTCACAGTTTTTTTTCTGTTCCTATGACGCAGTTTGAAGCAGAGTTTTTTAAACATATTCAACAAAAGAATGCAAATACGGTTTTATCCATTGTTAGTTTTCTTGCGCGTATTTTTGGTATTTTAGCGCTTGTGCTGATTGGTTGGTTGGCAAATAATGTTTGTATAGAAGCAGCTTTTTGTTTTGCCTTGGTTTGTATATGTTCAATTATCCCGCTTAATTTGGCCTGGCTTTATACTGATAAAAAGTTAATAAAAAACGAAGAGGTCTGAGAGTGAAGATACAGTTGAATAGGGCCTTGCCTGTGACTTACATAAAGACACAGGAAAAAATAGTGTGTGGGTCATCTTATATGGATTGAGTCGAAATTAATAGCTGTCCATCGTTTTTAGTAGAGATGCTTATCGATTTGAATGCGCCAAATGATTGTGCGGCTATTAGCCAGAAATATCGCGAACGAGCATATCAAGAGGATATGATATTGATGTGTTGTTAAATGAATACTTCAGATTGGATTCGGAGGTGGACAAAATTATTATTTTTGGAGAGGGCAATCATTCATATGAAGTCTCTATAGTTTTGTGATGTGGACATGGTGCGTATAGTTATAGAATGCTCTCCTAGTGAGTGCTAGATGGTGCTTTTGCGTCCGTAAAATATTGTGCGTTGGTTGTTGAAATAAAGTTTCATAATTTTAGATCGTAGAGCGGTGGGGCATCGAGGTGCCTTATGTATCATAAACGCTCTTTTTTAATTGGTGTATAGGCACAATGGATTGTAAAAATGCTAATGCCTGTGTTTTTTGACAACTTGGTCGGCTTTGTTTTTTTACGTATGTAAGCAGCGAGTAAGCAAAGGTTAGCACAGGTGTATTACTTGCAGTACCAAAAAGTTTGATTAAAAATACTAAAAATGGATATACAAGACGAACAAACGGCTCGCTGAGGATCTTTTATCAATGACTGTAGTTGCTTGGGGGCATAGTATTGTACAAAAAAACGCATGGCATAAAGTCCAAAAAACCAATAAAGGTGCATTGCGCTTCTTTTTTAAGAACTGGGCATCTCCTCTTACCTTAATGCGTTCTCATTATGCATCCTTTACACAAGACTTGCGATGGAAAGACTTTACGGAAAAAATCAATGTGTTTTGTTTAAAAGATCCGAGCTTAATATGCCCTTCAATATGGAAAGATATTTCACAATGTTTGTTGTGATGAAGCAATTGCTCTCTCTTGGCATGCCTCTGGCTGTTGGGTTTATCTTTCAGATGATGATTTCCTTCACAGATGCAGCGCTTGTAGCGCATTTAGGCGTGCAAGCCTTGAGTGGTACAATGTTAGCTCTGAGTATATTTAGTTTTGTTATGTTGTTTGGGCTAGGTATTATTACCGCGGTTGCACCAAAACTTGCGGAAAGTTTTCGCAGACAAGATAGATATGCATTAAAGGCATGGTTTGATCAAGGAATATGGCTTTCCCTTGTGATTGGAATGATGAGTGCAATCATTTTACTCAATACGAGGAATATTTTGTGTCTTCTCGGCCAAGATGAGACAATTGCCAATATAGCACAGGAATATAATAGTGGCGCTGCTATAGGAGTGGTGTTTTTTTATCTTTATGTGAATAGCCGAGGATTGCTGTCAGCAATTGGTAATCCACAGCCCTTAACTTGGGTTATGCTTGCGGCTATCATCGTGAACTTTTTTATCTCTTGGCTGCTTATTTTTGGTATAGGTTCTGCAAGCGGATTAGGTGTCTTTGGTGCAGGAATTGCGAGCAGTTTGATCCGTATTTTAATTGTTATTGCAGCAGCAATAATTTTGTCCCGCAATTCTGCTTTTCATTCTTTTCGCTTTAATTATTTGAGACCAAAGTTAGAGATTTCACGAATAATAAAATTGCTGCGAGTAGGGCTACCTATTGGTATACGTATTCTTATTGCGGAGGGCTTTCCTTCGGTCATTGCATTCATGATTACGGCTTATGGGATCGAATCTTTGGCCGCACATACGATAGGGATGCGACTCGATATGCTTATTTCTGTGGTGGCTTTGGGGATTTCCAGCGCAGCCGCGACAATAGCAGCGTGGTATAGAGCAGATAGGAATAATATGGCTCTAAAACAATTGCGTATGAGTGTCACAGTTTTTGCTGTAGCTTATGTCTTATTTTTATCAGTGGTTGTTTATCTCTCTTATGAATTTATCCTTACAACCATCTTTAATATTTCTGAAGACAGCGTTGTTGTTTTCTCTTGGAAGTTGCTTCCGTTCATTTTATTGTCTTTTGCTTTTGGCACTTTAGGAGCTATGCTCAATGGCATACTTGTGGGTTTGCTTGATACGTTTTGGTCAACAATTGTTGTAGCAATAAGTTATTGGGGGTTAGGCCTATTTGGGGGAGCGCTAATGGCAAATTTTTTTGAATATGGCTTTATTGGCTACTGGCTTGGCATGATTGGTGCAAGTTTAATCGTTTCTCTCTTTAATTATATGCGCGTGGGTTATTTAATAAAATGCAATCCTATGGGGGCAGAGTGAGTGTTATAAAAGCGCTTGTAAAGCACTAGCTGTGAAGGCTTAGCTACTCACCATCCATAGAGGCTGTTTTTACTTCTATGGAGATAACAATATAGGTTACAAAACTTGCTTAATATTGAAAAGAAGTGTCTTTGATTGTAGCCTCAATATTATTTGTTGAGTTTTTAAAATAATATGGGTTTATTAAAATCATTCGGCTACAATTTAAGAGTAAGTTCGGTAGATTGGAAGAGTTTAATACCTTAAAAAATGACGAGAAAAAACGTGCTTATATTCATACGCCGTTGAGGAGGCATTTAAAAAAGTTGTTGTTTTTATAAGTCATTACCATTGTGATGCTAAAACGCATGCATTTGTCAAAACAATCGCAGACGCTAACGATGTTATTCTTGCAAGCCCTGTTTATCACGGGTCTTATTCAGGGGGGATTGAAGAATGCTCTTGATAATTTAGAGTATAATGCTTTTGGGATAAAGTTTTTAGTCATCTCTCTCATGACAATATAACCCAAAATGCGCACTGCCCTGTGTATATTTGGTACCAATTGTGCATACGCTTTATGGACAGGCGCTGCAATATCAAGTTGCTTCGGCTAAAGATGATTTTGCATTTGAGAATGAAAACCGCACACGGAGACTTAGCAGCGTAAATGTACGGGCTTACTGCGCACATCTTGCTGATAAAATGTACAATAAGGGTGGAGGATATGATCAAAAATGATAGGAAATACCGTTATTTAGTCATTGGTGGTGCAGGAATATTGGCTCCCTTCGCCGGTTATTAGGGCTGAACAACGTGATTATCGCAGCGCGTTTTCGTTCTCATCAATCCAAAATTGAGTTATTTCAGACAAGGGCTAAATGTATATTTTGGAGATTATTATAAGCCATAGGCACAATTTTTAAAAGGGGTACCCCTATGGACGGGCTTGAAATATTGCATATTATGGGGGGGCATTCGCTTGCACATGCATTTTCGTGTAGGTTGAGATTGAGCGGTTGGCCTTCTTACCGAAGCCTCTGCGTATTGTTCATGTTTTTGGTTCTAATGCAGAGGATAAAATAATCTCTGGATGTGCGCATCACAATGAGATTGATCCCATATCTGTAAAATTAGGTCGGAAAAGGCGATCATATGGCCGGCGGTGGTCAATGAGAAGAGTGTATATGATTATGTGGGGTTTATAAGAGTAATATTGAGAAAGAATTTGCGCAAAATTAATGATAATGCCTCCGAAGTAAAATTATTTTTTAAATTGCCAAGGAGCTTTAAAATCGTGGCGCTCATAGGCTCTTACACGCCGGATTGGGGGGTGTTTTAGAGTGAGATGGCGCGCAAAAGCTTTATTTTGTACTGAAAACAAAAGGAACGAATAGCGAGTTTGATTTGCGCCTTAAAGAAATGCTGAAGATTAAATGCGGCAAGGCGCATTTTACCGCCCTTGAGACTGGTGTGGTGTTTAACGAGGCACCGGTGATGAGTTGGCGCGATTCTAAGCGGGGGATGGTGGTAGAAAGAGTGGGGGGCTGTGGTAGGAGTGGGCGGCACGAATGACGCTGTCTTTAGTTGCGTACCGCCAAGCTAATTTTGTGCTTTGCGAAATTAGCCAAGGCTTTTGGACGTACCGCGTAAAATCTTATGAATATCATGCAGAAGGCGCGCAGAAATGGGGGATTGCGTGTCTAGCTTCCCAATGCCGTAATTAAGTACAGCCACAAATGAGATAGCTCTTCAATATCATCAGTCGCACTGATACTTGTTCTTTATTTTCAAACAATAATAGGTCAGATGGTAACGATTATGTCCTTTCTATCTGAGAAAAGAGTAGCACCGCTTGCGTATATGCACGAGTAAAAGTCAATCAACATTGGTCTGAGGTAAAAACAGCCAATTATTTCTAATACACCTAAGGATTTCATAGCTTGCTCTAACGGTTTATATAAATCCGCCCTTTTAAAAGGTGGATTGGGTGGAAAATTTATTGGGATATAGGCTTTATGAATCTCTCGAACTAAGCTTCCTACTATGCAGGCCCTAAGGCGTGATTGCATATATGGTCGCATCTGTTGCTCGTTGTGTAGGCAGAAATCCTAAATTAGGAAAGGAGGGCTGGTCTTTTAATTACAAAGGAAGAATACGGCGCGTAAGTGCAACAAAATGTATTTTGAGGAGCGGTAAAGGGGTGAGGCATTTGATGTCCAGCGGGTGACGGATTAACTGGAGTATAAGTAGGCATTGCTAGGGCGGAGTTTTTAGTTAAGAATTGCGCTCTGTGCGCTATAAGCTCTCTGCATCCTTCATATAGGCGTTGGATCATCGCCCAATGCAACGTAAAGGGGCTGTTTTGTCTTTAGCGCTTGTTTGGCTGCTTCTATAGTGCCGCTGGCTCTATCAGCCATTATGGTTATAATTTCCTCGTCCAAAGAACAGATCAATCGATTGCGTAATAGGGTATGTGTGCCTTTTTTGACCGTGTCTTTTTTAAAAAGAAGCTGTTACCTCGTGGCAGGATTGGGTGTGTTTATATGATCAGCCTGCCAAAGAAATGGAAGCGTTATCGCGATAGCCACCAATAGTAGTCCAGCGATAAAGGCGGCAGCAAACTGCAATGATATAAAAGAACCAAGGACGCCGACCAAAAAGCTTCCGACCGGCATTCCAGCATAGCCTATCACCCGAAAAGCAGAATTAGCTCGCCCGAGAAGTTGCTTTGGTGTGAGGCGCTGCCTGAAGGCGGTAACACCAATAAACCATAAGCTTGCTCCAACGCCAGCGATAAAGGTGACGCCCCATACGACGACAGCACTTTTTGAAAAGGCTGGAATCAGCAGCAAGACAACCGTTCCTAAACCGTCAGTGAGAACAGCTAGGCGCACCGGTGCATAACGTATACGCGGCGCAAATAGGGCACCTGCCATTGTTCCAAGCGCGTAGGCCGCAAACATCACGCCATATTGGCTGCTATGTAGGCCCAGATACCGACTGTCGGTAACGAAGAAGATGAACGAGGTTAGGAATGCTCCAAATACCACCGATAGAAAGAATGTGAGTAATGTAAGGGAGGTAAGATGCCGATTTGAAAAAATGAAACGAAAGCCGGCAATAATATAACGGAAAGTGATGTTTTCTTTATCAAGTGTTGGCGATGTCGGAACAGCACGGCGAGCGGTAAAAATCAATGTGATAAAAAGCACGATTAACAAGCCAAGAAATAGCAGTGTGCCATGCCCTAAAATGCTGCTTGTTATGACAGGGGCAAGAAAATAGGAGACCCCGAAATCTAAAAACAAGACAATTGAGTAGAAGGTCATCAATCGCTCTCCCTCCATGATAAGTGGTGGAATCGTCATTATATAAGCTTCGGCAGAAACGACGATGAATCCAGCAATGGTTGCATAGAAGAAAATTTGTTCGGCTGGAGCAATCTGTATCATGAGCAGTACGAACAGGACAATATGCAGTAGCATGAAGATGAGGAGAGCTGTGGTGGCAAGTTTTATTTTGTCGCAGCGATCAAGTAAAGCGCCTGCAAGGATGCCGAAAATTGGCCACGCTAATGAGAAGAGACCTTGCGCCCAACTTACTCCGACTACGCCATATCCAGATTGTCTTGCTAATAGCGGGATGGCAGTGCGCAAAGCACCGCTGAGTAAGGCGAGCAGACTAACGGTTAGGCAAAAATAGCGTATGTTCCTGTTGGCAAAAAGCGTGAACATTCTTTTCTCCTTAAGATGCCATACAGGTTTCCGCTGTTCCATCAAGTACGGCGGTTGTATTCAGCATGTTTGCGACATAGCCGTCCAAGATATTCCTATCTGCCTGAGGTAGAAGAAAATACATAAGGTTGGAATACCATTGCCAACCACGCTGAGTCAGCTGGAGATCGTTATCACTTTCTACGATGAGACCTGCACCTATGAGCTGTTGTAGGTTATTGTATACGAAAGAGGGGAGTGCGGTCCAGTCAATTCTTTCTTTTTTGGCATAACCGTTATAAGGTAGCCGCATACACAAAGCCTTGGAGGCTTGTTGCTCCGCTGATACCCAATTGTAGTATACTTTGGATTTGCCTTTAAGTTGTATGTCGGTAATGTATCCGCTTCGACTGGGATTGGCTCGTGTGACGAGTGAGCCGAGAATCGACATTGCTGACGCCCCGAAGCCAACCACATAATCGTCATGATAACCATGCAAATATTTGTGATAGCGGAAATAATTCGCTGAACTCGTTTTAGCGAGCGTTAGAGGAGTGTTGTTGGCAATTTTGATATAGGAATGCCCATTACACGGCGCATAGCCGCAGCTGCGCATAACGATGTCGCTAAATAAGCGAAGCATCTGTCGATGCTGTAGGCTGGATGGCTTTAGCCCTTTTTGTGCGTAAGACTTATGCAGTTGCGACGTGATAGCCAGATTGTTGATTGCATAGAGGTTGATGGTTTCAGGGTGAAGCTCGCTGGCTTGCTTCAAATCGTATAATAGTTCTTCGGCTTGCTGGCTGTGCATGCCATAGAGTAGGTCGAAACCGACATGTCCAATTATCTCTTGTGACCAAGCCACGGTATTGTTGATTTGTTCACGTGTTGAGGTGAGGTTAAACAATGATCGGAAACGCTCAATGAAACTCTGTATACCGAAGCTGATCCGGTTAACGCCGATCTCACGGGCAGCATAAAGTTTATCACGTGTGACGCTCTTCGGTTCGCTTTCCAGTGTAAATTCGGCTAAGGAAGAGAGCTCAAATTCGGCATGCAATACTTTTCCGATGTGTCGGATATTATCTGCGGACAAAAGCGACGGTGTGCCGCCCCCTATATAGATGCTGCGGATGGGCCCTCTAAGCGAGCGAATGAAATTTCCTTTGGCTCTGATCTCTGTGGTAAGCGCTGAAATATAAGATTCGATTTGTTTAACGTGCTTGTATGCCCCTTTCTGAAAGGGACAGAAGGAACAGATGGTTTCGCAAAAGGGAATATGCAAATAAAGAGAAACGGTACGCGCTTGTGGAATCTGCTTACTGTGCGCTAGTTTATTAAAGTCTAGGTAATCGTAAAATTCATTTGAAATAGTGCGAAATAACGGATATGTGAAGTTGTAAATCGGCTTGAGTTGATCGAACTTCAGAAAAGGATGATCCACGAGTTGCATAGCTTACCTCCCCCAATTTCTTAACTCGCACTATATTATTGACGGGCGACTGGTGACCCAATCACCCGAGTGTATTACCAAAGATTTTCACGGAACATAATGAATCCTCCTTTTGTAGAAGTTATATGTATAATACATATAACTTCTTATATGAACAGGCTAGCTTGTTTAAGAGGCAATGTAAAGATAAAAATATAAAAAAACTTTCTCTTGCAGCCTTATGGTCTGATATTGTAATTGGTATCCTGTTTTACGTGGTCGGGCTATGAATGCCTAGGGCGAGAAAAAGCAGGGTATTTTAATGGACGTGCGGGGCATCATTGTTATGTTGCTGGGACTTGGAATTTGCGTCTGGTTATGAAATATCATTAGTGCAAAAAGATGATTTTAAAGGTAGATATATATTTTTTGATATCCCTGTAAAACTTCGAGAAGAGATAGAATTATCTATTAGAAAACATATAAATGTCCAGTGTGATAATATTATCGAATTACATGACATCATCGCTCTTGCCCGCCATTTTGACATATTGCCTAAAATCTCATTGAGATTGTGCCATGTACTGGCAAACGGGGATAGATTGCGTTTTGGTATGACTGCGGCGGAGTTACGTGCCGCATTATCTTTGCTAGAATCCAATAGGATTAGGCTTAATGGGGCGCCTTTGCATGTGGGCTCTAATTTGAATTCGACTGAGTTAATACTATCCACCTTAACTAAGGCTGGAAAGGATATTTACGCATTGAAGGATCAAAAAAGTTTTATCAGTCTAGGCGGGGGATATCCGACTTCCACAGCGTTCTGCGATGCCGTGACGATCAATGACGAATACCCTCGTAAAATTTATGAGGCATTATCACAATTGGGTTGTGATTTACATAAGCTTACGGTAATTATTGAATCTAGGCGTATTATATCTGAAGATTATGGTTATTTATTTTCTATAAAAGAGCAGAGTGGTACGAACTTAATTACAATCTTGGCTCTGGGGATGTGTACTCAATCTGCACAGTATCACTAGGTCATAAGTCAAAGTATGTGAAAGCAACTGATACAAAAAAGATTTTACGATGGTGGAAGATCGACGATGAAGGACTTTAGTTCAAAGGAAATTGATATTATTGTGTTCTCATATCCTGATTTTTTGGCTTTTTAGATATAAATAACACACCTCCTAGTGGGCTGGAGACTATCAAATGTTGGATCACGCATGGCGCAATTAGCAAAAATTCCTATCTATTGGATTTGGTATGCTCTACTGGATTCTCAGCTCTAAATATTGTGTGCGAAGTGCAATGTCAAGTGGTGGAAATTGATATAAGTGCAGAGTTTGTACCATCCGCTCAGAACAAGGTTGATAGCTCTGTTATGCAGGCGATGGTTAAGTTTCATATCGGAAATGCTGAGCGTATGACTTATCCTGAAAATACATTTACGCATATTATGGCGGGGTGAGTGTTTGTAAGCACTAGCTGTAAAGGCTACTCACCATCCTAGGGTGTTTACTTCTATGTGGATAACAATAGAGTTACAAAACTTGCTTCATATTAAAAGAAAAGTTTCCTTTCTTTTAATTAAGCATTGCGACAACCAAAAGGAAATTAAATATCTCGCCTTTATTATTCTCACCAATGTTTGCTTATATATGATTATTTGAATCGGAATTAGGTTACGTACAATATGGTATTTCTCGCTGTTTTATATAAGGAGAAGGTTAGCACCGATGTATCGCGTGCAATATCATTTTTTTCACTATGGTGATAGGATAGCTTGTTGAGCGTAAAGTTCTTTTACCTTGATGGATCTTATAGTATTATTCAAAATATCAGTTGATAAATTTTTTTCGTGTCGTTTATGCATGGGCTGATACAATAAGAATAGGACTTGATTGTTTTTAAAGTTGGTATGTTATGGATGTAAAAAATGGTAAACAAACGAAAAGTAAGAATTTTAAACCTGTTTCTCGTTTTCTCAAAAGTTTACGTGGTGTGCACAATTGGGAACAAGTTTCACAATGGCTTGCTTTCCGTAAGGTAGAGGATATTGAATGTATTACGCCTGATCAAGCAGGGGTACCACGGGGCAAGATGATGCTTTCTAAAAAATTTACATCGGAAACATCATTGGCATTGCCTTCAGCAGTTTTTATGGCAACAATTTCAGGGGATTATCCGGAAGATGGTCATGGTTTTGAATATCCTAAAGCAGATGGTGATTTACGCCTTGAGCCTGATCTTTCTACGTTAAGCATTGTTCCATGGGAAGATGCTCCTACGGCACAGGTGATTTGTGATCTTGTGTATCAAAATGGTCAGGTTGTGGATTACACACCACGCAATGTTTTACGAACGGTGGTTCACTTTTACACAAAAATGGGTTTAAGCCCTGTTGTTTCACCAGAAATTGAGTTTTATTTGGTACAAAAAAATCCCGATCCTGATTATCCGTTAGTTCCACCGGTTGGTCGTTCTGGACGTTCAATTGGTGGTGGACAGGGGTATTCCATTGCTGGTGTGAATGAATTTGATGATTTGATTGATGATATTTATCAATTTTCAGAGGCACAAGGATTGGAAATTGATACCCTCATTCATGAAGAAGGAGCAGGACAGTTTGAAATCAATTTACGTCATGGTGATCCTATTGAATTAGCGGATCAAGTTTTTATGTTTAAACGAACAATTCGTGAAGCAGCACTAAAACATAATATGTATGCAACTTTTATGGCAAAACCCATTCAAGGGCAGCCGGGTTCTGCTATGCATATTCACCAATCGGTTGTTGATAAGAAAACCGGTATGAATATTTTTACACAGGAAAATGGTGAAGAAAGTATCTGTTTTCGCCATTTTATTGGTGGATTGCAAAAACATATGCCAGGGGTACTTGTGATGCTTGCACCTTATGTGAATTCTTATCGACGTCTTGTTCCTGATAATTCGGCTCCTGTTAATTTGCGATGGGGATATGATAATCGTACTACAGCTTTTCGAGTTCCTCGTTCTGCTCCTCAAGCGCGGCGTGTTGAGAATAGACTTCCTTCATCAGATGCGAATCCTTATTTAGCCCTTGCAGCTTCTTTAGCGTGTGGTCTTATTGGTTTGCAACAAAAAATTGAGCCGGATGAGCCAGCGACAAATAATGTAAACGCTGATAATATTGAGTTGCCGCGTGGACTCATTGAGGCAGTCAATTTGTTTGAACAAGATACAGTGATACGTGCTATTTTAGGGGATGTGTTTGTCAGTACTTATGCTGCAATCAAACGCCAAGAGTTTGAAACTTTTATGGAAGTAATCAGTCCGTGGGAGCGTGAATATCTCCTGCTGAATGTTTAAATTTTATGACGATGATTGATTATAATTCAATTTCTCCAGGAATTTCTTGGTATGAAGATGCTTTAAGAGAACGTCCATCGTATCCTTCTTTTTGTGAAAACAGACAGTGTGATGTGGTCATTATTGGAGGCGGATTTACGGGTCTTTCGGCTGCTTATCATTTAGCCAAAGCTGGAGTAGATGTTGTTTTATTTGAAGCATCACGTTTTGGTGATGGTGCTTCAGGGCGCAATGGTGGACAGCTGGGAACAGGGCAACGGCAATGGGTAGAAACATTAGAAAAAAAGTATGGTTTTGAGCGAAGTAAGGCTCTGTTTGATTTGGCAGAAGAAGCTAAAAGAGATATTTTAGCTTTATGCGCAATGCCTAATTGTCCGTGTGATTTGATAGGAGGACAGCTTTCTGTAACTCATAAAAGGCGTGAGCTTCTCTCTTATCAACGGCATATTGAGGCGATGCAGCGTTATGGCTATCACGCGCTTACTTTTATGGATAAGGCTGAAACATTTGAGCGACTTGGATCAACTTTTTATTGTGGTGGTATTTATGATGCGGATACCGGTCATATAAATCCCTTAAAATTGATTATCGGGTTGGCAAAAAGAGCACAAGATGCTGGTGCTAAGCTTTATGAGAAGTCACAAGTAACGACCGTAAGGCGCAAGGGAGCACATTGGAAAGTAATAACAGAAAAAGGCAGTGTAACAGCAGAGCATGTTTTACTTGCAACAAATGGGTATAAACTTGGTCTGGAGCGTTTTATTGAAAAAAATATTGTTTCTATTCGCTCTTATATTGGAGCAACGGACCCATTACCAAAGCATAGTTCAATTCTTATAGGGGGGGAATCGGTTGATGATTCCCGTTTTATGGTTCGCTATTTTCGCAAAAGCATTGATAATCGCCTCTTATTTGGTGGTGTAGAAAGTTATGATAATAAGCATCCTCTAAATTTAGATGAACGTATAAAACGGCAAATTGTTGAAATTTATCCTCAATTACATTCTATCAATTTAAGCCATCGGTGGGGAGCAACGGTTGCCATCACAGTTGAACGCATGCCCTATGTTCGCCAAATTTTTTCAAGGATGACTTATTGTGGTGGTTATTCAGGGCATGGCGTTATGCTGGCTCCTTTCGTGGGAAAATTATACGCAGAATGGTTAACTGGAAAATATGAACGTTTTTCCTATTTCCAAGACTTAAAGATTTCATCTTTTCCGGGGGGAAGAGTTTTGCGTTATCCGCTTATATTTTTAGCAATGCGTTGGTTTTCTTTATTGGATCGCCTTTAATGGAAACATTGCTTGAAATGAAGAAAATTAATGGCTTATTTAGTATCTGTCTGCTTTAATGATGAAAGCTTTTATAAGTGATATGGGATTTCATAATCGAATAGAAAAATAAACAAGTTCATGGTGCGTAAAATTATTCCAGTTTCTTCCTTTGATTGTATTGTTTTTGGTGGCAATGGTGATCTGGCGTTGCGCAAGCTTTTGCCGGCTTTGTATCATTGTCAGTGTGCTGGGCAATTCAGTGAGCCAACACGTATTATTGGGGTTTCGCGCACTTCCTTAAGTTGTGAAGAATATCAAAATTTTGTCCGCAATTCTTTAGAAAAACATATCCATTCAAAAGATCTAAATTCAACAGAACTCAATCGTTTTCTTGCACGTTTAACTTACGTTTCTGTTGATGTTTCCTCAAATCGAGGGTGGGAGGATTTAGCCCTCCTTCTGTCACAAGATTCAGCGGATATTCGAGCTTTTTATTTGGCTGTTGGTTCGTCACTTTTTGCTGATATTGCGATGAAGTTGGAAAAAAATGATTTGGTGACACCACAAACACGGATTATCATTGAAAAACCAATTGGTTGCGATGTAAAAACAGCGGTTTCACTTAATGATGTATTTGCAAGCGCCTTTAATGAAGAGCAGATCTTTCGTATTGATCATTATCTTGGGAAGGAAACTGTTCAAAATTTAATGGCATTGCGGTTTGTTAATACACTTTATGAACCGCTATGGAACTCCAATTATATTGATCATGTTCAAATAACCGTTGCTGAATCTTTAGGGTTAGAAGGGCGTACAGAATATTATGAAAGCACTGGTGCTTTACGCGATATGGTTCAAAACCATATGCTACAATTACTTTGTTTGGTTGCGATGGAAATACCATTTACCAACAGTGCTAATGCTGTGCGTGACGAAAAACTTAAAGTTTTACATTCTTTAACACCGCTTGATGTCCATAATGTAGGGCAGCATACTGTACGTGGGCAGTATCTTTCTGGTCTATCAAATGGTATATCTGTAGAGTCTTATTTTGATGATTTGGGAAGAGTGAGTAAGAGCGAAACATTTGTAGCCCTTAAGGTTAAGATTGATAACTGGCGTTGGGCTAATACGCCTTTTTATTTACGAACAGGTAAGCGCATGTTCACGAGAATGTCTGAAATTGTTGTGGTTTTTAAACCTATTCCTCATAATATTTTTAATGTGGATTTAGATGAAATTTTTTCTAATCGGCTTGTAATTCGTCTCCAACCTGATGAAGGTGTAAAACAATGGTTGATGATTAAGGATCCAAGTTATGGCGGTATGCGGTTTCGTCACATTCCATTAGACATGAGTTTTGCTTCCGCATTTTCTGAACGTAATCCTGATGCTTATGAACGTTTATTAATGGATGTTATTCGTGGAGATCAAACACTGTTTATGCGTCGTGATGAAGTTGAGGCTGCTTGGCGTTGGATTGATCCAATCATTGAGGGGTGGGAAGCAATAAAACAGCCTGTTCACAGTTATAATGCTGGTTCGTGGGGGCCGTCTGCTTCGATGAGCCTCATGGAACGTGATGGGCGTATATGGAACAATTTAGTTTAGAGCAATAAGTATGTATAGAATGAATATTGACCGTTTAGATTTTGAAACCCCTCAGACTTTAGCCTTGGCATTGGCAGATCGAGTAGCCGCAGAGCTTAGTGTATCTGTTCTTGAGCGCAAGAGAGCAGTTTTAGCGGTGTCTGGTGGTAAAACACCAGCATTGTTTTTTCATTATTTGTCAAAAGCGGATATTGATTGGCAAAATATTATTATCACTTTGGTCGATGAACGTTTTGTCCCTACACACGATGAACGTTCAAATGAACATATGGTACGGTGTCATTTGTTACAAAATTTTGCCGAAAAAGCACGTTTTGTAGGGCTTTATCATAAAGCAATTACTGCTGAACTTGCTGCTTTTTCAGCGGCGAGTCGTGTTAATACTTTGCCTAAACCCTTTGATGTTGTTGTTTTAGGAATGGGGCAGGATGGACATACGGCTTCTTTTTTTCCTGATGCTGATCGTTTAAAGCAAGCGCTTGATTTACGAACACAAGCACTTGTTTTACCCCTTCATGCTAAGAGTGCTGTTGAGCCAAGACTCTCACTAACTTTGCCAGTTATTATGCAATCTCGTTGTATTATTCTCCATTTTGAAGGTTTTCAGAAACGCGATTGTTTTGAAGAGGCTTGTCAAGACGGGTCTGAAATAGAAATGCCTATTCGGGCAATTTTGCGTAATTCCCCTCATCTCGTTCAGGTTTATTGGTCGCCTGCAGAAAATGAAATAAGTGAATCAAAATATGCGACACAAGGTGAATAAAAACGTAATCTCTCTCAATGAATGAGGGGCAGCAACAATGAAAGGGGGAGAGAAATATGGCACTTTCCAAGACAATTGCCACAGTTACACGAAGGATTTATGAACGGTCTCAATCAACACGAGAAATTTACTTAGATCGTATTGCAAAAGCACAAGTTCATCGCCCCAAACGAAGTTTTTTAGGATGTGCCAATCAGGCGCATGGCTTTGCTGCTTGTGGTGCAATAGATAAAGAGCGTTTGAAGGGAAATATTGTTGGGAATATTGGCATTATCACGGCATATAACGATATACTTTCAGCGCATCAACCTTTTGAAAAATTTCCTCACTTAATTAAAGAGTCGGCCCGTATGGTTGGTGGTGTTGCACAGGTTGCAGGTGGTGTTCCCGCGATGTGCGATGGTGTTACGCAGGGAAATGCGGGGATGGAGCTTTCCCTTTTTTCGCGTGAAGTAATTGCAATGGCGACAGCTATAAGCTTATCACACGATGTCTTTGATGCAGCATTGTATCTTGGGGTGTGTGATAAAATTGTACCAGGTTTATTGATTGGTGCACTAACATTTGGTCATTTACCAGGAATTTTTATAGCAGCTGGTCCCATGACGAGTGGTCAAGGTAATGATGAAAAAGCGAAGATACGTCAACTTTACGCGGAAAATAAAATAGATCGCCAAACACTTCTAGCATCAGAAGCACGTTCTTATCATGGGCCAGGAACATGTACATTTTATGGAACAGCTAACTCTAATCAGGTGATACTGGAGATGATGGGGCTTCATATGCCTGGAGCTTCTTTTATTAATGCTAATACACCGTTGCGTGATGCTTTAACAAAAGAAGCTACGAAACGTGTACTTGAAATGACAGATCTTGGTGATCATTATAGTCCACTTGGTATGATCATTGATGAGCGTTCTTTTGTGAATGCCATTGTAGGATTAAATGCAACAGGAGGTTCTACCAATCATGCGATTCATTTGATTGCTATGGCTGCTGTTTGCGGTATTAAATTGACATGGCATGATATTGCAGAAATTTCATCCGTTGTGCCTCTTTTAGCGCGCATTTATCCTAACGGTTTAGCAGATATTAATCATTTTTATGCTGCGGGGGGAATGGGATTTATTATTCGCGAGCTTATCGAGGCAGGCTTGGTCCATGAAGATGTTTCTACAGTTTTTGGTAAAGATCTCAATGCTTATGCAATTGAAGCAAAGCTTTCTGCTGATGGTCATGTGGTGCGTGAAGCGGCTCTTAAGGAAAGTGGTGATCATAAGGTGTTAGCAGGGTGGAGAAAGCCATTTCAGTCTGATGGTGGTCTTCGTGTTTTATCAGGAGATTTGGGAACAGCTATTATAAAAGTTTCCTCTGTTAAACCAGAGTATTGGCAGATTAAAGCACCAGTCTTTGTTTTTAATGATCAAGAGGAACTACAAAAATCTTTTAAATCTGGAGTGTTGCATAATAAAGACTTTATCGCTGTTATTCGCTATCAAGGACCAAAAGCCAATGGTATGCCAGAGCTTCATAAATTAACGACCATTTTAGGCGTTTTACAAGATCGCGGTCAAAAGGTAGCATTGATAACCGATGGGCGTATGTCAGGAGCGTCAGGAAAAATTCCTGCTGCCCTCCATGTGACACCAGAAGCAGTGGATAATGGCCCCATTGCACGTTTGCAGGATGGTGATATTGTTTTTCTTGATGCTCATGAGGGTAAATTAACTCTTTTGGAGGATTTAGCAAAATTTAACGCGCGACAAATCATACCTCCAGATCTTTCAAAAAACGAACATGGTGTTGGACGCGAACTTTTTCATGTTTTTCGTCAATCCGTTAATCGTGCAGATCAAGGGGCATCTGTTTTTATGACATGAAAAATGCAAAAATAATAAGCTGAATCATATACAATGAAACCATATACAAGGAATTGTTACAATTCTTAGAATTTTGGTATAGGCAGATTGTGTGATCGCGCAGCAGCTTTGAGTGTATTAACCATAAGCATGGCAATTGTCATTGGTCCAACGCCTCCTGGAACAGGGGTAATCGCAGCAGCTTTTTCTTTTACGTTTTCAAAATCGACATCACCAACAAGACGTGTTTTCCCTATACCTTTTTCTGGTGCAGCAACGCGGTTAATACCGACATCAATAACAATTGCACCATCTTTTATCCAGTCTTTTTTAATCATTTGTGGACGGCCTACAGCTGCTACTAGAATATCAGCGCTTCGACACACATCATCAAGGTCACGGGTACGACTATGGGCAATTGTCACAGTAGCATTGGCTGCTGTTAAAAGGGCAGCCATAGGTTTTCCAACAATATTAGAGCGTCCAACAACGACAGCATCAAGTCCAGATAAATCTTGCCCACAGTGTTGTTCAATCATCATCATGGCACCAGCTGGAGTGCAGGGAATAATTGCATCTTCAAGTGCATTTGCCGCGAGTTTTCCTACATTAATATAATGAAAACCATCAACATCTTTTTGGAAAGCAACGGCTTGTGTTATGCGATTTGTATTCATATGAGCAGGGAGAGGCAGCTGTACCAAAATACCATGAATTTTGGGATCAGAATTTAATGTTGCAATAAGTTGAAGGAGTTCTTTTTCTTGTGTTTCTTTGGAAACGGCATGTTTGATTGAAAGAAACCCACATTCTTCGGCTTTTTTATTTTTTGAGGCGACATATACTTGACTTGCAGGATCGTCTCCAACGATAATAACAGCGATACTAGGTTGTATATTATAGTGATGGCGGAGCTTTGCTGTTTCGGCCTTAACTTTCACAATAATCTCTTCAGCAAGTTTTTTTCCGTCGATAATATTATTCATTCAGAGATCCTTTCGGTAAGGCTGTTTGTTTTTTTTTGTAAAGCATTTTCTAATAATACGATAGAGTTTTATAGCAATATTCATATGAGAACAGTAAGAATGGTTTTATAATGTTGTGGATTTATAGTTTTGAAGACTTTTAAATAATTGCTTTATAAAGAAGCAGCAACATTGCTGTTTGAATAAATTTTGGATAAAGAACAAAAATAATGAAGATACAAAGTGGATATAGTGAATTATAGGGTTATAAAAACTTTTTATGATCATTTAAGTTTGTTTTTAATCTGTTATAGGGGGATAAGTATAGAGGGATATTGTGCGCATCAGAATAATAAAACTTTTGAGCGGAATTTTTATTACAATTATCTTTTTATTGGGAGTGGGGATTCTCGTTTTACCTTATCTTATCTCTACAGATGCGATTCGTATTCGTTTAGCGCAGGATTTGAGTGCATGGACGGGTTACAATGTGCAATTGCGTGATCCACCGCGATTACATCTTTTTCCTTATCCTAAAGCATTTCTTTCTGGCGTTACTTTAACATCAAAAATGGATGATGTTGCGCCATTAATGGAAGCTGAATCAATAGAAGTTGATCTTTCTGTCGTCGATCTTCTTTGGGGACATATTTCTTTTTCAGAGACGCGGATTATGCGTCCTCAATTTGTTATGGAAAAGCCTGTTAAAACAATAGCAGATTTTTTTGATCGGTTTTCTCGCTCACAAGGTGCATTAGGGTTGGCAATACGTAATACGCGTGAAATATTAAAACATAATCCTGAACATCCAGAGATAGAGCAACTTTTAAAACAACCTTTTGGGCGGATTGTCATTAAAAATGGTGTTCTTGTGTATCACGATAGTTTTTCAGGAGCAGCAGAAAAAATAACAGGATTAAATGCAACTTTAGATTGTCCGAAATCAACTCAGGAAGTACGGTTACGCGCAGATGCGCGTTGGCGTGGAGAATTTACAAAGTTATCAATTGATGCTTCTCAAGCATTGTTGCTTCTTGCAGGAGGCAAAAGTCATATTAGGGCAAGTCTCAATTCTGTACGTGGGGGAATAACTTTTACAGGAAAGGCTCGGTTATCTGAATATTATATTTTTGACGGAAAAGTATCGATGCGTTCTCCTGGATGGAATCAGACATTGTCTTGGGTTGGTGGAAATCAGTTTTGGGGACATAAATTAAAAATACCCATTGTATGGGAATCTCATTTTTTAGCGCAGCCAATGCATATCCAAATGAACAATGTTACATTTACGATGGGAAAAGCCAATGCGCGAGGAGCTTTAAAACTCGATTTTCAAGATTATGTACCAAATGTCATGGGCTCTTTAGCTTTTGATAACCTAGACCTTAGCCTCTTGAGTTCAATATTTTTTTCAGGCAAAAAGAAAAATGCCTGCTTTGACATGAGAACTTTTGATCGTATTGGCGTGGATATACGACTTTCTGCGCCACAAGCTAAAATAGGAAATATTTCACTCACAAATTTAGCTGCTGCAATACAAATAAGAGATGGGCATGGTATTTTTGATCTTGGACATGCTAATATTTTTGGTGGATCCGTGCAAAGTAATATTGAAGTTACGTCAGCTGGACAGAGAGTGCGTATTGGAGGAAATATTTCAGGCGCTTCTATTGATATGCAGGAGACTTTAGAAACCTTGGGATTTATTCCATTTATACAAAGCAAAACGAATTTTACTGCAACGGTACGAACACTTGCTGATTCTTGGCCAGAAATTTTCACGAAAATGCAGGGTGAATTAACACTGAAGATGTCTTCTGGTCGGCTATTAGGGTATGATCTGAATGAATTACAAACAAGACTTTCAAATAAACAACAATTTCTTTTAATGAATAATGATACTTTTTCAACAACATTTGATCACTGGGATATTCAGACAAGCTTTTCAGAAGGTATGATGAAGGTGACAGAGTCATTAATGCGTACAGCAGACTTGAGCTTATCCATTCAAGGAACCATTGCAGCTGCTATTGCGCAAGGGAAGCAAAATGAACTGATATTACAGGCACAACTAGACAAAAACTATAGATCAGAAACTTTATGTAAAGACGTCCAATGTCTTGCTAATAGCCTTGCATGGCCTTTTACATTTTCTCTAAGCTCTAAAGGACAAAATCATGGTAATTTTTGGGTTACAAAAGACATTGACGCAGATTGAGTATCGTTTTTCATCTGTATAATATTCTATCCTATAATGGTAATTCGTTTTTTTGCAACTTAAAATTGTCTTTTAAATTTAAATCAGAGCTCCCATTATCGAAAGATTCTCTCATTTTAAGTCCGTTCGTCGTGAAGCAGTAAAAACCGTCCTCTCCGTCATAATAAGTGTGGTTGATATAGATAAATGACTGAAGAGAAGAATAAAAATCCTTCTTATGGAATCTCTCAAATACAAGAGATTCATAATATTGATGCAAATCTTAGAAAAGTTGCTAAAAAACATTAAAATTTTAAGGAGGATGTTGGCCAGTGCTTATTGAATCGCAGAAGAAATACCATAGCCATCTTTGGTAATTGTATGCTTCCCGTCTGCTCCAACAGAACCAATTCCCACTGTAATCAAAATAAAGGCTAAGAGGGTTGTAACCGTAATAATTGTAGCTTTTTTAGCAGACATATTTTTCCTCCACGGATGCATCAATGACTGAATGCAAAGATGAATGGTGTATTATTTAAACTTTTATGAAAGCAGAATCACTTAAGGATCTATAAGTTCCTATTATTATCTCATAAAGCTAAAAAAACTCTATAATTCTTTAATATATTATAGTTCTATAGATATAATTTTTTCTTTTTGCTATATATTTTTCTTCATTTTCTCGATGACGATAGTGAGCATTGGCAAAATTTTTATGCGCATAAATTATAAACTTAAAAGATTATTTATCAGACAGACATTGGCTTTGAATGAAGAAATAAAGATAGAGGGGGCACAAGCTTCTTATCTTGTGCATGTTTTGCGTATGAAAGAAGGAGCAGAAATTTTACTTTTTAATGGACAGGATGGTGAGTGGCTTGCTAAACTTATCGCTATTAAGAAAAAATTTGTTGTGGTTCAGCTTATCCATCAAGAAAGATTACAAACGACGCATTCCAATCTTATTTATTGCTTTTCTCCACTCAAAAACGCGCGGTTGGATTATATGGTGCAGAAAGCTGTTGAAATGGGGGTATCGATTTTGCAGCCTGTTATGACGCATCATACGCAGGTTACGCGTATCAATATGGCGCGTATGGAAGCCAATGTTATTGAAGCTTCTGAACAGTGTGGAATTTTATCTCTTCCTGAATGCGTCTCTGCTCTATCATTAGCAGAACTTTTAGCACGGTGGGATAAGACACAGCCTTTATTCTTTTGTGATGAAGAGCATAAATCGCATAATCCATTAGCTTCTTTTAAAAAGCGTGACGTTACAACACCTGGTATTCTTATTGGACCGGAAGGTGGCTTTAGTGAAGAAGAGCGGAGCTTTTTAAAAAAACATCCTTTTGTGGTTCCAATATCATTAGGTCCGCGTATTTTACGCGCTGACACTGCCGCTGTTGCTGCTTTGGCTCTTCTTAATGCTACCGTGGGGGATTGGGCAATGGATTGAGAAATCTGTAAAATCATTCTAAACAATTCATTTAAGATGATGATACCAATTATAGGATACGATGAGTTATGGCGCTTGATATAACTGATGAAAGTGAAATTTATAACTTAGATTCTTTGGTTAGCTATTTCCAAGGGGGGTATAAAGCAGAAGATGATTGGCGCATTGGTACAGAACATGAAAAATTTCCGTTTTATAGAGATGGTTTTCACCCTGTTCCTTATGAAGGAGAGAGGGGAATCCGAGCGCTTTTAGAGAGGATGCAAAGCGCCTTAGGATGGAAACCTATTTTAGATGAAGAGAATATTATTGGGCTCGTAGGATCCGTTGATCAGGGAGCTATTTCTTTGGAACCTGGGGGACAATTTGAATTATCTGGTGCACCATTAAAATCAGTAGGCCATACATATTATGAGTTGATGGAGCATTTAACTCTTCTCAAAAAAATTGCAGAACCATTGGGTATAGGTTTTCTAGGTCTTGGAGCTAGTCCAAAGTGGACTTTAGCTGAAACGCCGCGAATGCCTAAATCACGTTATCAGATTATGACTGATTATATGCCTAAAGTGGGGTATAATGGTCTTAATATGATGTATCGCACATCAACAGTTCAGGTTAATCTTGATTTTTCATCTGAAAGTGATATGCGGCGAAAAATGCAAGTGTCCATGAAGCTACAGTCCATTGCAACAGCATTATTTGCAAGTTCACCTTTTACAGAAGGGCGCCCAAATGGCTTTTTGTCGTGGCGTTCTGAAATTTGGCGTAATACGGATAATCAGAGGACAGGCGTTCTTCCCTTTATATTTTCTGAGCGTTTTGGTTTTGTTGATTATGTTGAATGGGCCCTTGATGTTCCAATGTATTTTGTTGTGCGTGATGGTCGTTACTATGATTGTACACACATAACGTTTCGTCAGTTTATGAATGGAGCATTAAAAGGACAAGTTGCAAATTCAATTCCAAACATGGGAGATTGGATTAATCACTTATCAACGTTATTTCCTGAAGTCCGCTTAAAAAGATTTTTAGAAATGAGGGGAGCTGATTGCGGTTCTTGGAAGCGCATTTGTGCGTTGTCGGCTTTTTGGGTTGGGCTTCTTTATGATAGGGAAGCACTTAATGAGGCAGAGGCTTTGACAAAAGATTGGTGTTTTGAAGAAGTTTTAGAGTTGCGCCAACGCGTTCCTAAAGAAGGGTTAAGAACTCCTTTTCGTCAAACTATTCTTTTAGAGTTAGCACGTCAATCTCTCGCTATTGCTCGCAAAGGCTTAAAAAATCGCAAACAGTATGATACGAATGGTTTTGATGAAACAAATTTTCTTAATCCTCTAGAAGAGGTTGTTGCAATGGGACAAACAGATGCTGAAAAATTTTTGTCCCATTACTATTCTATTTGGAATGAGTCGGTAGAACCTTTATTTTTAGAATGTGCCTATTAAATTTGAAGCAAAGATACTTCCTACTTTTTTAAAAATGCATATAACCGTGGTGGTTCATTCACTCATTTGCTCTAGAGAGCATATCCTACCTTGCTTTTAACATTTCTCATAACGGAAAGGATACAATACAAAAATCTCTTGGGCAGTGTGATTTTTATACCCAATAATATCACGATATTTCCGTAATCGTAATGTTGTCCTTTTGTACTAAAGATAGTTCATAAGAGATAAAGCTTATTATCAAACATTTTTTATTCACTTGGCTCATCTACTTATGAATAGGTCTGAAAATAATATTTTTCACTTTTAAAAGGGATAAAAAAATATAATTTGCGGTTAATAGTCAATTATTATAATTCAATATACGATGCTTATATGAAAGAGCATTTTATTATACAAAAATTATGATATCAATCTTTCAGTGCGCTAAAAAGACAGTAGAAAAAATACCGATAGATCTATGTATGTATAACTCAAGCTTATTTTTATAGAAAAAAGAAATATATTATATAAATAGATAGAAATAAAGATGATAATATATAGAATGAATGTGTTAATTACATCATTAAATATTAATAAATAAAAATATTATCTTCATAGGGTTATATGAAATTATAAGCTATTCATAGATAAGAAATAACTATTTGTATGCAAAGGGGTTATTATATTAAAATACTATTATTCTTGATAAAGATGAAAGAGATAAAGAGATTGAGCTTGTAACGAATGAGTGTTTGAATACGCATAAAAATTCAAAAAAGAACAACATTTCTATAGCAGAATAATTTTTATCAGTATGAGCGCAATTTATTATAGACGATTAATTATCTCCCATATATTGTAAATTTACTTTAAAGCTTCTTTTAATGCTTTATAACTGTACTATTCATAAAATTTATAATATTTGTAGGCTTAAAGCCTCTCATTTTAATCATATACCCTCAGTCTTTTCCATTGTTTTCATTATCTAGAAATTTGTAACCGCCTTTGTTATGCTCTCACTAGGATAAGCAGCTTTAAAGTGCATCCGTAATGGCATCACGCCTCTGTAAACCAGCTGTTGTGTTTTCTTCTGTAGAATTTGTAAATAAAAGGGACTGTTTCTCATCACGATCAGTTACAGAGATTCAACGTTTTTATAAAGATACCGTGGAAAGCATTGACCTGTATCTATTGCATCTATATTAGGCAAATTCTTAGCTATCAACACAGAAAAAACGCTTCGTGCTCCTATGCCTATAATTTGTATTACTCTATTTTCTACTACTGGCACCATAGGGAATATATGTGGTATCTGAAAACTCCATCATTGAAGATACAACTATAATAAAGCCATTGTCGTGTAAAAGGGCGATACGAACTTTGCGTGAGGCATGCCTCTTCAAATTCAAAAACCTTCCTCTTATTAGTCCTTGCTTAATATTATAACTCCAACTTATCTTTTTTTGTATCTAAAATGACAAAATTATCTACAGCACGTGCACGTGTTGTTCGATCAGCATATGAATAGGTATCGTTAAAAGTTTTACTGCGCTATTATAAAAAGCAATCATATTATTTATATTTGCTGCTCAAGCTCCGCCCTTCAATGTTTCGACAACTCTTGCATTAAGACGTTTCATAAGAGGTATTTCTACTCCTTTCTCATACATTTTTATCCACATATCTGCCCTGCTTGTGACGTGCAAGCAAATGATTTTGATTGATTCAAGATAAACAGGTTTGAAATGAGAGAATCTTATGTGATTCGGGACTCTCATTTAATATGCAAACAGTAAATTATGATTATAAATCAACATGTTGTCTTTAAAAACCTTTTTATGACTATAAAAGAATTTTGAAAAATAAAAAAGCTTTCATTGAGAGCAAAGAAAGAATGTATAAAAGGTATTTTCAATAAAATAATTATACTTGAAGTGCTGATCAAAGCTATTGAGAGTGCAGTCCATAAAATGAGCAGAAGTAGCTTGTTGGTGTATTTTCTAGAAAAATCATGAATGTTCGATTGTTAATTCATCTTTTCTTGGAAAGCTCGCTTCAGTTCAAATAGCAAAAGAGAGTGGTAAGGACATTTATAGGATAAGATACGCTGGAATTATTCAGTATTAAGATGCAATGAATGTTGTTTATATTTTTCTTATTTAACTATTTTATAAGAGCATAAATTTAAAGAATAAGAAAATAATTTTATTTATTTTCTTTAAACAGTTATTAGTAGATAAAAAATTCTCTTTTAATCTATAAATTAAAAAAATAATGATTTTGTAAAAGCCTTGTAAGCTTTATAGGTTAATTTTAAATATCATGCATTGATTTTGAATTATGCAGATTATTTATGTCAACCATAATAATAGTGAGCATAGACAATGACATTTAATTTTTTCGTCAATTTATTTCTATTTGTTATTTTTTTATTATTGGTTTCTCAAAGTAAGAAAATGCAATGGAGTCTTTCACTACGTGTTATGCTATGGCTTATCCTTGGCTTGATTTTTGGAAGTGTTTTGCAGTTTATTTATGGAGAGGGTGAAAGCACTTTATTGAAATCCGTTGAATGGTTTAACATTGTCGGTGAAGGCTATATTTTATTGTTGCAAATGATTGTTATGCCACTGGTTTTTATTTCTATCGTTTCAGCAGTTGCTCATTTACATTCTGTTTATGCTGTTGGAAAGATGAGTATAATAACAATTTCAATATTGCTTTTTACAACGGCTCTTTCAGCATTGGTTGGTGTGCTTGTGGTTAATTTTTTTGGATTAACAACCGAGGGTTTGGTGCATGAAGGGCAAAATGTTTCTGCTCTTCTTGAAGGTCATATTTCTAAACTTGGAGATATGAATATACCAAAGATGATTTTGTCTATGATTCCTAAAAATCCATTTGCTGAGTTGAGTGGAGCTAAACGTACGTCAATTATCAGTGTTGTTATTTTTGCGTCATTTTTAGGTGCATCGGTTCTTCTTTTAAAGAAAGATGAGCCAGAAAAAGGAGAAAAAGCGCTTTTATTTATTCAAGTGGCACAAGCTTGGATTATGCGGTTAGTCCGTATTGTGATTGCTTTGACGCCTTATGGTATTTTTGCACTTATGACGAAAGTAGGAGCAATATCGCGTATTGCAGATATTTTAAATTTACTGGTTTTTATTATTGCTTCTTATGTCGGTATTATTTTAATTTTTGGAATTCATGGTGTATTGCTTGGTATTTCTGGGATTAATCCCTTTCGTTTTTTCAAAAAGGTTTTACCAGTTTTAACATTTGCTTTTAGCAGTCGTTCAAGTGCTGCAAGTATTCCTTTGAATATTGAAGCGCAAACACAGTGGATAGGTGTACCACAATCCATTGCGAGTTTTGCAGCTTCTTTTGGGGCAACAATTGGACAAAATGGTTGTGCTGGTCTTTATCCAGCGATGCTTGCGACCATGATTGCACCCTCTATGGGTATTAATCCTCTTGATCCTACTTGGATTGCTACGCTTATTGGTGTTGTAACATTGAGTTCTATTGGTGTTGCTGGTGTGGGGGGAGGTGCTATTTTCGCTGCATTGATTGTGTTACCAATTATGGGGCTTCCTGTTACTTTGGTTGCTGTACTTATCTCTATTGAACCGCTAATTGATATGGGACGGACTGCTCTAAACGTGAGCGATTCAATGATAGCTGGAACGGTCACTAGTCAAATATTACGGACAACAGATAAAAGTATTTTAAAAAAATAATTTTAGGTTATATTTTTTTTGGCTGTAAAACATCTGTAAGAGATATTTGCGCTGAACCAGGTTGTAGGGGTTTTTGTTGGTTGGGATGAGGAGCCCAACCAGAGAGCCAGATGAAAGAAAAATGTGCACGAATACGTCCATCAGGATCACTAAATTGTTGTGCATAGATTTCAGCTGCGCGGAGAAAAAAACGTTTGGATACAGGGCGTCGTGAACGATTGATGAGTGCATTTTGCATTCCCATAGCTTTAAGATCGTGCATAAGGTCAAACATTGTATTATAACGTATTGTGATATCTTCAACGTCTGCTACAGGCAGGGCAAAGCCAACACGCTGTAAAAGAGCGCCTGCATCACGAATGTCGGCAAAAGGGTAGATCCTAGGGCTTGCTCCACCATAAATTTCACTTTCAGCTTGCAGCAGGCTTTCCCGCAATTCTCTTAATGTACCAGCTCCTGCCATAACAGCAAGAAATAAGCCATCTGGTTTAAGGGTATTTTTTATCTGGCTTAGAACACCAGGGGTATCATTGGTCAATTGTAATGAAAGAAGTGAAACAATAAGGTCACAGTAACTTTGAGGTAAATCAAGAAATTCTCGATGACGTAAATAGAATTTTTTATCATGGCTTTGATAAAGCGTATCGGTTTCAATGCGTTCTATGGAACAAACTTTTCCAGATTTCATTAAAGCTTGCGCAGCAAGGTCTGTATGGCTGTGTAAATCAAGAGCTAATGTAAAGTGGCGATCAACAGTGCTAAGGCGTTTATAGAGATCTTCTGCCATGTGAGAGAGTAAAAAGTCACATCCTTTTTTTGCTTTTTGAAAGGCACGTTTTCGGAATTGTTCAATGCGGTTATGATCAAAAATTAAAGGATGCGACATATTGTGGAACACTTTCGATCTATGAAAGAATATATTTTGAAAAGGTTCATTATTTGTGCAAGCTCTGTCAAGTTTATAATATGAAAGAAAATAAATTTATAGAAGGTAAGAGTTTTTAAAGGAATTAAAATTATAAATTGAGGAAATACAAAGGAACTTTTGTTCTGAGGGAAACTTGTAAAAGCCTAAATTTATAATGTTGTATTTTCGAGAAGCGGCGTTAAATAGCGGGGATATACTAAGTAAGTTCGTTGAACGCTTGAAAACGATGCTTTATCCACCAATTTGTCCTGGATGTAAGCAAAATGTTTCTACTTATGGTACGATTTGCTCCGAATGTTGGAAAGACCTTCAATTTATCACGAAACCTTATTGTCCTGTTATGGGGACTCCTTTTGTTTGTGATATGGGGGATGGTTTTCTTAGTGGTGAAGCACTCCGTAATACTCATCCTTTTTCACGTGTTCGCTCAGTCATTGTTCATAAAGGGCTTGCACGAACTTTAGTAACGCGCTTAAAATATGGTGATCATATAGAATTGGCATCATTTATGGCCAATTGGATGATGTTTGCTGGACGCGAGGTTATTGATGATTGTGATGTTATTATTCCCATTCCATTGCATTTTCGTCGTTTTTGGGAGAGGCGTTATAATCAATCTGCTGAGCTTGCACGTTACATTGCAGCATCACAAAAAAAGCTTTTAAAACCGAGTTGGCTTGTTCGTTGTCGGCATACCCGTCCGCAGGTTAGTCTTTCTTCAAGAGAGAGAAAACTTAACGTAAAAAATGCTTTTAAGGTTTCGCATAAAGTTAAAAAATATCTCAAAGGATGTTCTGTTTTGCTGATTGATGATGTATTTACAACGGGTGCAACAGTTACAGCAGCAGCTGCTGCATTAAAAGATGCAGGTGCACGACAGGTTGATGTGCTAACATTTTCGCGTGTTCTCAAAGAAGATTCTATTTTTCCTTCTTCTTAAGAGGAATTTAAAATGAATATTATTAAAAAATATTGGAGGATAATACTATGAAAGAGATAATAATTTATACACGCCCTAACTGTCCTTATTGTACAAAAGCACGTGATTTGCTTAATAAAAAAGGCGTAAAGTATACAGATATTGATGCTTCCACATCCCTTCGCCAAGAAATGGTACAGCGTGCAAATGGACGTAATACATTTCCACAAATTTTCATAGGTGATTATCACGTTGGCGGTTGTGATGATCTTTATGCTTTAGAGGCTGAGGGAAAGCTGAATTCTTTATTACAAGGCATATAATATTTGTAAATTACATATCCTTACGACCTTTTTGCGAGAAGGAGATAGTTAACACCCATGTCTTTTGAGCGATTCCAGCTGTCGTTTAAAGGGTTATAAGTAATACCTATCTCATCAATGACAGTCAGAGCGTTTTTTGATAAGAAATTTTTAAGTTCTAGAGGTTTTAGGAATTTTTTATAATCGTGGGTTCCTTTAGGAAGCCAACGTAGAATATATTCAGCGCCTACAATAGCAAGCCACCATGCTTTCCATGTGCGGTTGAGTGTTGAGACAAACATCAACCCTTGTGGTTTCAACATTTTTGCTGTAGCTGCTATGAAGAGATTAACGTCAGCGACATGTTCAACAACTTCCATATTAAGGATAATATCAAATTTTTCTCCTTCATTGGCAAGTACTTCTGCTGTCGTCGTGCGGTAATCAATGGAAAGGTCATTTTGAGCAGCATGGGTTTTTGCGACTTCAATATTTGTTTGTGCAGCATCAACGCCTACAACCATAGCACCAAGACGTGCCATTGGTTCAGATAACAAGCCTCCTCCACAGCCAATATCAAGAATTTTCAAATTGTGAAAGGGCGTAAGTGAAGAAGGGTCACGATTAAACTCTAAACAGATTTTTTCTCTGATGTAAGCAAGGCGTGTTGGGTTAAATTGGTGAAGAGGTCGAAATTTTCCTTGTGGATTCCACCATTCTGTAGCAATACGTGAAAAGTGATCAATTTCACTTTGATCAATAGTTGTTTGTGTTTCATCGATCATGTTGCCTTCCTTTTATTTTTAATGATCAGGTCAAGTAGATTTTATACAAAGTCAAGAGAAATTAATATAATCATAATGAAACTTGCACAAATGATAGATATTCGCTATGTCGAGAAAATGGTTAGTTGATACAGCATCTAATTCTCATTACTGTTTGAGATAAGAGATGTAAAGGTAAGAGTGTTATTAATGGCGCGCATTGTCATGAAATTTGGTGGAACATCTGTAGCAAACATTGAATGTATTCATAATGTTGCACGGCATGTCAAAAGAGAGGTTGATGCAGGCAATGAGGTTGCCGTTGTCGTATCTGCGATGGCTGGTAAAACAAATGAACTTGTTCAGTGGACGAGTGATGCTTCCTCCATGCATAGAGATGCTCGTGAATATGATGTTGTGGTTGCTTCTGGTGAACAGGTTACTTCAGGATTGTTGGCTTTGACACTTCAAGAAATGGGGGTGAATGCACGTTCATGGCTTGGTTGGCAAATTCCTATTCATACAGACAATGCGCATGGCCGTGCACGTATTACTAATATTGATGGATCTTTTTTAATCGAGTGTTTTCAGGAAGGTCAGGTTGCCGTTATTGCTGGTTTTCAGGGGTTAGCTCCGGATAACCGGATTTCTACCTTAGGGCGTGGGGGATCAGATACAAGTGCTGTTGCTATAGCCGCTGCTGTACAAGCTGATCGCTGTGATATTTATACGGATGTGGATGGTGTTTATACAACGGATCCACGTATAGAACCGAAAGCGCGTCGTTTACCAAAAGTAGCTTTTGAAGAAATGCTAGAAATGGCTTCTCTTGGTGCAAAGGTTTTACAGGTTCGTTCTGTTGAATTAGCAATGGTTCATAAGGTTCGTACCTTTGTGCGTTCAAGTTTTGAGGATCCTGATGCGTTAGGCATGGAGGATTCAATGAGTTCTTCTGGAACACTTATTTGCGATGAGGATGAAATTGTGGAACAACAAAATGTTACTGGTATTGCTTTTGCCAAAGATGAAGCACAAATTTCCCTTCGTCGGCTTGCCGATCGTCCAGGGATTTCGGCAGCAATTTTTGGTCCCTTGGCTGAAGAACGCATTAATGTTGATATGATTGTGCAAAATATTTCTGAAGATGGCTCAAAAACTGATATGACTTTTACTGTACCATCATCAGATGTAGAAAAAGCCGTTACACTTCTTGAGAAGAATCGCAAAGAAATTGGATTTGATGTTCTCCAATTTGAAGGCGATCTCGCCAAGGTATCTGTGATTGGTATTGGAATGCGTAGCCATGCAGGTGTTGCCGCTACAGCATTTAAGGCTTTGGCTGAAAAGGGTATTAACATTCAAGCAATTACGACTTCAGAAATTAAAATTTCTATTTTGATTGATAGTGCTTACACTGAACTTGCGGTTAGAACATTACATGCTGTTTATGCTCTTGATAAGGGATAAGTATTTTTTAGTTTCAACAAAGTTTCAATAACATAAAGCTTTAATATATGTTAATAATTTTTGTTAAGAACAATTTATATTTTTAACTTAAATAGAATATTTAATACAGCAAAACTCTCTCATTTTAAACTTGTTCATGATGAATTTAAAAATGGTCACTTATACATTACAAGAGAAAGATGTTTGGGTAAAAAACTGTTTAAGAAGGGATAAAAAATATGCCGTCTATAAACGTTTTAGAGCCTATAGAGAGGGATGGAGAAGTCTTTACGATAAGCCTTAATGGAATAAGGAGCAGTGCGCAGTGTTTATTCAAAAGATGCATGTTGCATGAGGGACAGCCCCGTCAATACAGATTTAATATTATAAATCTTAGAGAAATTAGAGCTCATTAGATTAGTGATGGAATTACCAAAAGTAAAATTGATGATGTATTTTCTATAGATGTTTAGTTTATCTTCAAATGATTGTTTATGACTTTATGTGTATCTTGAAAAGTTAATTTTTTCCATATTATGAGGCAATAAAAAAATCTATCTCTATAGACAATATTTATATTTACGCTATACGTTATAAAATTACTATATCTTATGCGTTTATAGCTTCTTCAGAAGTACTTTTCATAAAATTATGTAACTATAGATCAAAATTAATGATAATGTTACAAGTGTGTTGCTTTTATTAATTAAATTTTTTTCATGTCTATTTCTCTTTTTGGAATTATAATTAAGATTTTCAAAGTTTTTGATACCTCCATATGTTCTTTAGGTTAACTTTCTTCCCTTAACTACTCTATTATAAGTATTTTCTGTGTCATACTGCCAACCACGCATGAAATACATTCTTCCGTTTTTTCAGTATATCGTGCTAGTTTCTTTATCGTGTTTACATATTTTGCAAATGGTGGTCTTTGTAAGCAAAACTCTTCTTGTGAGAAATATAGCCATATTATTTTACTCTTTTTGTATTTTATGTGGCGTTGTATAAATTCGAAAGTCTCGGAAATATTGCTTTTTAAATTATCTGTGAAGAGTATTTTATGGTATCAAGAAATATAGAGCGAGCTCTTTAAACAAAAAGAAAATAAATATCAAATAAGAGCGCGAAAAGGGGAGAACAACGATATACATGCTCTATTTTTCCACCAATCATATGTTTTAGAATAGTCTAAATGACTAGGGTTTTCTTTTTTCCCGCGAGTTAATTACTTAAACTAGAGTGCTTCCTATGGAAGCATGCTTCAAGTTTAATTCTTTCATGGAGTGAGACAAGTGATGTGTCGATGATAAAAAACGGGAATATTTTTATCCAAAAATAATGTGCTTTTAAGAAGATAAAAATTAAAGTTGTTTAGAATACCGGCAATAAAATCAATAACGAGGAGGGTGGTTTATTGGGAAAAATAAGCCATGGAATTACTTAACTGATTATTGAACTTTGCTTATTCTTATCTTTTTCTTATTATTAAACATAATATATTGATTTATAATAATTAAATTCTTCTTTATAGTGAATCATAGTCCCAATAAAAAACAGCTTTTCTGAAACCACGAAGCCTTTATTGAAACAATTAAAACCATTTCTGTGTATATCATGAGTGGAGCTGGTACATGAGTAAAAGATTATTGAAGAAAGGAATAAAAATATCTCTTATAATTCCTCTCGAGTGTCAAAGGTTGTTGCAACATTAGAGGCTAGTAAATAGTATGATGACGTTAGTTTTCTCCTTCATAAGTGTAAAGATGAGGCGAGACAACGGATTTTACATTAAATATCGTCCGAATCGAACAAATGGGCAAAATTGCTTTTTAGAATTTCTGCATAAAAATGTATTTTCAGTTAGTTTGTTAGGAACTATGAGAAATTCCTTTATTGCGCTTAATATAAATAAATCCATATCCCAAACCGATAAGGGCAGATAAACCAGAGCCACAAAGGACCCCAATTTTTGCCGCATCAAGCAGAATAATATCTTTAAAAGCGAGCATTGAAACAAAGATAGACATTGTAAAGCCAATTCCTGCTAAAAAACCAATGAGTAAAACACCTGTCCAGGTCATATGAGGGGGTAGGCGGCATAGTCCTGATTTTACAGCTATATAACTGGCAGTGATAATACCAAGAGGCTTACCGATGAAAAGACCAATGACAACACCCAGAACAATCAAGAATGATTTGTCAGAAGAAAGATCAAAGTTTGCAAAACTTACTCCTGCATTTGCGAAGGCAAAAACCGGCATGATAACGTATGCAACCCATGGATGCAATGCTTTTTGAACACGAGTTACTGGGGCAATCATGGCCCGTTGTCCTTTGCGCATCTTTTTTAATGCTGTTGAAATATGATGCAGATCTGTTTTTGTATTTTTTTCTTGAAGAATTTGCATAGCGTTACTGAGCATGGTGAGTGGCGCTACAAGAGTACGGGTAGGAAGAACGGGAGTCATCATCCCTAAGATTACGCCAGCAAGCGATGGGTGAACGCCTGTTGCCATTAAACCCCACCAAATGATTGCACCAGGTAAAATGTAAAGCCATGCTGATGCAAGCCCGATCCACTGAAAAAATAGTACCAAAGCAATACCCGCTCCTGCAATCATTAAACCGCTAGGATCAATGTTTGTTGAGTAGAAAAAAGCAATAATAAGAACAGCGATAATATCGTCAATAATCGCTAATGATAGAAGAATAATATGAAGATTAGAAGGAATTTTTTTTCCTAGAAGAGCAAGAATACCTAGAGCAAAGGCAATATCTGTTGCTGTTGGCACAGCCCAACCGCGCATATGTCCCTCGTTAAAATTGAAGATAAAGTAAATAATTGCAGGAACACAAACGCCCCCTATTGCAGCAACAATTGGTAAGATTGCTTGTTTAAAATCGGCAAGAGCACCTTCATGAATTTCTCGTCGAATTTCCATTCCTGCGACGAGAAAGAAAATAGTCATAAGGGCATCATTAACCCAGAAATGTAAATCCCATGAAAGAGTGAAATGACCCAAATTAAAGCCAAGAGGTGTATGCCAAAAAGATTCATAGAAAGCAGCATATTTAGAATTGGCAAAAATAAGTGCAGAAGCAGCAGCTAATAAAAGAACAACACCACTAAGAGCTTCAATATGGAGAAAACGCTCGATAGCAGAAAGCGCTTGATTGGTGACACGAGAAGCGCGATTAGGCAGGCGATTTGAAGATAAACCAGACATGAACAACTCCAAGCATCGACAATTTTAGATTCTATATTCTCTGTATAAATAACTCTGTATGATACCTTCTGTATCATATAAAAGAAAAAAGAGGAATAAAGTTCTTAATTTATAGACAAGATCATCATGTTTAAAGCACAAAATGTTTAAGGCGATGATTCATTTTTAATAGTAAGATGTACTTTGCTTAAAGCCTTGGATAGATCATTTTGTAGAGCAGATTCGAGATCAACTATTGCGAGACCTTTATTATCTTTTGCTTTAATTTTCACGATCAATGTTTGTGGATTTTTAGCAAATTCTCCTAAGGATTTTGAAATTTTTTCTGCTTCGTCATGATTTTTTAGCAGAATTTTTGGGGTCTGCGTCATCATTAGATAGAAATCGTCATAAAGTTCCTTTTTAAGATCATGTTGGCTGTCATTAAGATTTTGCGCAAGATAAGAAAAAAGCTTATCAATGAAACCTGCATCAGTATATTGTATATCAATTTCATTGATGCCAAGATCTTGAGACGCAGCAATCATTATATTTTTCTGACCAGAAAAAAGCTTTTCATCAACATCAATAACCTTAGCCGATATATCTCCAGATCCAACGTCTTTCATATTGAAAGACATTGTATCAAGAAAGAGCATACGTTTTTTTTCATCGTAAGAAATATCAACTTTTCCTGAAACATTAAAGCGCTCAAAGTTCAGATTTTTAAAAAACTCTAAGTCTTTTTCATTCATTTTTTTAGGTAGAATGGAAAGGTTGTTGAGAGAAAGAAAAAGCTTTTTAGGGATAGGTTGTTTCCACAAACTTGGTTTGAATTGGAATGATTCGAGCGTTGCTTTCAACTGCGGTATATCAACGGTGATATTATCAACTTTGGCATCCGCTGAGGTAATGGCGAGCAGTATGTTTAGAAGAAGACCATTTTGTGCAACTTTTTCAGCGATTTTATTATTCTCTTTTCTTGCATTAAGATAAGCTTTGATTAATTTTTCAGGAGTTTGTTCAAGCGGTTTCATCTTTAAACCAGATGTTTTAAACTGCCCAAGGAAGAAAGAGCTATTTTTTTCTGCTTCTTCAAAAATATCAACACTTATATTATTCAGAGAAATGGGGCCAGTAACGGTTTTACCTTGATTGAGAGCATTGTTTTTTCCAAAAATGATAGAATAGGCATAGTTGATGTCGATATCATGGGCTTTTATTGTATCACTTTTAGCCATAAGTTGCATCTGTTTGGCACCATTTGCTACGACCGTTTTAAGATCCATATTTTTGATACTAACTGAACGGATATGGTTATTTCTAAAATCAGAAAGCTGGAAATTCTTGATCTCAACCGTTTCTGTTTGGTTATTTTTATTTTCTATAGAAAGTTGTATATTGGGAGCAATAATTGAGGAAAGCTCAATACGCATCATTGATTGTAAAAGACGTGATGTTATCGTTCTATCTTTTTCTTTTAGGGATACACTCCGAAGAGAAATTTGGGGAATTTGCACATGAATATTATTATGCTTTAAATCAACATTATAAAATGTAAAAGTTCCGGGAATAAAGGAAAGAGGAGGACGGGCAGAAATGGCACCAATTTTAAGTGATGTACCAGCTGGAACGGGTAATGTCACATTCTTCAAGTTGACTTTACCTAGAATGCTTACTTCAGATGTTTCGGCTTTTATGGCACGACGGGCTATTTCTTGTCTTACAAAACTGTCAAGATAGGGTTTTGCGATATAAAATCCACCAACAATTATAATTGCCAAGATAGCAACAAATCCAATAATGCAAGTGAGCCAATATCTGAGGTTACTTTGATACCCACTATTAAGATTGACCATTCTTTCTTCTTTCATTTTTATCACTCTGTGAATTGAGAGTGAAGATAAATTCTTTTAAGCAACGACAAAGGTTTAAATATAGCGTGTACCAGTTTCAACAATTATCTACGCTCTATATTAGAGTTATTCTCATCTTTTTTGCAATATAGCTTTATCAACTTTTATCAATTTTCTTTGGGTTCAGCACTTTATAGAAAAGCACGCATAATAAGGAGAGGTGAGTTTATGCGCATCATAATTTTTTATCACTTTAAAATTATCCTAAAATATTCCGATGTCTGCTTTTATCTTGCTGCTGTTTATAGGAATATTTAAAACATAAAAGATATGTTTTTGTTCATTAATTTAATGGGGAGAAGTGAGTGTTATGACAGAAAATCAAATAATGGCCTTTTCGATCATTGGTCTCATGATGGTTGTTTTTATTTGGGATCGATTTCGTTATGATCTTGTTGCTATTTGTACATTATTAATAGCTTGTGCCCTTGGTCTTGTTAGCCCGAAGGAAGCGTTTAGCGGTTTTAGTAATGATATCGTTATTATCGTGGGGAGTGTGTTTGTTGTCAGTACTGCTGTATCTCGCTCTGGTATAATGGAATTTATTATTCAACGGATATGGCCAGATGTGAAATCGGTGCGTCTTCAATTAGCTTTTTTGGTTCTTTCTGTTGTCGTATTATCAATGTTTGTTAAAAACATTGGTGCTTTGGCGATTATGCTTCCGATAGCTTTTCAGTTTGCACGTCGTTCTCAGGTTTCTCCTTCTGTCTTTTTGATGCCCATGGCCTTTGGTTCTTTGTTGGGAGGGCTTATGACACAGATAGGAACATCTCCTAATGTTGTTATTTCAGCGATGCAAGAACGTTTAGCAGGAACACCTTTTACTATGTTTGATTTTACACCAGTTGGTGCGGTTATTGCGACGGCTGGTGTTGTATATTTGGTCTGTTTTTATTGGCTTTTGCCTGTGCGTGTGCGTTCAGGTGTATCATTTGATGATGCCATTGATATCCGTAATTATGTTGCAGAAGTGCATATTCCAATAAATTCACCGATTGTGGGGAAAAATATTGTTGATTTGGTTAAGCCATCAAGTGGTGATGTGATGGTAATTCAAATTATCAGAAACAAAGTATCTATTTCACCATTACCAGATTTTGTTTTGTCTGAAAATGATATTATTTTGCTGGAAGGGTCACATACAGGGTTAGATAGCGTGATGAACTCTGCTCGTTTAGAGTTTTCTAAGGGGCGAACTATTGCTGCAGGTGATAAGGACAGTGACATTGATATTATTGAAGCAGTCATTACCCATAATTCACCTCTTATTGGTATTAGTGCGAAAGAGTTTTCCCTATTTGATCGCTATAATGTAAATTTACTTGCGTTAAGTCGTCAACATGAAAGGGTGCGGGGAAGACTTGATGATATTATTTTCCATCTTGGAGATGTGATTGTTTTGCAAGGACAGGATGCAATTATTCCCAATTTATTAAGAGAATTGAAATGCTTGCCCCTAGCAAAACGAAATATTGTGTTTGGAAATTTACGACATGGTTTCATCTCTTTAGCTGTTTTATTTATAGCAATTATTTTTACAGCTTTTCATATTGTTCCAGTTGCTTTTTCTTTCTTTTCTGCTGCTGCTGCAATGGTGATCTTTCGTGTTTTGCCCGCGCGTGATCTGTATCAGGCATTAGATGGTCCAATACTCGTACTATTAGCGGCTCTTATTCCAGTGAGTGAAGCGTTAGAGAAAACAGGATGTACGGATCTCATTGGTCAATGGCTGAGCCAATTGGCAATATTTTTCCCGCCATCTGGTGCTTTAGCGCTTATGTTGGTGACAGCTATGTTGGTTACGCCATTTTTGAATAATGCAGCAACAGTGATGATGGTAGCACCAATTGCGTCAAGTTTTGCTCATTCCCTTCATTATAAGCCTGAAGCTTTTTTGATGGCTGTTGCAATTGGTGCGGGATGTGAGTTTCTTACACCTATTGGACATCAAAGTAATATGCTCGTGATGGCGCCAGGAGGATATCGTTTTAGTGATTATCCACGTTTGGGTGCTCCATTGGCGGTGTTGATCGTTATTATTGCTGTTCCAATGCTTATGTGGGTTTGGCCCTTACAATAGGATATTTTTAGAAACTTTAAGGATCAATTACAAAAGGTTGTTAATCGTATGAAGATAAGTTGAAGGGATACACTTTATATAAAGAGCTTTAACTGAAGATTTGGAATTATACCACACTTTAATCATGGCGCTTCGGTATTTTTGATACAAATAAAAATTTATTTATTGGGTTTTAAGGGACTTTCATGGAAATTTACCTTTTTTCAAGAAGTGGTTTTTCTATTATAATTCTATAATCCAATACAACCAACGATTGCGGTTGAAGACTTTAAAAGATTATCTCGCTATATAATGGGGAGAAAATCTGCTTGAGATGATAGGCAATCATGATAAATATTAAGGCAGTGAATTTTTCATAAGACTCAATATATGTAAAAGCTGTAATATGTACAAACAGGGTGCTTATATCATTTTCGATTAAGACTGTTGCAAAAATCCGATTGAATTGGCTACATGTTGATTTAAAATAAATAAACGAGCAATTTAAAGATTTTTAGTTAATTAGGGCTACCATCTTTATCCATTTATGCGTAAAAGCACAGATAAAGTAACTTTTTTCAAGGTATGATATATGTCGTATGATAGTTTTATTGCTGAAGTGAATGCAGAATTTCGTCAGGAAAAGGCGCTTGCTTTTTGGAGACGGTATGGTTTTTCAATTATTGGAGCAGTTATTCTTTTTATATTCATGATAGTTGCTTATCAAGTTTATCATCATACGCAAATAAAGAAAGCTGGTTATATTGGTGATGCATTTGTAAAGAGTCTTGATCTTGCGAATACACGTGATTTTGATAAAGCGATAAAGCAATTAGAAACTGTTAAAACCTCTCATTTTGGGGGGTATCCTTTTCTTGCTCGTTTACGTGAGGCTTCTTTACTCATGGAGAAAGGTGATATTATTAAGTCAGTGGAGATCTTTGATTCTATTGCAGCGGATGAGAAAGCACCGCAGATTTTGCAGAAAGTTGCAAAAATTCGGGCGGCTTATATTCTGGTTGATACAGGGACATTAGCTGATGTTGAAAAGCGCATCAAAGATATGGCAAGTGATACCGATCCTATGCGTATGTCTGCAAGAGAAGCTTTAGGCTTAGCTGCCTATAAGGCGGATAAAATGGATGAGGCGGTTTATTATTTTAAAAAAAATTCTGAAGAAGGTGCTTTGGGTTCAAAAATAACAGATCGGGCTCGAATGATGCTTGAGCTTATACAAGCTGAGGGCAAGGCAAATAAGGAATAAATCGATGAGCCTTACCATTGCTATCATTGGTCGTCCCAATGTTGGGAAGTCGACACTATTTAATCGTTTGGTTGGGCAAAAATTGGCTTTGGTTGATGATAAGCCTGGTGTAACACGTGATCGGCGTATTCATGCGGCAAAACTTCAAGATCTACGTTTTGATGTGATTGATACGGCTGGGCTGGAAGAAGCAGGTGATCATACACTCGAGGGGCGTATGCGTTCTCATACAAAAGTTGCAATTGATGAAGCGGATCTTATTTTATTTGTATTTGATGCAAAGAGCGGAATAACACCAAGTGATTTAAATTTTTCTTCATTGGTTCGCAAATCAGGAAAGCCAATTGTGCTTGTTGCCAATAAGTCTGAGTCAAGAGCGGCAACAGGAGGAGAGTATGAGGCGTGGTCATTAGGTTTGGGAGAGCCGTGCCCAATATCGGCTGAACATGGTTTGGGACTTAGTGATCTGCGTGATGCAATTATAGATGCTGTTGGGTCAGAGCATGCTTTTGGCAACAACAAAGAAGAAAATAGGATGATACAGCCTGCATCTGTTGGTGATGATGTAAAGGATTTGGAAGAAGAGGAGCTTATTTACGATGAAAGTAAGCCCATTAGGATTGCGATTGCGGGGCGTCCCAATACAGGAAAATCCACTCTTATTAATAGTATGTTGAAACAAGAGCGATTGTTAACAGGACCAGAAGCAGGACTCACGCGTGATTCTATTTCTGTAGATTGGGAATGGCGTGGTCGTCATATTAAACTTTTTGATACTGCAGGTTTACGTCGAAAATCGAGAATTCAAGAAAAATTAGAAAAACTATCTGTTGCAGATACTTTGCGTGCTATTCGTTTTGCAGAAGTGGTGGTCATTGTTTTTGATGCAACGATACCTTTTGAAAAGCAGGATTTACAAATTGCTGATCTTGTGATTCGTGAAGGGCGTGTTCCAGTTATTGCTTTCAATAAGTGGGACCTTATTGAAAACAGTCAGACTACATTGATTGATTTGCATGAAAAATGTGCTCGATTTCTTCCTCAAGTTCGTGGTTTGAGAGCCGTTCCTTTATCAGGACAATATGGTCAAGGGATTGATAAACTGATGGAAAATGTCATGATGATGCACCGTGTATGGAATCGTCGCATTTCGACGGCTAAATTGAACCAATGGCTTGGAACTGTTGTGGCACATCATCCACCTCCTGCGGTTTCTGGACGTCGACTTAAGGTTAAATACATCACACAGGTTAAGACACGTCCTCCTGGATTTATGATTTCTTGCTCGCGTCCCAAAAGTATGCCACAGTCGTATTTGCGTTATCTTGTCAATGGGTTACGTGAAACATTTGATATGTCTGGTATACCCGTTCGCATATCATTACGAGCCTCTGATAATCCTTTTGCGACACGTTCCAAGAAGAAATGATAACTCTTTAATTTTTTGAGTGAATGAAATCTATACTTAAGAATCTTAAAAGTAAGTTTTTTCAATGATCTTTCTTTTCATAAAATTAAAATTTTATTTGCTAAAGTTTTAATTTTATTGATGATCATTTATTTGCATGTCATGAGAAGAGTGTGATAGGGAGTATTTAAGAAAGAGTACATAATCCTCTTAATGGGTTATTTAAGTGCAAGAATAGATGCAATATGAGGGTAGGGGAATATAATTATGATGCTTGTGTGAAAAGCAGTATTAGATTATCGTTTCATAAAAATAAAGATTATGAATAAGCGCTTTTGCTTACGATAGTTTGTCTGAATAAAAAGCAAAAATACTTGCTAAATCTACCGATATTCAATTGTAAAGAGTGAAGTTCATAAAAGTGGATTAAAATTGTATAAAGTGGTATGGTAATCGTATTTAAATTTTATTGTGTTCTATTGGCTTAATCTATTTGAAATTTTAGATTTATTAATATCTTGTATTTAAAGGAACTTCTCTTAATACCCTCAAGCTCATTTCGTGATGGGGCCTGTAATGGCATATGTAAAATACTTTGCGAATAGGATCATATAGAAACCATTGATTATTATTTTCATAAAATAAAAAGTGCAAGTTTATTTGAATAAAAGGTGTAAACTAACGCTCTCATACTGTTTTTTAGCTTTCTATGTTCTCTTTCAAAACTAGGATTGATATAACATTGGGAGCCGGAAAATAAGATGGTATCAGTTGACACCTTTCGTTAAGCGTAAAAATGGTTGTTCTATGAGTTTTATATTATTCACGGGAACTTTTGTTATACATTCACGGGTGCTGTCGTGAAATCGGTTTAGGTGCTCAGAATATCTTTTTAAGAAAGCATGTAAATTGAAAAATACGTTATTTCTGCAATAAAATTTATACGATAACTTGTGATAGATTTCTTTTAGTATCTTGACGAATAAATTTGGGAACAATATGATGCACACGGTTTTATGAAATGTATTCTTACGTTGCTTTTTAATTAAGGAGCCAATGATGGCGATGGGCGAGAAACCCGTTATGAGCCGTAAGGAGGCTGAAGAGAAAAAGCAAGGAGAGTGTCTTCATTCAGAGGATTTGGAATGTCGTAGTAGGAATTTAAGCGTGGCTTTAGTGCGCAAGCAAGCATTAAAGAAGCGGGAGCATAAGAATAAGCGGGAAAAATCACAAGGAAGGATGGCAGGCGCAATTAAGCTTTCCAGTGAGTTTCTGGCAAGTGTTATAGTTGGTATTGTTTTGGGGTTGGGGTTTGATAAGTTAGCAGGTTCATGGCCTTGGGGATTAGTATTTTTTCTCTTCTTTGGGTTTGCTGCTGGTGTATTGAGTATTCTTCGGTCTGTGGGGTATGTTTCCTCCAGTCAATTAGGAAAAAAAGGCGCATTGCGCCAAAAACAAGATAAAGGGGCCAATGAGAGGTCCGATAAATGAGGTTGAAGTGACAACGCACGCTCCAGATCCTATTCATCAGTTTGAGGTTTCAAGGCTGATTAAGATTTCCATAGGAAATATGGATTTATCGTTTACAAATGTATCATTGTTTACAGTCCTTACGGTTGTTGTAACTTCTATTTTTCTCTTCATTTCGTCATCGAGTCGTGGATTGGTTCCAACGCGGATGCAGTCTCTTTCGGAAATGGCATATGAATTTGTAGCATCGACTCTGCGGGAATCATCTGGTGTGCAGGGGATGCAGTTTTTTCCTTTAGTTTTTTCTCTGTTTACTTTTATTTTAGTTGCTAACTTTATTGGTCTCTTTCCTTATTTTTATACGGTTACATCTCAAATCATGATCACGTTTTCGTTAGCAATGGTGGTGATTTTGACGGTGATTGGTTATGGCTTTTATAAGCATGGGGTCAGTTTTTTGAAACTGTTCGTTCCCAGTGGAGTTCCTGTTGTGGTTTTGCCTCTGGTGACAATGATTGAGGTTATTTCTTTTCTCTCCCGTCCAATTAGTCTTTCTCTTCGTCTTTTTGCGAATATGCTTGCTGGTCATATTACGCTTAAAGTGTTTTCTGGGTTTGTTGTTTCAATGATTGGGGTAGGACTCGTAGGTGTGGGTGGTTCGGTTTTACCGCTTATTATGACTGTAGCAATTACTGCACTTGAGTTTTTGGTCGCATTCCTTCAGGCTTACGTCTTTACGGTTTTAACTTGTATGTATCTTAATGATGCAATTCATCCAGGACATTAATAAAACTGGCGGTTATTCCGTCGAATAATGCAATTTCGCTTTAAAGGAGAATAACATGGAAATGGTGCTTGCAGCAAAATATATTGGCGCTGGTCTTGCTTGCTTTGGTATGGCTGGAACAGCTTTAGGACTTGGTAATATTTTTGGTAGCTATCTTTCTGGTGCATTACGAAATCCATCAGCAGCAGATAGTCAGTTTGGACGTCTCGTCTTTGGTTTTGCTGTAACAGAAGCTTTGGGAATTTTTTCATTGCTCATTGCTTTATTACTTCTTTTTGGGGTTTGATCATCATCAAAAGGGTATATCTGTTCTTGCATGAGGAAAGATTTACCCTTTTAGCTCTTAACCAGAGAGATGCCAGAGAGATGTCAGTCAGTTATCATCGGTTATAGAGGGCTTTAATAAGCTATTTAAAGGATGAAAGAAGATGTTTGTTTCAAGCGCTTATGCACAGAACACTGAAACGTCGATAGAACATATTAAAAAGGTGGCAGAGCATGCAAATCGTGTGTTTCCGCCTTTTGATTTTGTGCATTTTGGTTCGCATTTTTTCTGGTTGGCAATTTCTTTCGGTCTTTTTTATCTTTTTATCTCTCGTGTAATTGTACCACGTATTGGTGGTGTTATTGAAACACGGCGAGATCGAATCGCATCTGATTTAGATCAGGCAATGCGCATGAAGCAGGAAGCAGACATTGTCGTTGAAACTTATGAGCGGAAATTAGCAGAAGCGCGTTTGAATGCGCAGGCTATAGCGCAGGTAGCTAGTGAAGAATTAAAAGAAAAGGCAGAGCTTGAACGGAAAGAAATTGAAGAGAGTTTAGAGAAAAAACTCGCAGATGCTGAAAAACAGATAGCAAAAATTCGGGATAAAGCGATGCAAAATGTTGGTTCTATCGCTGAAGAAGTAGCTCTTGAAATTGTGAAAAAATTGATTGACGTTGATATTAGCAAAGAGGCTGTTCGTTCAGTTGTTAAAACTGCGGATTATTGAGGAAGACAAAGATGACTGATACTTTTTGGGCATTTGTTGGGTTAGTTCTTTTTTTGGCTCTTTTAGTCTATTTCCAAATTCCACAAAGGGTTATACACCATCTTGATGCGCGTGCAAAGCGTATCAAAGATGAACTGGATGAGGCTCTGCGTCTTCGTGAAGAGGCACAGGAAATATTAGCTGAATATCAACGCAAACATGCAGAAGCAGAAAAAGATGCGCAAGAAATTGTTGCAGCAGCAAAGCATGAAGTTGAATCTATTATTGCTGAGGCCCGTGCAAAAGCAGAAGAATATGTAAAGAACCGTAATAAATTGGCAGAACAAAAAATCGCTCAAGCAGAAGCGGATGCAATACGCATGGTTTCTTCATCGGCTATTGATTTGGCAATTTCTACAGCACGTACCCTTATTGCAAGGGAAATAGATTCTAACAAGGCAGATGAACTTATTAAAGAGTCTCTTGAGAAAGAATCGTTTATCAAAATGAAAACATATCTTAATTAATGATATTTGAGAGATAAAGAACACTCTCTTTGGTTGCATAATTTTCTCAGTATTAATTAATAAAAGTCATAAAAAAGAAAAATTTATCTTCATTGTTTTTACCAGTTAATAGGCTCTTTGATTTCAAATGACAAGTTTTGAGAAGTCTGCAACCGATTGTGTAACAATGTGAGTGCGTTTGAGAAGAGCAAGACGGTTAGCACGAACATCAGGTTTTTTATCATTCACCAATACGTTTTCAAAAAATATATCAATCAATTTTCCAAGTGGCGCTAGCACACTGAGTGCAAATGATAAATTTGTTGCATTGATGGGAGCAAGAACCTTTCTTTCTACTTCACAGATTGCATGATAGAGCTGCTTTTCTTCTTTCTCGATAAAGAGCTCAGGATTAATTTCATTCGCTATTGTTGTGCTTTTTTGAAATTCATTTTCAAGAATATTGGCAGTACGTTTTACAGAGGCTACAAAGTTCATTCCATCATGGGTATTGATAAAAGCGATAAGCGATTCGACACGACGTGCAACCAATAAAAAATCATCAGAATCTTTATTTAAAACGGCTTCAAGGGCATCGTAACGAGCGCCTTCCTCTTTTAGATAGATTTTCAAACGGTCATGAAAAAAGAATAACAGATCTGATAAAATATATTCTGTTTTTTCTGGAAGCAGATTCTGCAATTGTGAATTTTCTCTTTGAGAGATTTCATGTTTGTTTTTTTGTTGTAAGAAAAGATTCGTTGCTAACTGAAACAGTGGCATAAGATTGATTTTCCAATCTCGCGAAAGTACAAGCCTAATAATTCCCAATGCTGCTCGTCTTAACGCATAGGGATCTTTTGAGCCGGTTGGTTTTTCATTAATGAGCCAAAAGCCAACGAGCATGTCAATTTTGTCGGCGAGCATAACGGTTATAGCAAGTGGTTCTTGTGGAAGACGATCTGTTGGACCTTGAGGTTTATAATGGTCTTCGATTGCTACAGCTACGCGAGGATTTTCCCCTTGAAGAAGGGCGTATTTTTTCCCCATAACACCTTGTAGTTCAGGAAATTCTCCGACAATTTCTGTTTGCAAATCAGCTTTTGCAAGGATGGCTGCACGTTTTGCTAAAAGAGGATCTGTTTGTATCAAAGGGGCAATTTCTTGTGCGAGTGTAGCAATGCGTTCTACCCTTGCACCTTGCGTACCCAATTTAGCATGAAAAGTTACATTCAAATGATCAAGTCGCGCCATTCTTTGATCGAGAGGTTTTTTTATATCAAGTTCAAATTTTTTTATAGAAGATTCCAATTGTTGAAGATCAGGCAAATCACGCTGATCAGTTTGCCAAAAATGAAGTGCATCGGAAAGACGGGCACGGACAACCTTACTATTTCCTTTCGAAATTTCTTTGCCTTCATCATTTGCAAGAATATTAGAAACGAGAATAAAATGATGAGAAAGTTTTACGTTTTCTCCTTGTTTACGGGTGACAAAACATTTTTGATTGGCTCGAATGGTCAAGCGAATAATTTCTGGAGGAATATCAAGGAATGATTTTTCAAAATCACCCATCAGGATAACAGGCCATTCAACAAGACCAGCAACTTCTTCTAGGAGAGGATTATCTTGAACCAGTTCTAAACCGTTTGCAAAGCAGAGATTTTGGGCATCAGCTAAAATAATATTCTTTCGTCTCTCGGCATCCAGAATGACTTTATGGGTTTCAAGTTGAGTAACATAATCATCAAAGCGGCGCACTTGAAATGGCTTTCCATCACTTAAGAAACGATGACCATAAGTTAAATTATTGCTTTTAAGAGAACCAATTGTAAATGGAATAACATGTGTTTCACCAATTTCTGGTCCGAAAATACAAAGAATGTTTTGTAAAGGTCGAATCCACTTCAAAGTACCACTTTGTGCTGAATCTTTTCCCCAACGCATAGATTTCGGCCACGGAAAGTTGCGGATAATATCCGGTAAAATATCGGCAATAATTTCTTCTGCTGCTCGACCTTTTTTAACAATTTTAGCAATATAAAAATGACCTTTTTTATCATCATGTCCAATATGCGCTTCAGAAATATCGTTTAATCCTGTTGCACGTAGAAAACCATCAATTACATGCTGTGGTGATTTTATACTGGGACCTTTGCGTTCTTCATGGATATCTTTTGAGCGTGTGGAAAGTCCGCGTATGTCCAATGTTAGCCGACGAGGTGTCCAATATTCACGAGCAGCTTCATAGATCAATCCAGCATTCACAAGTTGATCTGTAACAGATTTTTTAAGATCAGCAGCAGCTTTTCGTTGCATACGTGCGGGGATTTCTTCACTGAAAAGTTCAAGAAGAAGATCAGACATTAGGCTTCTCCAGTGTATATTTGTCCAGCTTCTGTGAGTAAGAAGGCTTCCCCACAACGGCGCGCGAGATTACGAACGCGAAGAATGTAATTTTGTCGTTCGGTTACAGAAATAACGCCACGTGCTTGCAAAAGGTTAAAGATATGGCTCGCTTTAATACATTGATCATAGGCAGGAAAAACACAGCGATGGAATACATTTTCTTTATTTGGTTTTCCAGCATCAAGAAGTGCGCTGCATTCGCGTTCTGCATCGATAAAGTGCTGATGGAGCAGTTTTGTATCAGCAAATTCAAAATTATAATATGAGTATTCCTGTTCTGCCTGTAAAAAAATATCTCTATAACTTATTTTGTTGTCTCCCTCCAAACCATTAAAGTTAAGGTCATAGACGTTATCAACCCCTTGGATATACATCGCTAGACGCTCAAGACCGTATGTGAGTTCCCCTGAAACTGGAGCGCATTCAATGCCGCACACTTGTTGAAAATAAGTAAACTGAGAGACTTCCATTCCATCGCACCAGCATTCCCATCCGAGCCCCCAAGCACCAAGAGTGGGACTTTCCCAATCATCTTCAACAAAGCGAATATCATGCAGTTTTGTATCAAGCCCGATAGCTTGTAGCGACTTTATATAAAGTTCTTGTAGATTGAGCGGAGAGGGTTTGAGAAGCACTTGGAATTGATAATAGTGTTGTAAACGATTTGGATTCTTACCATATCGGCCATCTGTTGGACGTCGAGAGGGTTGGACATAAGCAACTTTCCAAGGGCGTGGACCTAGAGAGCGTAATGTTGTTGCTGGATGAAAAGTCCCAGCTCCGACTTCCATATCGTAAGGTTGCAAAATTGCACATCCATAGTGTGCCCAATAATTTTGCAAAGTTAAGATTAGTCCCTGAAAAGAACGTTTGGGGTTAAGATGTTCAGGCAGTTTCACGCTTTATACTCTTTATATTGGACTAAACAAAAAACCAAAGTAATTTTAGTTTCTCTATTTATTATTTCATGTGGTTTATGGTTAAGCATCATTTATTGCAAACCAAATTTCAACTTTTCTTGAATTTGTTCAGAATTTTCTGGTTTTCCGTCAATTGCGTGGTTCCATTGAAAGATTGCTTCACGTTTACGTCCAACTTTCCAATAAGCATCCCCTAAATGATCATTCAGTGTTGGGTCCTCAGGTTGTAATCTGACAGCATTTTCTAATATTTGCACTGCTTTATTATATTCTTTTAGTTTATAATAAGCCCATCCTAAAGAATCGAGAATATGACTGTTGTGAGCTTGCAAAGCAGAAGCTTTTTGCAGCATACGGAGCGATTCTTCAAGCTTCTCACCACGTTCCACAAGGGAATAGGCTAAATAATTAAGAACTTGCGGTTGGTTTGGGAAAAATTCAAGTGATTTTCGCAAGTCAATTTCTGCTTTTGGCCATTGCTTTAAACGTTCAAAAGCAATACCACGCTGATAAAAGAGTTTCCAATCGTCCTGCTGAAAGTTTTTTATCTTTGTAATAGCGTAGTCTAGAGTTTTAATGGCCTCAAGAAATTTATTGTCCTGCATATAAAAAGCAACGAGCGTTATCAAAATATTACGATCATTGGGAAATTTTTTATTTAACAATGTGAGTAATTTTATTGCTTCTTTGTAATTGTTGTTATTAGCAAGAAGGAATGCAAGATGAAGTTGTCCATCTTTATAATAAGGAGATTTAGGGGATAAAGCGCGATAAAGTTTAATTGCTTGATGTGGATCGTTCAATTTAGCAGAAATGTGTGCGAGCTGAAACAGTGTTGCGTCATTTTGAGGGTATAACGCGAAAGATAATTGCTTAAAAATACGTGCAATTCGCCCTGAGTTTTTGTAGTTGAGGGCTGTTCCAAAATTATATAATACCTCGGCTGCTCCTTGTTGAGGTGTTTTAATAACTCTCTCTAAGAAAGCATTTTTTTCAATTTTTTCTCGAAAGTTTTTAAGGACTTCGCGACCTGACAACATTTGTTCGCCATGCTGGATTGTTTGAAGAGCTTGGTTGCGCATACTATGGCGCAATTGGAATGAGGCATAGGCTATGATAATACGCTCATAAGTATTAGGAGCGATAAGAGTTCCCTGTTTGTTACTCAGTGCTTTAATGAAATATTTTTTTGCATCCTTTGGCCGTTCTGCAAGGTCGCTCATAAGTGCTAGATGATAAGATATAAAAAGGTCATACCAGACAGGACCTTTGAGTTTCTTAAGATCAGCGATTGCTTGAGATTTTTGTCCAGATCCAAATGTAATCCAAGCGCCGATGAGTTCAGGTATTGGATTATTGGACGTAGGAAGTTCTTTTAATTGGAGAAGAGTCTTGGCATTCTTATAGTCTTTTTTGATGAGACTTTCTACTGACAAAGTTAAGGAAACAAAGGGAGTTATAACATCGTTCTCTTTGAGTTTTTGGGCTTGTTGGACAGCTTCTTTAAAGTTTCCGACTGAGAGCATAGCTTCAAGGAGCTCTTTTTGTGTTTCAATGTTATCAGGTTGATAAACCAGTGCTTGTTTAAAATAATTGATAGCAAGTTCTGTTTTATTTTCATGATTTGCAACCCTTCCAGCTAAATAAGCACCTGTAAATGAGCTTGTATGAGTTGCTGCACTTATTTTACTGTAGGTGGGGGATGGCATCAGCATGATACCCACGATAAAAAGGGCAAAAAGTCGAGATACCGTTGCAGAGCACATGGAGCTAATCCTTTTCAAGATAATCAATTGATGGTGTTGTTTATAAATCATATCTCATTACTTTGTTGAGAAATACTGCGATTCTTGCAAAGAATTCAGTTTACGCGTGAAATACAAAATTCAACAGTCTCAACGAGAGCATTGTAAGCAAGATTTTCATTCATGGGAACAAGAGCATCAATTGCATATTTTCCATAGATGCGTGCTTGTTCTATTGTATCTGTGATACTATCATACTTTTCCATTAAGTGTTGCGCGTGTGCAAAGGATTCATCATTATTATTGCCATCTTCAAGCGCTTTTTTCCAGAAATCTTTTTCTACCATATTCCCACGCTCATATGCGAGAATAACAGGCATTGTGATTTTTCCTTCTCTAAAATCATCCCCTATATTTTTTCCTAAGTTTTGAGCACTACCGCTATAGTCAAGTGCATCATCAATTAATTGGAAAGCTAAACCTAAGGATGTTCCATATTCACGTAATGAAGAACGCTCTTTATTTCCATAGCCAGCAATAATGGGTCCTACTTCAGCGGCTGCTGAAAAAAGTGCTGCTGTTTTTGCATTGATGATTTTGAGATATTCTGAAGGGCTGGTTTTTATATTTTTTGCGGCAGAAAGTTGCATAACTTCTCCTTCAGCAATAATTGCAGCAGCGTTGGCTAGGACAGAGAGCGCTTCTATGGAACCGACATCGACCATCATTTTAAAGGCCTGGCCCAATAGGAAATCACCAACAAGTACACTTGCTTGATTCCCCCAAATCATCCGTGCTGTAGATTTTCCACGTCGTAAATTACTTTCGTCAATCACATCATCGTGTAGTAATGTTGCTGTATGCATAAATTCAACAGCTGTTGCGAGTTTTATATGCCCGTCACTTTGATAACCGAACATATGAGCAGAAGCGAGCGTAATCATTGGGCGTAATCGCTTTCCACCTGATGAAATAAGATGGTTAGAAATTTCAGGGATCATCTCAACCTCTGATTTTGCCATAGAGAGAATAAATTGATTTACGCAATCCATATCTTTTTGAGTAAGATTGACAAGAGATTGAAGAGAAATTTGATTATTTCTTATTTGTTTTAGTTTGATAGCTGCACTCAATGTGTTTACTCCTAGAGTATTGCAATGGACATATATAAAAATTACTTTATTCATTAGCATAAAGGGGGTTTGGTTTTGACTCAAGCTTTTGATGTCGTTTAAAAGTGTTAGCTTGGAATGTTATTGGCAAGAAATGTTCTTTAGCGAGTGTAATCTTATTGTTATGAAATAATAAAAAATTTAAAATAGCAGCTGAATGGCAAAAATGCAGTTTATAAAGATGAACATTAGGCTTTTAAATGAATAAAGCAGCGAATCAAATTGGTGAAACAATTGACAGTTTTCACCGCGGAAAATTTTATTTGGTTCAACCCCATAAATATGGTCATCGTTCTGGAATGGATGCGATGTTATTAGCTAGTTTGGTTCCAAGTGATTTAAAGGGCAAGGTTGTTGATTTAGGGGCAGGTGCTGGAGCTGCAGGGTTGGCTGTTGCTTCGCGTTGTCTGAAAGTTCATGTTACCTTAGTTGAACGTTCAGCTTTTATGGTATCTTACGCTCAAAAAACGCTTATGCTAAAACAAAATAAACAATTTGCTAGCCGAATTTGTTTGCTAGAAGCAGATGTTACCTTCAAAGGGAATGCCCGTATAAGAGCAGGTTTGATAGATAATAGCTTTGATTTTGCGATTATGAATCCACCTTTTAATAATCCCACCGATCGTAAGACACCTGATAAACAAAAATCTGAAGCACATGTTATGTCTGAAGCGATGTTTGATAACTGGTTGCGGAGTGCAGCAGCCATTGTTAAGCCAGGTGGATACTTAGGGCTCATTGCGCGTCCACAATCGCTGAAAGATATCTTGCGTGCTTTAGAAGGACGTTTTGGTGGTATTTGTATAATTCCTGTGCATGCACGTGCGAAAACAGCAGCAATTCGTCTTTTATTTTACGCAAAACGAGGAAGCAGAGCAGCCTTATCTGTTTTGCCGGCATTGGTTATACATGAAGGTAATGACCATACTTTTTCACCACGGGTTGATGCAATTAATAATGGATATATAAGCTTGTGGGAACTTTTCTAATAGTATCTTGTGTTTTTTAGTTTATTATTTAGAGTCCAAACTTTGTTATTAGGGAGGTTTGACTTTGGGTGAAGTTATATTTCTGCTTGTAATGTGGGGATTGATTGGCGCTTTTGGATATTATCGCGTTCTTCCTTTTTGTTGTCCTTTCCTATTTAATTGTTCTTAATTTATAAGGAGATTTTGTTTTGATGGATTTTATTAAAAGTTTTATTCCACGCCGTTTTTCTTCCGATAAACTTGAAATTCCTGTGGTGCGCCTTCAAGGAGCAATTATGGATTCATCAGCGTCTATATCTCGTACTCTTTCCCTCAGTAGGTGTGCAAATCTTTTAGAGAAGGCTTTCGGACACAAAAAGTCACCGGCTGTTGCACTTATTATTAATTCTCCTGGTGGTTCACCTGTACAGTCGCGTTTTATCTTCAAGCGTATTCGTGATTTGGCAGAAGAAAAAAATAAAAAGGTTCTTGTGTTTATTGAAGATATTGCAGCATCCGGTGGTTATATGATTGCTTGTGCGGGGGATGAAATTTTTGCAGATCCTTCTTCAATTGTTGGTTCCATTGGAGTGGTTTCAGCTTCCTTTGGTTTTCCGGAACTTTTGAAAAAAATTGGTATCGAACGGCGTGTCTACACAGCAGGAAAGAACAAAGTTACATTAGATCCATTTCAGCCAGAAAAAAAGGCGGATATTGAGCATTTGAAATCTCTCCAACTTGAAGTGCATCAAACTTTTATCGATTTGGTTAAAGAACGGCGTGCTGAAAAATTATCAGATGATTCGAATCTCTTTACAGGAATGTTTTGGAGTGGAAAACAAAGCGTTGAGCTTGGTCTTGTTGATGGATTGAATGATGTACGTTCTGTTATTAAAGAGCGCTTTGGTAATGATGCAAAACTTCGACTTATTACGCCTCCAAAAAGTTTTTTAGGACCTAAAACGCCTTCAGGAGTGACGGCACATACGGTTTATACAGTCATTGATAGTGCATTGATGGCAGCAGAAGAGCGAGCACTTTGGCAGCGTTATGGTTTGTGATGGAAAGGATCATTCAAGCCAGAGAGATTTTTATCTAAAAACAGATGCTAGAAGAAAAAAGGCTTGAAATGATACGAATGAGAACATGTCGTTTGTTTTGTATGAGAACTCTTTATATTTATTGTTTTTTAGAAAACGATTAAGAATATTCCAAGCTGTTTATAGGGCTAGTGCTAAAAGTGTGGATAAAAGGGGGGAATTTGTAAAAGAACCCTATACAGGTTAATATTACGTCATATGATGCCAAATGTACAAGCTTCGTTCCAAAGACATTCCTATTTATTTACACCTATTAAATTGAATTTAGCTCTACATGTTGTGGGGCAACGTGCTGATGGGTATCATTTAATAGAAAGTTTGGTTTATTTTAGTCTTAGCGGTGATTGTCTACACTATGCACCTTGTGAAAATAATCAGTTTGTTTTGACGGGGCCGTTTGCAAAAGGACTTGTTTCTCATTTAGACAATTTGGTTATTCGCGCACGGGACTTTATGCATAAGACTTTTCCGGAATGTGCTCAACCTGCTTTTTTTCGGCTTGTAAAAACATTACCTGTTGCTTCAGGCATTGGTGGCGGCTCAGGTGATGCAGCTGGGGTTATCAGCATGTTGCGTCAACAGTGGAATCTTGATTGCCCTTACGAAGAATTAGCAAAAAAGAGCTTAGTTCTTGGTGCTGATGTTCCCATGTGCCTTTGTGCATTAGAATATCAGCAGCCGCTTTTGGTCAAAGGAATTGGTCAAGAGATGATACAAATAAAAGGAGCCTGTTCTCTTGCAATAGTATTGGTTAATCATGGACAAGAGATTTCAACACCAACTGTTTTTAAAGCGTTAGAGAAGCGTCATAATCCTTCTTTAAAAATTAATACAGACGCTTTAAAAAGTGTTGATTCATTGGTTAAAGCTTTACAAGAAACGCGTAATGATCTTTTTTCTCCTGCATTAAAAATAGCACCTCAGTTAGCTGAAGTGTTATCTATATTAGATGAATGTGGGGCTCTTTTTTCCCGTATGTCTGGAACGGGAGCAACTTGCTTTGGCATTTTTAAAAATAAACAAACGGCGCAACAAGCAGCTCTTTTTATCAAATCAATGCACCCAAATTGGTTTGTAAAACCTATCATGACTTTAGGAAATATTTGATAAATAAATATAAAAGCTTTTATTTCATCATGATTTTATTATACATAATGAAAGAGGGGAACCAAAGAAATGTGCTTTTTATCTTTTGTGTAAGAGTTCGCAGAATATTTGAAGAGCCATTTAAAACTGTAATGCTTGCAAAAAATGATCAGGCTACAGAAATAGATGTATGTTTGTTGTATGTGTGATTTATCAAAGATGTTTAATTTGCCGCTTCAACCAAATTTTTCGTGCGAATTGGATTTGCAAAAACAGGGTTTTTTTCATATAGCAGGTGTTGATGAAGTAGGACGGGGGCCTCTCGCGGGACCTGTGGTAACAGCAGCCGTTATCTTGGATAGAGATCGTATTCCTAATGGGTTAAATGATTCAAAAAAACTTTCTTTTTTCCAACGAAATAGACTTTATCATGAAATTTTGCAAAGTGCATTAGCGGTTTCAGTCGCCAGTCTTTGTGCTCGTACAATTGATCAATCTAATATTAGAAAAGCAACTTTAGAAGCAATGCGTCGCTGTATTATAGGATTAGCCATTCCAGCCCACTATGTCCTTGTTGATGGGCGTGATATTCCTTCTGAGTTGTCTTGTCCTGCAATGGCGTTGATTAAGGGCGATCAGCGTTCAGTTTCAATTGCAGCCGCATCTATTATTGCGAAAGTAACGCGTGATCGGATGATGGAATGTGCAGGACAAGTTTATAAAGGGTATGGTTTAGAGAAGCATGTAGGTTATGCAACGCTAGCGCATCGTACAGCTCTTGATAAATATGGACCAGTTATAGGGTTACATCGTTATAGTTTTGCACCACTAAAAGAGTGTAAAAAAGGTAATTAAAATCAGTGACTTATTACAAGAGTAAGGGGTTTTATAATCATTGATTCTATAATGTTTTTTGAGTGTCTATCCCTAACCTTTTTGAAGCTTTTTTATCACTTATTCCTATCTATTTTTTCCAGATATAGAATCAGATATTTCTAACATGGGCTTAACTCTTATTTGTTATTAACCGTATAGCGATGATATACGACAAGGGGTGGTAATGGCAATTGTGAGTTTTAAACATAAGGGCTTAAAATTATTTTGTACAACAGGTTCCACAAAAGCTATTTGACCAGATCATGTAAAAAAATTCGCGTTATCTTAACGGTTTTAACAAGTGCTACTACGCTTGAAATATTGAGAGAGCCTGCCTTTAAAATGCACCATCTTAAAGGTGAACTTATAGAGTACTGTTCTATATGGGTGAATGGAAATTGGCGTGCTACTTTTCGCTTTATAGGAACAGATGTAGAGCTTGTTGATTATCAAGATTACCATTGAAGAAAGGAATGAAAAAAAATGATGCACAACCCCGCACATCCGGGTAAAGTTCTGAAAGTAGCTTTCTTAGAAGAAATGGGGATAACAATACAAAAATTAGCTGATCATGTCCATATGACAAGAGCTTCTTTATCAAGAGTGATTAACGGACATGCTTCTATAAGTACCGAGCTTGCTGTTAAATTAGAATTAGCTGGTTTTAGTAAAGCAAAATTTTGGTTGGATATGCAAACAAACTATAATTTATGGCAAACAATGCAACAGGCACAACCACCTATTTCTCCTCTGGTTTCTGATACATCTCAAACGCCGCTTTGATTTCGTTAATAATTTTGATAGCAATTTAGTTTGTTAAGCGGTGCTTTGTGAGGCTAACTTTTTTGGAGCTTTTTGATTGCTTCAAGGGAAAGTTTTTACGGTCTGCACTCTTTATATCAAGGGATGCCATTTTATCTTCGGTTCAACCAAAAAGCGCTTTCATTTGTGAAACCGTAGCACCAGCATTGGCAGTATGTTTTGCTGCTAATTTTTGCAATCCGTGCGCTGATTTTTTAATACCCGCCGCATTACATGCTTCACGAAAGAGGTTGCCAAAACTTTCTTTGATAAGCTTATTTCCACCTTTACCACAAATGAATGTTTCATCACCTATGGGACCAATTTTAAGGGTTGCCTCTAGTTCTGGTAAAACAAGCCCGTATAAAGAAGAACGTCAATCCAGACGCGTTCATGTGTACCATGTGACCAACGGTGATAATATTTGTCTATGTCCTATTCTAGCCAAGGCAGTAATCCCTCGTTGTTAAGAGATTTTGGTGCTTTTATATTAAAGGCAGGATTTTTATTTAAAAGGGCATTATCAACCGCCCAATTAAAGAGACCGTTTAAAGAGGTCAAAAAATGTTTTGCTGCTGCGAGAGTATGTCGCCTTCTGTCTACGGCGTCAAGGATATGGTGTCTTTCTATACTTTTATATGCACGATCAGCAATATGTTTAGAAACATTATTCAGAATTCGATATTTAACTTTTTGAGTAGATTCTGATTGATTATGCCATTGCATGCTTTGTAAATACTGATGCAATAACCAATTGAAAGAGCCTTTTGTAAGTCTGGTTATTTTCTTGATTTGCGTACAATCCACCCGTAGCGTGAATCATGCATTACTTAAAAGTTGTTAGGAATGGGGAGAGGGCTAGAGGTTGTAAATGCCCCCCATATGTAAAAAGTTTGTAAGTTTATTTTTTTAAATGTGCTTAATTTCATATTTCCAATCAGACAATTGAGTAAGAGCTAATGCGAGTTGTCCTCTATGACACATGCATACATTGGCTTCAAAACAGGTGATTGCAACGCGCTTTTTGTTTAAAAACATTTTATATAATTTGTTTATTGCACAAGAATTATTCTTGAGAGTTGTATTTTGATAATCTTCAAAAAGGCGGTCATAATCTTTTTGTGTTTTCAAATTTCTTCGTTTTTCAGAAGCAATTCCAAATTCAGGTATATGCATATATTCAATATCAATATTGCTTATAGCTTTCTCTAATTGTCTTTTCGAAAATCCGCGGTTTCTACTTATTGAATTTTTACGAACATCACACAAAAGTTTAATATTATTTTTGATAAGTTGATTGAGATAGTCCTCAGAGGATTTTCTTTCATAGCCAATGGTAAAAAAATAAAGCTCTCATCTTTAGCAGGCTGTATGATGATATTTTTGATGTTACACACATTTAATTTCCTTAGTAAATGGGTGGGGGCTCCGTGAGCGCCTCTTTCCAAAAGGATAAATCCTCTAGCGATTATCATAGTGTTGTGGAGCAATCAGGCATCAAAACCGGTGATGGCGGCTTTAATATCATTGTTAAAGACAAAACGACCCTAACGGGAGGTATCATTGTCAGCAGCGCACCGGCAGACAAAAACAACTTGATCACAGGAAGCATAAGCACCAGTGATATAACCAACAGTGCACATGCTCAAGCTAGCAGCCAAGGGTTAGCATTTCTGGGAATGACACGATAAAAAACATTGCCAAAAATGCTTTAAGTCACGGCAAAGCCCATGATGGAGCGGAAGGATATACAAATCCGCTATCAGCGGTGCACCATCATCCTCACTGATACAACTGGACAGAGGGCGATGGGGCAAGATGCTGGACAAATCATTGGCTCTCTCTCTCAACCACAACACCGCAGCAGTCCACCAGGGCTGTCGCACCGATAGATGCCATATTGCTTGAGGGCATCGTTCATAATCGCTTAGACATGATCAATGATTTATCGGATGAAGGTCTTGGATACTGGGACAAAGTGCGCGAAATGACAAATGTCAAAGAGCATCCAGTAGGTGAGGTTGAGCATGATGAAAATGGCAATGTCCTCTATTTAACTGATGAAAATGGAGAACCTATATAAAGACAGTGATGGAGAATATATTACTCTGTATCACTTTTTAAAAGCTGAAGATGAGCAGCCAGCATTTACAAGTTGGTTCTGATGGCAACAGGCGTATGTTCTAAAATGGCATTTTTAACACATCCGATGAGGCTGCGTGTTATGCTGTCCAATTTGCTGACAATGATCATGGTCCCCTTTATTTTACATACTTCCCACAAGCTAAAGACTGGGAAGTGGAAATAGGGATAGCGATTTTTCAGAAGCTTCTGGAAAGTAAACTTTTTTTGATTGACCAATTCAACCAAGAAATTCCAGGATACAATGTATCTTTATGGCAATACAGGATTGCATATTGATGCCCATAGTTGTGGCAGTTTGACAGGCTTTAATATGCTGAATTCTTTCAAACAAGAAGGTATGCACGGGATAGCCGACAACACGAATATCAATTTCTATAGACCAGCCTTTAATGTTTTAGTTGCATCTGGTCTGTTAGGTTATGTGAGTGATGGCAAACAAACTACTATTGGCTTTGATGGGAATAGATATGACTTTGTAAGCAGAATTATTGGTGTATACCTACGAGACAATACCTGCTGGTAGTAACGTTTGGAAAGAATGATTGAGAGTGGCTACAAATCCCATAAGTTCCCATACCTGTCTTGGAGATGCGGGCCAAGCATGTCGGTATATTTACGGCTCATCCAATCGAGTACAAGTCCCTTTAAGGAGGAACAAATGAAACAAACTCTAAAATTATTAAGCGCTGTAACTTTGTTCAGTATAGCCGGATGTCAATTTAACAAACCTCCTCTAGGAGAGGTGACAGCGTGGAAGAAACTAGGAGCAGATTTTACAGAGGTAGGAAAAGCCTTGTTAGAATGTGGAATGCCAACACCTTATTATACCGATCCAGAAAGCAGAAAGCTAAGTAACAATGCATGGGCAACAATTCATGCGTGTATGGTTCAATCAGGTTTCCATTATGAAAATGAACATGAGGGAGGATGGTGTTATACTTTTAGAGACGAAAACCTTCCCATTTGTCGTCCAGGCACTGTCATACCACAGCGAAGTGTCAAGAAGCGCTTAAATAGCCCTTATTGTAAAAAGCATTCAGAACAACTTGAATGCAAACCTTAAGTCGTGCTTCAGCAGAGAAAGCCTTGAATTTACACCAAATAAAGCTCTAGGTTGATGAGCTTGAGAAAGCCTTGTCCGTCCTTACGTGACAAGGTTTTTTTTATGCCGCGTCGTTATAACGTTGCTGCTTTGCTTGCTCGATGACATTGATAAGATCTGATTGTAACCAACGGGATAAAAAACCAAATTTTAAAGGTTTTGGGAGAGAGCCATTGGTTACATGACGGCGGAATGTTGAAACACTCATATGAAGCAATTTTGCACTTTCACGGTCTGTTAAAAGAATATCATTTTCTGTCATAATAATTTCCTTTCACTATAAAAAAATGGTAACAAATCATAAGCATTTATTAACCATATTTTTGTTCATTTTTGAAGGTATTTTATTTATAGAAAACAATATTTTATCATATTTTTTCTGATGTGATAATTTATGTGATAAATTATGACTCTTATTGAGAAAGAATGAGAGACAAGAGAGTTAAAGTTATCCACAGATAATGGGGTTATTCACCCCATATCTTAAGATTGACCCGTGACATAAGCCGCCCATTTATCCATATAAACACGGCGCTGTTCTAGATAATCAGTACGACGATAGGCACGCTCTACTTGCCCTCCTACTGTATGACTTAGAATGGTTTCAGCGACCTCATAAGGGGCATTGGTTGTTTCTGCTAGCCAATCGCGTAAACTAGAGCGAAAACCATGGGGACAAGTTTCAATTTTATTTTTTCTCATATACGCCGCCATCATCGTATGTGAAAGAGGACCACGACCGGTAAGTGAAAAGATGAAATCACTTTTAGAGATACAGCGGGCTTGTTCAATTACTTTTATTGCTTCAGATGATAGGGGCACGCGAAACTCTGTTGTGGCATCATGCTTGCCTTTCATATTTTCAGCAGGGATTGTCCAGATATCATCTTCAATCTGATCTTCACGAATATGACGCAAAGGATTGCTACGAACCCCTGTAAGGATAAGCAGACGCAAAGCTAAATGTTTTATAGTTGTTGTTTTGCAGAGAAATTGGTAAAAAGCCGGCACATCTCTCCAATCCATTGCAGGTAAGTTTTTGATTTTATGGCGTTGTTTACCTAAGAGCGCGCGTGCTTTTTCTGTTACTTATAAATCAACATTCAATCCTAATGCAGCCGCATGTTTGAGACAAAGGTTGAGACGAATAAGAGCTCTATTAGCTGTTCCAGCTTTTGTATGCCAAATAGGGGCAAGAACATTGCGTATCTCTGTTTGTGTAATCTCAGAAACGGGAAGACAGCCTAATTTGGGCAGAATATGAAGGCGTAATGGTAAAAACCAATCCCCATCTTTACCATCATTTTTTAATTCAGCTTACGACTTTCAAAAGCATCCAACGCGATATCTTTTAAATAATGGAGATTGCTTATTGCTTCACGCTTTTGTTTTTCACGTTCTTTAATAGGATCACGACCTTCACGAAGAACAGAACGCCACCCAGTTGCCAATTCACGAGCTTGTTTTAAAGAGACATCTCTCAAGGCACCCAAGCCCATTTCACGGCGCCGCCCATGAATGGTAAAACGGTAAATCCATTGAGCACCTCCATCTTTACGCTTATGAAGTAACAAGCCGGCACCATCATTATATTTGCCAGCTCGTGGGTGTTGCGACAGCCCTTGCATTAAGACGGTTCATAAGAACCATTTTTACTCCTTTCTTGTACAGTTTTTACCCACACATCAGCCCCGCTTATGACGTGCAAGTAAGTGGTTTTAGTTGATTCAACATAAACAGATTTAAAATGAGAGAATCCTACAGTATTAGTTTTTTCATTCAATATGAAAACAAAAAGTTATCCTTATAAATCAATGTGATGTAGCAGGATGAAGGTGTTTATGCAAAGAATCTAAAAGTTTTTTTGCGAGTGTTTGAATAAGTCCTTTGTTTTTCTGAATTTTAGATACAAAATACTATTGCTAAAGTACTAAAAGTAGATCATGCTGGTAAATAGATGAGACTTTGATGATGGCGCTTGGTTTTAAAAAAGGCAATATTTGATTTCACTGTTTGCGCTGGCATTGATTTTGCAATAACAGATAATAGTTTATTGTATGCAGAATACTGTTATTTAGATTTTGATAAAAAGAAATTTATAAAGAATATTATCATTAACAGTTATGCGAAACTTTAATGAAAATGAATCCAACTTTAATACACATAATTTAGTGTGATTTAGTTTACAAATGCTCATTGAATGCAAAATTAAAAGTTTAAGAAGCCTTATTTTCAAAAATTCTTTATTTTTTTTGTGAGTGTGTCATTTTTGCTACAGATCTTTCAAAAAAGATGCTCTATATACATTTCATTTTGGATATTTGGAGAGATTTTATGAATACAAAACGTTTAATAACAGCGTCTATTTTTTCTTTAATTTCAGCGTCTACAGCACTAGCTGCTGATGTTATAATTCCTCATCAGCCAGCATCATCGACTTCTTCTACCATTATCGCGCCTACTTTTTCATGGACAGGTCTTTATTTAGGTGTTCAAGCGGGTGGTTTTTCGAGCAAAGCTGATATGGCTCTTGTTGGTCAAGAAAATAGTTTACCACTGGATAAAGAGTTCTCTCCTAAACTTTCAGGTTTTGCAGGTGGTTTTTATGCAGGTTCTAATATTGATCTCGGTGACAACTTTATTTTTGGCATCGATACGGATTTAATGATATCTGGAAAAAAACACACAAAGACCATTACCATAGGTGCAGCTGATAACACTACAGTAGAAAATGCAGTCGTAAGATCCCGCAGATCCGCAGGAACACCAGGAACAAGAACACCAACAGGACCACAAACACAAAAAAGCGTTGAAGGAACACTCGCAGATGCAAGAACATCTGCAAGTGCAGGAGCACCTGTAGGCTCAGGAACTAAAACAGTAAGCACTCCAACAGCAGGATCCACGTCAGAACAATCTGCTGCAACGCAATCCAGTCAAGCACCAGCTACACCAGTAAATGCAGTTCAACAACCACAAGCAGGAGCAGCACCATCAAAATCAACAACAGCTGGAAGTTCTAACACTGTTAATTCAACAGCAGGAAAAACAGCGGCAGTGGACAGGAAAAGTCCAGGAGTTTCAGCATCACCATTAAGAACGCCATCTGCATCGCTAATAACACAATCAGCCTCTTCCAGACAGGAGGAGGGATCAGTGCAATCGCCATCGTCCTCATCGGAAAGATCAGGTACAGGACCGACATCGGTAAGCGGGGTAAATGGATTAAAATCACCTGCACCTAAATCAATATCCTCTACCACAGGAGCAAGCTCACCAGAGCGGTCAACGCTCTTATTGGCAAGATCATCTCAAGAAGATCAATCATCAAGAGTAGGGTCAGATGGAGCAAAATCATCTGCTAAGTCAGAGTCTGCAAAAGCAGTTGAAAAAGCATCAGTATCCTCTATCTCATCAACAGTATTAGGCGCAAGTCAGCCAGCAGAAAAAGCACCTGCATCGGAACAATCATCATTAAAACAAAGAACAGTACCGAGCGGAGGGACACTTATACTCGCGAGATCAGGATCATCCGGATCAGATACAACAGCTTCTAATGGAACAAGCGGAGCCCAACGGGGAGGTCATCATAGTTCTTCCCATGGTAGCGGAAATGCTCATCCACATGGTGTATCTCATGCAGGTGGGCATGGTTCTGGTGCTCATGCGCATGGTGCTAATCCACATGCTTCTCGTTCTCATGGTGGACAGAATATGGCTGGACACGGTGCACAAAATACACAAGCGGTGGATAAGAATGATTCCAGTGTATATGGTATAGAACAAATAAAAAAGATGGCTTCTGAACTTGGTCTTGATCAAGAGTATGAAGTTGAAACGTTAAGTCATACTTTCAAACAAAATTGGGGTGGTGCTACACGGGTACGTATTGGTTTTGCTGCTGATCGCTTTATGCCTTATCTTGCTGGTGGTATTGCTTATGGGCAATTCCAAGACACTGTATCAATATCCGTTAAGGATGAGGATGGAAGAGTCGTTTCTTCTAAGAACTTAGCTGATGAAACAAAAACCATGATTGGTTACACACTTGGTGGTGGCGTTGATTTCTCGCTTCTGGATAATGTGATTGTACGTGCAGAATATCGTTACTCTGATTTTGGTAAAAAGAAATTTGCAAAGGAAAAACTTGAAGTTAACTACAAAACCAATGATTTCCGTGTTGGTGTAGCTTATAAATTCTAATTTTTTAAAGAGTAAATTTCTAAGAGGCTCCACTGTCAGTGGAGCCTTTATTTTTTAAAAGATCACTTTTTGGTTTCTTTTCTTGTGAATTTCATGATAAAGCCCATAGAGTGTGATGATATATTTTCCTGATCGCTGCTTAATACGAATGATAAGCTCGGCTTTCCCTATAGATAAAAACCAGAGTTGCAGGGTTCAGGGAAGTTATGCAAAAATGAAATCGTAAAAGTGGACAGGGATATTTCACAATGGCTGTGAAAAATGAAACAATAGATTATTCAAAAACTCTTTATCTCCCACAGACAAATTTTCCTATGCGTGCAGGGCTTCCGCAAAAAGAGCTTGAATTGATGGCGCGTTGGGAAGATATGGGGCTTTATGCGCAATTGCGCCAACAAGCAAAAGATCGTCCATTTTATATTCTTCATGATGGTCCACCTTATGCAAATGGTCATATTCATATCGGGCATGCTTTAAATAAAGTTCTAAAGGATGTGGTTGTCCGTTCATTCCAAATGCGCGGTTTTAATGCAAATTATGTTCCTGGTTGGGATTGCCATGGGCTTCCAATTGAATGGAAAATTGAAGAAAAATATCGAGCACAAGGAAAAAATAAGGATGAGGTACCTCTTAACGAGTTTCGTCAAGAATGCCGTGAATTTGCACAGCATTGGGTAACCGTTCAAAGTGAAGAATTTAAACGCCTTGGTGTTGTGGGAGATTTTAACGCGCCTTATACTACAATGGCTTTTCATGCAGAAGCACGCATTGCCAGTGAATTGATAAAATTTGCTATGTCAGATCAGATTTATCGTGGTTCCAAGCCAGTGATGTGGTCTGTTGTGGAGCGTACGGCTTTGGCAGAGGCTGAGATTGAATATCATGATCATGAATCAGAGGTGCTTTGGGTTAAGTTTCCTGTTTTTGAAGCAAATTCTGATGATTTATATGGTGCTCATGTCGTCATTTGGACAACAACACCGTGGACAATTCCAAGCAATCGTGCAGTGAGTTATTCTTCGCAGATTTCTTATAGTATTTACGAAGTTGAAAGTGCTGAAAATGATTTTGGTCCTCAAGTGGGAGAAAAGCTTCTTTTTGCAGACGCTTTAGCGATGAGTTGTGGAGAAAAAGCCAAACTTGTTTTGAAGCGTTTACGTGTTATTTCTGCTGAGGAATTGAAAGCTCTTGTTCTTTCTCATCCACTCAAAGGTTTAGCTGGAGGGTATAATTATAAAATTCCATTGCTTGATGGTTCACACGTAACAGAGAGTGCTGGTACAGGTTTTGTCCATACAGCACCAAGCCATGGGCGTGAGGACTTTGAAATTTGGAATGATTATAAGTCCTTACTGGAGCAAGCGGGGATTGATTCATCTATACCGTTTCCTGTTGATGATGCAGGGTTCTATACGAAAGATGTTCTAGGTTTAGGACCAGATCGTGAAGGAGGACCTGCACGTGTTATTGATGATAATGGAAAAATGGGTGACGCCAATAAAGAGGTCATTAACGCTTTAATTAAAGCAGATCGATTATTTGCACGGGGGCGTTTAAAGCATTCCTATCCCCATAGTTGGCGTTCAAAAAAACCCGTTATTTTTCGCAATACACCACAATGGTTTATTTCAATGGATAAAGATTTTGGGGATGGTTCAACTTTACGTAGTCGGGCTTTGGAAGCTGTTTCAAAAACGCGTTTTGTGCCATCTTCTGGACAAAACCGCCTAGCTTCTATGATAGAGGATCGTCCTGATTGGGTTCTTTCTCGTCAGCGTTCTTGGGGGGTTCCTATTTGTATTTTTGCGAATGAGGATGGTGTTATTCTAAAAGATGAAGGTGTGAACGAGCGTATTTTACGGGCTTTTGAAGCAGAAGGGGCAGATGCATGGTTTGCTGAAGGAGCACGTGAACGTTTTTTAGGTGAGCGTGCACATGAGCCTTGGGTACAGGTTTATGATATTTTGGATGTTTGGTTTGATTCTGGAGCAAGCCATAGCTTTGTGTTAGAAGATCGGGCTGATTTGAAATGGCCTGCTGATGTTTATTTTGAAGGTTCAGATCAACATCGCGGATGGTTCCAATCTTCTCTTTTGGAAAGCTGTGGTACGCGTGCTTGTTCTCCCTATAAAGCCGTGATCACACACGGTTTTACTTTGGATGAGAATGGTAAGAAAATGTCTAAATCTTTAGGCAATACGGTTGTTCCGCAAGAGATCATTAAAACATCTGGAGCTGATATTTTTCGTCTCTGGGTTATGACAACCGATTATTGGGAAGATCAGCGTTTAGGCAAAAAAATTCTTCAAACAAATGTGGATTCATATCGTAAACTACGCAATGCAATTCGTTGGATGCTAGGAACTTTAGCACATGATGATGGGGAAGAAATATCTTATGGTGCACTGCCGGATCTTGAAAAATTTATATTGCATAGGCTTTTTGAACTTGATCAGTTGATTAATCGCGCTTACGACGAATTTGATTTTAAAAAGATTATGCGTGCATTATTGGATTTTTCAATCATTGAGTTATCGGCATTTTATTTTGATATCCGCAAGGATTCTCTTTATTGTGATGCGCCTTCATCAAAAAAACGCAAGGCCTCCTTGCAGGTTGTCCGTGAGATTTTTGAGCGTATGGTAACATGGCTTTCTCCAATGTTGCCTTTTACTATGGAGGAAGCTTGGTTAGAGCGTTATCCAGAAAGCCAATCGGTGCATTTGGAACAATTTCGCTCTGTACCAGAAGAATGGCAAAACCAATCTTTGGCTGAGCGTTGGAAAAAAATTCGGCAGGTCCGTAAAGTTGTGACAGGTGCTTTAGAGCTTGAACGTGCTAATAAGCGTATTGGATCCTCTTTGGAAGCTGCGCCTATTGTTTTTATTTCCAATCTGGTTTTACGAGAGGCATTAGAAAATGTGGATATGGCGGAGATCTGTATTACCAGTGCACTCACAATTAGGCAGGACACGATACCTTCCGATGCTTTTACTTTGAATGATGTTGAAGGTGTTGGTGTATATCCAGAGAAGGCATTAGGAAAAAAATGTGCTCGATCATGGCGTTATACACAAGATGTTGGGAGTGATCCAGCTTATCCGGATGTATCTGCTCGTGATGCAGCTGCTTTGCGGGAACTACAGATTCTTGGTAAGATTTAAAATTTTAAATCAAGGGAAAGGAGTACAAGTATATTTCTCATATTGATGAATATAGTTTTTTGTGGTACAAAGTAAATTCCGTTGTTTTTTCTGCAGGGGGGAAATTTGTGTATGGACCGTTCTCTCATAAATAACGGGAATATTAATCAGCCATATACTTAGGAAATGGAATAGGCAGTGAGAAAACGTGAAGTAAAAATATTTCCAATAGGAATTTTAGGGATGTGCTTTGTTCTAACGGGATGCAATTTATCCGCTCCTACCTATGGTACTAATAAACCGGTTTCGATACAGTTTTTTGAAGATGTTGCTAATATTACTTCATTAACACCAACAAATAATAGCAGCCAGATTGTTATGAAACCTCATCCAAAACTTGTAATACCAAGCCCTAGTTCACGCAGATTTTTGCCGGTACCACAACAAGATAGATCTGTCAATGAAATGGCAGCATCGAAGAAGCATCAAGGAAATACTCCTTTTCCTCATAAAGGATCGTCAGTTAATGGCGCTGGTTCAGAAAACCCTTCACAGTTGAATGCGAAGCAACGACAGGAATATTTACGTCGTCAGAGAGCACAAGTTGGAAGTTCAAAATACCGTCGCTATCTCACTGAACCACCTTTAAGTTATCGCCAACCGGCAAAAACCGCACCTATTGGTCGATAAGGGAAAGACAAAATATTTAAAGTAAAGTATTTTTCCAATTACTTATGATACTAAGCTCTCATTCACGCACAGTTATAATGCTGTTGGAGGAGGGATGTTATTCTCATGAAATAGCAATATGACAACAGCATCGAGAGAGTCCTTATGCATTTCCTAACAAGAAATATTTCTCAAGTTCATTTTGCAACATCGTTCATGTGGATAGTATAACGTAAAATCTATTGTACTCCACTATCTTGATGCTTAGGAAGGAGAAAGCTGATACCATCATTTTATTTTCCAGACTCTAGTTGCGACAATTCTTGCATTTGAGAGCCTTCATAAGAGACATTTTTAGTCTTTTCTACAACGTTCTTTATCCAGACGATAATCCCGCTTATGATGTGCAAAAAAGTGATTTTTATTGCTTCAATGTAATTTGAAAGAGAGTATATCTACGATATGTTGGAATTTATATTTTATTATACAAAATAATGAATTATTCTTATGAATGAATGTATCATCTAATAGAAGCAATATGCATGATTAAAAGAGAGAAAAATGCTTCGAAATAGCTTTTACTATATATATCATAAGAATTAATAGTTTTTTAAGAGTGAAAGTTATGGAAGAAGAATTGTTTTTAGTATCGCTTTTGTACAAAAAAATCTTTAAGTAATTGAGCAGCTTCTTTTTCTTTAAAACCAGAATAAATCTCAGGTTTGTGATGACAGGTTGGTTGCTGATAAAAACGTGGACCATTTTCTATAGCACCCCCTTTTGGATCATTTGTTGCGTAATAGAGACGACGTATGCGTGCAAATGAAATGGCAGCAGCACACATAGCACAAGGCTCAAGTGTTACATAAAGATCGCAATCAGGAAGCCTTTCGTTTTGCAATGTTTCGCAAGCCATACGGATTGCGCGTATTTCTGCGTGTCCTGTAGGGTCATATGCAGATTTTATAAAGTTACCAGCGCGTGCAATGATAGCTTTTCCACGTGTAATGACAGCACCTACGGGAACTTCATCTTTTTTTGCAGCCTCTTGTGCTTCTAAAAGGGCTATTTCCATGGGCGTCAAAGTCATAATATTCTTTCTACTGAAGGTATAGAAAATCTAAAGGTTATCTCGATAAGGAATGCTATAGAATGAATAATTTATTACGCTTTTATAATGAAAAGAATACCTCTATTTTTTTTAAGAGTTTAAAACAAACTTGCAAGTCGGCAGATACATTATTGTCGTTAAAGGATAGAAAATGATCAATGATTATGCTACTTCATTTTTCAGGATAAGCGGTATGGTGCATGTGAATAATTTTCTGAACATACTTGCAAAGATTGGTTTGAAACGCAAATGAATGAAAATAATGAGAGTGAACGAATTGCTAAAAGGTTAGCGCGTGCAGGTATTGCTTCGCGTCGAGATGCAGAAATGATGATTGTTGCAGGTCGTATTTCTGTGAATGGTAAAGTCGTGACAACGCCTGCTTGTAATGTTAGCCGCTCTGATGTTATTAAAGTTGATGGCAAACCTTTACCTCCTATAGAACGAACGCGTTTATGGCTTTACCATAAGCCAGCAGGTCTTGTCACCACGAACCGTGATCCTGAAGGCAGACCTACAGTATTTAGTAATTTACCAAAAGGAATGCCGCGTGTTCTTTCTGTTGGAAGGCTTGACATTAACACGGAAGGGCTTTTGCTTTTAACCAATGATGGTGGCTTAGCGCGTGTATTAGAGCTTCCTGTAACGGGGTGGGTCCGCAAATATCGCGTCCGTGCTCATGGAAGAGTAAAACAGAGTGCGCTGGATAACCTTAAAAATGGTATTGCGATTAATGGTATTTTTTATGGTTCGATTGAAGCATCAATTGAACGTGAACAAGGGTCGAATGTATGGCTTTCTGTTGCGTTGCGTGAAGGAAAAAATCGTGAAATAAAGAATGTTTTAGGGGCATTGGGATTATCAGTTAATCGATTAATCCGTGTATCCTATGGTCCATTTCATCTCTCTGATTTAGAAGAAGGAGCCGTGCAAGAGTTAAAAGGGCGGATGTTACGAGATCAGTTGGGGGAGCGTTTGATTATGCAAGCCAATGCAGATTTTGATGCTCCTATTCTGAAACCCTTTTCAAATTCTGCAGTTGTTGCAGAAAAGCAAAGCCAGAAAGATCTTTCTGTTGCAAATGATGGTTGGGTTTTCTCAAGTGAAAGGGCGATACGACGCCGACCAAGAGATGGTTCTGTTGAACATAGTCGCGCGCAATTAAGTACAAAGTCTCATGAGAATGTAAAGAAGGAGAAAAGTGAAGAAGGAAAAGCAGAGCGTTTTCTACCGCGTTCTCGCCGTGCTAATGTTTGGATGGCTCCTGGTGCACGTCCGCAAAGTGCACGTAGAAAGCCTTCCTATAGTGAGGAGAAATCGCATGATCATAAGAGCGATTTGGATGGTAGAAAGTCCTTTCATCGAGGCAAGGAAAAACTAAAAGAAAGTCCGTCACACAAAGAGAAGAGGAAAAGTTTTGTTCAAAAACGTGGCAAAATATCTTATGACGAGACGCACCCCTTTGGTAAGAAAGATCGCTTTTTAAAGGATAAAGAGAACATGATAAAAGGTGGTCATGATGAACATTCTTTTGAGAGAAAGAAAAAATCGTTTGGTGGTGCTATGAAAAAATCTAAACCACATAGGGACGGTGCAAAAACTTCGAAGCGATTTGGAGGTCCACGTGCGGATCATAGGCGGTAAATTTGCTGGGCGTGTTTTGTTTTCGCCTGTTAATCAGTCGATTCGCCCAACGAGTGATCGTACACGTGAGAGCCTTTTTAATATTCTTTCTAGCCGTGAAGAACAATTTTGGACCAATAAACGCATTCTTGATCTTTTTGCTGGTACTGGTGCTTTAGGCATCGAAGCACTTTCACGTGGAGCAAAGGCGGCTGTTTTTGTTGAAAATTCGGTTGAGGGGCGTGGATTGCTTCAAAAAAATATAGAAGCCTTTGAATTACAGTCGATAGGACGGATTTTACGTCGTGATGCGACCAAACTTGGCAATATTGGCACAATGCTTCCATTTGATGTTATCTGCGCTGATCCTCCTTATAGCCGTTGTTTAGGTGAACGTGCTTTCGTAGAAGCTTTGCGAGGGGGGTGGGCAAAAGCTGATACACTCTTCATACTTGAAGAAAAGAAAGATACAATGATTTATTTACCTGACGTATTTTATCTAGACGATGAGCGTTTTTATGGTGAGACAGCAATACGTCTCTATAAATTACGATCGCTTACATCTTGAGAAAATTCTTGTTTTTATCCGATAGGATGAAAAAATGCTTCTTCACAGTTTTCTTCATTTTATATGGTTTTTAAAAGGTTAAGCAGAAAATCAATAAAAGATTCTAATGTTAAAGGAATTGATGAATTTTGATTAGCTTTAATACAGAAGGATGTTTTTTCTCCAATAGGATATATATTCCTCGATAATAGTTATGATCTTTTTTATCTAATTTCTTTCTGCCATACCTTAATCATCACATTTCATCAGCAGTTGAAAGCTTTAAGCTATGCAGTCTGCATTGATATCTTATATGATGCGTAACTTCTATTTTTGCTATTGTCTAAACTTAAAAAAGATATTTTGTTTAGTATTGAAAATATTGTTCATTTATCCTGAATATTTGTGTGTTTAGTTTAGTAATATTGCTTGTTGAGTTAATCATTACATATTAAGTAAATCTGAGAGTATTAAGTATCTTATCGTTGTGCAGCTTTAAGGATACTTTTTATATTATTCTTTATCACTAAAGATAAGTAATTTGTAAAAAAGGGGAGATTATCGTGTTTAATTGGATATATAGTGAAGAGATTAGTACAGAAGCAAGTGCTGAGCAAATTTGGGCTATATGGGAAGATGTGGCATCATGGCCTTGCTGGGATAGTGAACTTGAGTGGGTAGAACTTTCTGGTCCTTTCAAAGAAGGCGCTATAGGACGCATGAAACCTAAAAAGGGACCTACAGTAACTTTTACACTTGATAAAGTTATAAAAAATGTTTGTTTTTCTGATTATGCTAAACTTCCTTTTACACGTATGAGTTTTAATCATGAATATATTTGTTCAACAAAATCGGGTTCTTCAAATAACAAAATTCGTCATACTGTAACCATGTCTGGTTTATTTTCTCCTTTCTTTGGAATGATTATTGGGTCAAAAATTAAGTTACATCTTCGCGATGCAATGATTGAAATGAGCAGACGTGCTCTTACTGAAAACAAAAGCATCTCGTAAGGGGGGCATTTATAAAGAAGTTAATACCTTAAAAAAGGTGCAGAAATCTTAGCCTTGTTAGAATGAAATCAGTTATGAGTATATAGCAAATCGATGATCTATGATCTGTTTTTTAGTTAGTCGTTGAAATCGTGTCAAATCATCTGAGAAAATTAATTTTGCACCAAAGATCTTATAAAAGCCATTGAATTTTATTCAATATATAAAAGCTTATAAGGCGCGCATTTTTACTGAAAATAAAGAAAGTTGTAGAAGCTTATTTCTGCTCTTGTGAATCTGTAGGTTGATATTGTCATGATATTTGCCAGTTTCTAATGTTGCGATAGTTTTTGATTTGAGAGCATTCATAAAAGACATTTTGACTCCTTCTTAAATAGTTTTTATTCATACGCCCCTTACTGATGATATGCTCGCAAATAGTTGTGATTGATTCAACATGAATAGGTTCGAAACGGAGAAAATTTAATGATATTTGATTCTTTTATGCAAATTACAAAACGATCAATTATGATTATAAATCAAAGTGTTTTTTTGATTAAAAGATTATAAGAACAGATAATTTCTTTGATTACTTTTCTAGAGAGTGCAGTTCTAAAAGGCTCTAGATGATAAAATAAAACCTCCCTTAATTTTCGTAAAAATTAATCTCGTATCGTTGTATGTATTTGGTTTAAATGTTTAAAAAGCGATTTTTAAAAATGCGCACAGATATCCCAGTTTCTGCAAATATTTTTGTATCTATTAAAACAATTATGAGCGATAAACTTGCCCAAATTAATTGGAAGAATATGCTTATTGTAGATTGAATTGAACAATAGATACAACATTGAGTTTTATATAAAAGTTTTATTGATTATCGTTTTATAACAATATTACGCTTCTTTATTTTTTAATGGAAGGAAAAGAGGAAGGAGTGTAGTTCTTAAATCAAAATCTATCCAGTATTTTGGGATTTTTGTTTCAGGAAAAAGAGTCTATTAAGTTATATCTGTTTAGTAACAAAATAACCAGTTAAGGATGAGGCATGAAAAATGAGATGCTCTTGATTAGACGCATTAGAAACGAGAGAGAATGTTATGATTATAACTTATTTCTGATAAATATAAAAAATGAGTTCTTTGTGATATCACGCTTATGAGAATAAAGAAGCTAATGACTGCTCATTTTGTTGAAGCAATAACGCAAGAAAAATTTTTTTATTCCGTTTATATTTTTTTGTTTACAAGATTGCCATCTTATTATGAGAGAGTTTATAGAAGCAAAGAAGTATACACAAATATAAGGCATTTTCTTGATTCTTGCTTGGAAATTAAAGAATGCTATAGGAATGAAGGAAGTTATTTGACTATCCAGAGGACATAAGGCTTGTGACTTAAGTCATTTTATACTTTTCGAATTTTTGAGGATTTTGGCTTAAATTCAAATGTTATTGTTAGGCCTTTTGTTAATTGCCAAATTTTCGGTTGATTTGATTGTCAGTACAGATTGGATTATCTAAAATGATAAGGGCCCATGAGAAATCTTGAAACTAAAGAGATTTTACGGCATATACAGCATATTACGTCTTTTCATAAAGAAGCTAAAAGGGAAATGATTTAATGCATTAAAAAAAAGAATGCATGAAATATGCATAATCTTATGAATAAACACACAAGAGTTATATTCTGATTTGTATAAATTTGTCAGAATGCTTATCAATGTAAATAATAAAATATTTTAGGGAGTCTATAATGACTGACAAAAACCAGATTGAGAAAGCTGTTTCGTTGGTTGAAGCAGCAAGGCGTTCTGGGGCAGATGCTGCTGATGCTGTTATTGTTCATACTCATTCTACCAGTGTATCAGTTCGTTTTGGGAAAGTCGAATCGACAGAAGCAGCAGAGAGCAATGATTTTACTCTAAGGGTTTTTGTTGGAAAAAAAGTAGCAAGTGTTTCTGCTAATTTAGGATCTTATCCGCAAGAACTTGCGGAACGTGCTGTTGCGATGGCTAAAGCTTCTCCCGATAGTTTATTTGAAGGTTTGGCAGATAAAGAGTGTTTGGTTAAGTATCCTAAAGATCTTGATCTTTTTGATGATTTTGTACCCAGCAGTCATTTTTTAACAGAAGATGCTTTAAAAACGGAGGCAGCAGCTCTTGATGTTAAAGGTGTAAGCAATTCTGGTGGCGCTGCAACAGCTTATGGCCGTAGTGGGTTTATTCTTGTGACCAGCGATGGTTTTTGTGAAGCCTATCGTTCCAGTTGTTTTTCACGTTCTTGTAGTGCTCTTGCCGGAGAAGGAACACAGATGGAGCGAGATTATGATTATACAACAGCCTTACATTTTTCTGATTTAGAGGCAGCAGAAACTGTGGGAAAGAATGCAGGGCTTGGTGCTGTTCGACGTTTGGGTGCAGTTCGTGCGGCAACTGGGGGCGTTGATGTTATTTTTAATCCGCGTACGGCTCGTGGAATTGCAGGGCATATCGCATCTATGGTCAATGGAGCTTCTGTGGCTCGTAAAACGAGTCTTTTACAGAATTTTCTAGGCAAGGAAGTGATGAAGCCTAATGTTAATGTAACCGATCAACCTTTGCGATTACGTGGAAATGCTTCTCATCCTTTTGATGGAGAAGGGGTAGAGGGGCAAACACTCAATATTATTGAAAATGGTATTTTAAAAAATTGGCTTCTTTCATCATCTACAGCACGAGAATTGGGACTTAAAACAAATGGACACGGTGTGCGTTCGGCATCATTGGTGCAGCCGACCAGTACAAATTTTGCTATTGAACCGGGTTTAGTATCGCCTTGCGATATGATAAAAGATTTGCAAAATGGATTTTATGTGACCGAATTATTCGGTCATGGCATTGATTTTATTACTGGTCAGTATAGTCGTGGGGCTTCCGGTTTTTGGATTGAAAATGGTGAAATTGCTTATCCGGTGAGTGAAGTAACGCTAGGCTCTGATTTGCTTCATATGTTAGCACATTTAACACCTGCCAATGATATTGATCGGCGTTATAGTACCGCTGCTCCAACATTGTTAGTTGAAGGGATGACACTTGCAGGAAAATAATACGCATCATTCTTCTGATTTAAATCTTTTGCGTGAGGTTTGTCGAGAAGCAGGAGATTTAGCAATGCGGTATTTTGGATGCACGTTGGATGTCTGGATTAAAGAAGGTAATTCCCCGGTCAGTGAAGCAGATTTTGCTGTTGATCATTTCTTGAAAGAGAAGCTTCTAGGGGCACGTCCAAATTATGGATGGATTTCAGAAGAAACAAAAGATAATCGAGAAAAACAAGATTATTATGAGCGCTCTTTTGTTGTTGATCCTATTGATGGAACGCGTGGTTTTCTTTCTGGCAGTCCTTATTGGTGTATTTCGGTTGCCATTATTGAGAATGGGCGTCCTATTGTGGGTGTTCTACAATGTCCGGCTCAAGGGGATGTTTATGCAGCTGTAACGGGTGGAGGGGCAACATTAAATGGGATAAAACTTCCTCGTTTAGCCTTTCAGGTTCATCGAAAATATAAAATTTCACTTGATAAATCGCTCGCACAAAAATTACCAGATGATTTTCTCAATCAAGTCAGTCTTTACCATTATCTTCCTTCTCTTGCTTATCGTATTGTTCTTGTTGCTCAAGATGAAATTGATATCGTATTAGTTCGTCCAAATTGTCATGAATGGGATATTGCCGCTGCTGATCTTATTTTGCAGGAGTGTGGAGGGTGTTTTTTATCGCTTGATGCCTCTTTACTATCTTATGGAATTGAACCTTACCAATATGGACTTTTAATTGCTGGTAAAAATAATTGCTGTCAAGATATGATAGATGTTGTTCGTCAAACAAAGTTAGTTTAATCACGTAAAAGCATGCTAAAATAATCTAAATAATATAGAGGCACATATGACTGAAACCAACGAAAAAAAACAATATTTACATCTTGTATTTGGTGGGGAATTAAAAAATCTTAATAGTAATCAATTCAAGAATCCCGATGATTTAGATGTGGTTGGTATTTTCTCAGATTATAAATCCGCTCAAGAAGCATGGCAGGCAAAAGCGCAAAGCAGTGTAGATAATGCATTACAACGTTATTACATTGTAGATTTGCATCAGTTTCTTGATGCTGAGTTAGGCGATGCAGAATAAAGCTTGAATATTTGGTTATTATAGCTTGTAGATTGCTGCATGCTTTTGTTTAGTCGTCCTTTTCATAGGTACTTTCTTCGAGTAAAATAGAACGTTGTAAAAAAGAATATGCTTGTTGTTTAAAATTCATATGTTTTCTTAAAAAACATCTCTCAAAGCACCCAAACCCATTTCATAATAGTGTTCGTGCAAGGTGTAAAATCCATTGTTGCACCACCATCTTTGCGCTTAATAAAAATGCAAGATAGTGCTATCAACCTATTTACAACAGCAATATTATCATGACAGCGATCACTCGAAGTTTATGATTATATTGTGAATAGTCACTTTGCTCTTGAATAGGGTCTGAGACACTAATGCGTTAAGATTAACAAAAAGAGTAGCATTATTAATGATACCAATTACTACTCTATTGAGATTATTAGCACTCCCTACTTAATCTATTGGAATTTTTTCAACGAGTTATTTCTGTAAGCTTAGAAACCATAAAAGTCGTTAGAAACTTACCAAAATTAGAAACTTAGAGAAACTGAATAGATTTATAAAGTTAACTTACCTCATAAGGGCTTCTTAGGTACTCGTTTAAAACTACAATCTATAAGTTAATCATTTTGTGTTGATTATATACAATCTTAAAAGGAATAAGATATCATGCAACCTCCTGAAAAGAGAGGATTTAAAATTTTGAAAACTCTTATTTAAATTGCTGTAAGGCTTTTAAGAAATTCTCTATTAAACAAGATTAGATTTTTCTGGATTACCTTTAAGAGATGATATCACAATTTAAAATGAGAACGCTATACCATTCAAAAGTTTTTTTTAAAGATTTGTTTGACATATTCATTTTATTGAAATGAAATAATAGAGATTGAGCTTCCTTTTAAACATATTTTATTTATATTAGGTTGTAATGTCTATATGGATTATTTTTTGAAAAATTGACAATACCTAACATATGTAAAAATAAGTTTTTTCTCTAAAATACCAACGTGTACAATTCAAAGCCTCACTAAAATTATAAGAAGTATTTATTCAGTGAGCTGAAAAAATATGTCATAGGTTGTATGGTATTTATCATTTATATTTTCAAAATTATAATTGATTGAAAAATAGTTTTGTTATTTTTGAGTAAGATTTTTATAAGGTGCAGAATGAAGTGATAAAATTTCATTAAAAGAGATTTAAATAATGTGTATATGTTATTTTTATAGGAAAGTTTTAAAAAAAATATGGTGATAAAATTGCATTTTTTGTCCTTTATGTATTGAATTTTCTCATAGGTTAAGCGTTTTTTATTTAAGATATGGATGATATTAAAAAAATACGAAAGCAACCACTAGTGTTGATGAATTTTTTAACAAAATAAGCATATAGATATCTTAAAATAGCTGGATGAGGTGATTTTAAATGGTAGAATTAAAGGCACATACGGCTCTTTTAAGCTATCGGATAATTGGTTTTTGCTTATGTCCTGTTATTCCTTTTTATTTGTTCTTTCGTGCTATTCGTGGAAAAGAAGAGTGGTGTCGCAAAAAAGAGCGTTTAGGTAAAAGTTCTCATGTACGCCCCCAAGGTTCATTAGTTTGGTTGCATGCAGCAAGTGTTGGAGAAACACTTGCACTTTTTCCACTTGTAAATTATATTTTATCATTGAAAATCAATGTGTTAATGACAACAGGGACTGTGACATCTTCTACTCTTGTGAAAAAACATTTTGGTAATAGGTTGATTCATCAATATGCTCCTTTGGATTTAGATTTTGCAGTGCGCCGTTTTATTAGTCATTGGAAGCCTGATCTCGTCTTGATTTGTGAATCAGAAATTTGGCCCCTTCGTATTAAAGAACTTGCAAAAATGCGTATTCCGCAGATTTTGGTTAATGCCCATATGTCTGAACGTTCTTTTAAAGCTTGGCAAAAACGACGCGTTCTTGCCAAACATATTTTTAAGGATATTGATTTGGCGATTGGTCAAAACGAAAGAGATGTAGCTTATTACCATAAACTTGGCGTAAAATCTGTTACGTTTTCTGGTAATCTCAAGGCTGATGTTTTTCTGGTTGAAAATCAAGCATTGCTTGCACGTTATCGTAATGCTATCGGCAATCGTCCAGTTTGGGCAGCTGTTTCAACGCATGAAGGGGAAGAGGAGATTGCTTTTGAGGTCCATAAGATTGTTAAAAATTATTTGCCAGATTTATTAACAATTATTGTGCCTCGTCATCCTGAACGTTCAGAAGATCTTATCAGAAAATGCGATAATAAGGGGTTAAGTTTTATTCGTAGGAGTAGAGATGCTGTTCCAAACATGAATACCGACATTTTATGGGGAGATACCATTGGAGAAATGGCACTTTTTCTTCGCTTATCACAAGTTTCTTTTGTTGGTAAGTCGTTGTGTGGAAACGGTGGACATAATCCCTTGGAATTGGCTTTGCTTGGCTCTGCTATTTTGACAGGGCCCCATGTTTCAAATTTTCAAGAGATGTTCAAACAATTTCTAACGCATGATGCAGCATATATGGTTCAAGATACAAAACAGCTTGCTATTCAGGTGTATAAGCTTTTAACAAATGAAACATTGCGACAAGAAATGGTTGATAAGGCTCATGAAGTGGCGACAGGTATGGCAGGTGCACTTGAGCGCACATTAAAGATTTTAGATCCATTTTTACAACCCCTTGTAATACAAACAGGTTTACGTCAGCGTCAGGGTAGATATGCATATTAGCGCCCCCCATTTTTGGTGGAAAAATAAAAGCTTTTTGCGTTTTGTATTAGCCCCAGTTTCATGGGGGTATGGTTATTTTTCAAGTCGTTTTATGGCAAGACAGCCTCCCGTGATTAATCTGCCTGTTTTGTGTATTGGAAATTTTACATGTGGTGGTGCGGGTAAAACGCCGGTTGTTATTGCTTTTACCAAGGTGGCTAAAGAACTTGGTTTTGTACCTGGTATTGTATCTCGTGGTTATGGTGGATCAGTTAAAGGGGTACATCTTGTAAATGAGAAATATGATACTCCACACAATGTTGGAGATGAGGCACTTTTACTTGCACGGCATGCTTTTGTAGCTGTATCACCTAATCGTTATGCAGCGGCGCAACGGCTTAAGCAAGAGGGATGTAATCTTATTTTAATGGATGATGGATTTCAAAGTCGCCGTCTTTATATGGATTATGCGTTACTCGTTGTTGATGCGATGCGCGGTTTTGGTAATGGAGCTGTCTTTCCAGCAGGACCTTTGCGCGTACCATTAAAAACGCAGTTTTCTTTTATGGATAGTGTTTTATTGATTGGTCACTCCGATGTGCCTGATAATGTTGCTTTTCTTGTTTCGCGTACTGGAAAGCCTTTATATCGTGCTCATCTTAAAGCTAGTGCTTCTGATGAGGTTTCAGGAAAATCATTTTTGGCATTTGCCGGTATTGGAAATCCAGATAAGTTTTTTAAATCTATTAAAGAATTGTCTGGTCATGTGGTGCAAACTTACATATATCCAGACCACTATTTTTTCACCGATAAAAATTTAAAAAGCCTTATACAAAAGGCTAAAATGCACAATTTATGGCTCGCAACAACAGCTAAAGATTATACCCGTATACAGACAATTCACACGCAAAAAGATTTGAAAGATCTTATTGTCTTTGATGTGAATGTCGATTTTGTTCAAAAAGACTTCTGTCGCATGGTTCTTGAGGAGGTCATGACCCGCTTTAGAAAACGTTCCCTTGAGTTTTCTTGTCTAAAAGGCAAAGGCTAAATTTATAGCTTTCAAAGGGTTATTTTTCTTTTGTTTTTAACAATTGCTTGAGATATGGGTTGCATTCAAGTTCGCGCTGATAGGAGATTTCACAACTAGCATATGCTTCTTGGCGGTGATGATTCCAATATTTTAAATCATCTATAGGGATTTTTTGCCCGCTAACAGCACAAATAGTATAGGTACCATATTCTATAATGTCATATCCGTTATTAGAATAATGAATTTTTGCTTCGCGTTCACTATCGGAAAACATTATAACTCCTTTTTGCTTGATACAAGAGATTCAAGAAAAGTGCCATAAAATATATTATAAAGTCGAGAGTTAATTTAAAAATATTTTTCTTGTCAAAATGATGAAGAGTTTATTTTCTGCCAAAAAGCCGTTCTATATCTGCCAATTTGAGTTCAATATAAGTAGGGCGTCCATGATTACATGTACTTGTATTAGGTATTGCCTCCATTTGCCGTAATAGTGTATTCATTTCTTCGGGGCGTAAAAGGCGCCCTGACCGTATTGAGCCGTGACAGGCCATCGTTGCTGCAACATAATCAAGCATTTCTTTTAAATTATTTGTTGTATCATACTCAGCGGCCTCATCTGCGAGATCTTTAATAAGGGCTTGGACGTTGATTTCTCCTAACATGGAAGGTGTTTCACGCACAACAATTGCTCCTGGTCCAAATGGTTCTATTCCTAATCCAAATTTTTGCAAAGCATCTTTATGCGTTAAAAGACATGTTGCATCCTCTTCAGAGAGTTCTACAATTTCAGGAATAAGTAATAACTGTGAAGGAAGCGGTTTGGAATAAAGTGCATTTTTGAGTGCTTCATAAACCAATCGTTCGTGAGCTGCATGCTGATCGACAATGATCAAACTATCTTGTGTTTGGGCGATAATATAGTTTTTATGGATTTGTGCTCTGGCCGCTCCTAATGGATAAGATAACTCTTCTGATGAAGATGTAGTGCTTGGAATGTATGCATCCCCACTTGGTATATTTAAGCCCTCCATAATAGGAGCGGCATCTTCTTTTAAATCAAAAGAGCTAGTACTATCCAATGGTTTTTGGACCATTGAAGCGCTGGTAAAATGATGAGGCTGTGAACTGTAAGAAGAGGACAGGTGCGTGTTCTTAAAATTGCCTAATGGTTGTTGTGCCAATGATTGTTGTGTTTGAAATGCAGCAAGCATTGCTTCAGAACGGGTTGAGGTAGGACGAATACCAGATTGCTGCAATGCTTCACGAATAGCTCCAACAATCAAACCACGAATTAATCCTGGATCACGGAATCGTACATCAGCTTTGGCTGGGTGAACATTAACATCTACCTCAGCAGGTGGGAGATCAATAAAAAGAATAGCGACAGGATAACGATCTCGTGTCATGACATCAGCATAAGCACCTCGGAGTGCACTCCATAGAAACTTGTCACGCACGGGACGCCCATTAACATAAGCAAATTGATGAAGGCTGTTATTTCGGTTGAAAGATGGTAAACAGGCAAAACCCGTTAAGCGCACCGCTTCGCGTTCAGCATTCAGCGCGATGCTATTAGGGGCAAATTCTTTTCCCATAATTTGTGTAATGCGTTGTAATTGTCCTTGAGTATTATTTTCTGTAGCAGACAGTTCCATAGATGTTCTGTCTAATCCTGAAAGAGAAAAGCGGATATGTGGAAATGCGATAGCAATTCGCTTAATCATATCGCTAATAGCATTTGTTTCAGCCCGATCAGTTTTCATAAATTTTAATCGTGCCGGCGTGACAAAGAAAAGATCACGAACTTCAACAATTGTTCCAAGGTTTGCAGCAGCTGGTTTGGGTCCTACAATTTTTCCAGCAGTAACGGAAATTTCAGCAGCGCTCTCAGCATCTTTTGTTCGTGAAATGAGTTTAAGTTTAGCAACAGAACCAATAGAGGGGAGGGCTTCTCCTCTAAATCCAAGGAAGCAGATATTGTGTACGTCATCGGTAATCTTTGAGGTACAATGGCGAGAAACTGCTAAAGTTAACTGATCTGCAGGAATTCCATAACCATTATCACTCACCTTTATAAAATTTTTTCCACCATTTGCTGTAATAATTTCAATGCGTGTTGCACCAGCATCAATAGCGTTTTCAACAAGTTCTTTGACAACATTTGCTGGTCGTTCAATAACTTCACCGGCGGCGATTTGATTAATAATATTTTCGCTAAGATGGCGTATAATCATAATAAATTCTAACAGGAATCTTAAGGGTTCTATAGAAAATTATGATAACATCATTTGCGCGACATTCAAGAACAAGAGAGCTGAGAGGTATTATTTTTACAATACCTCCTATTTTATTTTATGTTAACAAATCAGTTGGAAAAAACATAGAAATAGTTTTTATCACTTTAAAATAGCTTGCACCGATTTATCATCTAGGTCAAAAAAGAAACAATGTAAAAAGGGAAGGCAATATATATGGCGCGTATAAGCGGTATTTTAGCAGATAGTGATATACAAGCTTTGATTGAGAATAACGTTCTCAAGGCTCAGTATCCATTTGATAGATCTCAAATACAACCAGCAAGCCTTGATCTTCGTTTAGGGGAGAAGGCTTATCGTATACGTGCTTCTTTTATGCCGGGCCCTAATACAAAAGTTTTGGATAAGCTTGAACGGTTAAAGTTGCATGAGTTTGACTTACGAGACGGAGCCGTTTTGGAAACGGGGTGTGTTTATATTGTTCCTCTTTTGGAAAGTTTAGCGTTACCAGAATTTTTATCTGCTGTTGCCAATCCCAAAAGTTCTACAGGCCGATTAGATATTTTTACACGTGTCATTACGGATAATGCTCAGGAGTTTGATAAAGTTTGTGCTGGTTATCATGGTCCACTTTATTTGGAAATTAGTCCACGCACATTTCCAATTTTGGTGCATACAGGCTCACATTTATCACAGCTTCGGTTTAGAAAAGGGCAAAGTTATTTAAATGAAATAGAGTTGCACACTTTGCAAAGGCAAGAAACACTGATATCGGATGATTTTCCTAATATTAGTGTTGGTGGTATTGGTCTTTCCATTAATTTAAAGGGAGACGAAAACGGGCTTATAGGTTATCGTGGTAAACATCATACAAGTGTTATTGATATTGATAAACGTGCTGTTGCCCACGTTTTAGATTTTTGGGAACCTCTTTTTGATCGTGGTCAGAGAGAGTTGGTTCTTGATCCTGATGAATTTTACATTTTAGTTTCACGAGAGTCTGTTCATGTGCCTCCGCTTTATGCCGCAGAAATGACTCCTTTTGATCCTTTAGTTGGTGAGTTTAGGGTGCATTATGCAGGCTTTTTTGATCCAGGATTTGGGCATAAGGAGGCGGGTGGAAAAGGAGCAAGAGCGGTTTTAGAAGTGCGGAGCCATGAAGTTCCTTTTATCTTAGAGCATGGTCAAATTATTGGCCGTTTGGTCTATGAGCATATGCTTAATCGACCATCAACCCTTTATGGACATGATGTTGGATCACATTATCAAGCACAGGGTTTAAAGTTGTCCAAGCATTTTAAATGAGTTGGGAACCACGAATTTTGATAACATGTATGCAGAAAGCGTATTTTAGATAAAAGAAAAATTTATCCTTCATAAAACCGGCACTATGCATTTTATTTTCAGTTTTCAAAGTTATGGGAGGGTATGAGAGGCATTTTTACTTCTTTTTTAAAGAGGTTTTATCTATACAAACTCCATTTATGATGTGCAAAAGAATAGTTTTGGTTATTTCATCATGACAAAATCTACAATGAAAGAATTTTACTATATTCAATATGTTATTCATATTTATTATTATAATAAATCAATAGGTTAATAAAATTCAATATAACAGTAGCGTATTCACTTTTCAAAGTAAATATGCGAGATTGGATGCTACACTTGGCGCCATTTTTCTAGAGCTTAAATGACCAGTATATTTTATTTCGTATAAAAATTATCCTTAAAAGCCAATAAATAAGTTTTTCACTACAGTTTAGTAACAATTTTTTTAAACATTGTTCTAATTTTAGTAACTCATTTATAGCCTCAAGATATAATATTGCTAGAAAATTATTCAATTAAATATGAAGAGCTTCTATTAGTATGAACATTAAAAGTTTTTTTATGCTTTATGTGAATTAGACACTGTATATTTTTATAAACTTTCATGAACAAGTAACAGGTTTCAGTTTTGAATATTGATATAAGAAGATTTATGGATGTATGCGACAGCTTTATTTACAGTATTAATAAAGGATTTTTTCATCTTTTGGAGGAGGTTATGGTTTATACTTAATGACACTCTATATTCTTAATAACTGATAATGTAAGGACCTTTGGAGGGAGAAACGACTTTAAATTATAACTAATTAAGCTACGGAGCAATCGCTTTCGAAGAGGTATTTGTTTAACGAGAGTATAACATTTCAATTGCACATGAACGATATATGAGTAGATACGTTATTAATGATACTGCATACTGTGAGATTTTAAATTTGGATAAGAGAAATAAAGACGTTGTTTTTATCAATTAGTTTTTTTAGAAAGTTGCAATCTCTGTTGCTTTTATCTATTCAATAGAGCGTTTTGGGAGGATGTCGAATAGGTAGGTATACGGATTCGCTTTTATGCGTTTTAGGATGTCTTCTTTTTTTATTTAGGAACAATGGTGCCATCAATGATTATTTCTTCAACACTTGATTATCGTAAAGCAGCAAAGCGTCGTCTTCCTCCCTTTCTTTTTCACTATATTGATGGTGGGGCTTATGCTGAAGAAACGATGCGACGTAATTGTACAGAACTTCAAGCACTTGCACTGCGTCAAAGGATTCTAAGGCAAGTTGGTGAAGTTGATCTTTCAATCAAGCTTTTTGATCAGACACTTGATTTACCGATTGTACTTGCACCTGTTGGGCTAACGGGCATGTATGCACGTCGTGGAGAAGTAAAAGCAGCGCGTGCCGCAGCGGCAAAAGGGATTCCTTTTACTCTATCCTCTGTTTCAGTTTGTCCCATTGCGGAAGTACAAGAGGCGGTTGGAGATGCATTTTGGTTTCAACTTTATGTTCTCAAAGATCGCGGTTTCATGCGTGATGCACTAGAACGGGCTTGGTTGGCTGGTGTACGCACGTTGGTTTTTACAGTTGATATGCCAATTCCTGGTGCACGTTATCGTGATGCGCATTCGGGAATGTCTGGTCCTTATGCTGGTTTACGTCGTTTTTTACAAGCTTTGACTCATCCATATTGGGCTTGGAACGTTGGTGTTATGGGGCGCCCTCATGATCTTGGAAATGTCTCCACTTATCTCAAAAAGAAAATTGCATTGGATGATTACGTTGGTTGGCTTGGTGCAAATTTTGATCCATCAATTGGTTGGCATGATCTACAATGGATTCGCGATTTTTGGAAAGGAAAAATGATTTTGAAAGGTATTCTTGACCCAGAAGATGCGCGAGAAGCAGTAAAATTTGGTGCGGATGGTATTGTTGTTTCTAATCACGGCGGACGTCAGCTTGATGGTGTATTATCAACAACACGAGCGTTGCCTGCAATTGCGGATGCTGTAAAGGATCATTTGACTATTTTAGTGGACTCAGGTGTTCGTTCTGGTCTTGATGTTGTACGCATGATAGCACAAGGTGCGGATGCTGTTATGATTGGTCGTGCTTTTGTTTATGCGCTTGCAGCAGCAGGTAAGAAAGGTGTTATGCATCTCCTTGATCTTTTTGCTAATGAAATGCGGGTAGCTATGACACTGACCGGTACTCAGACAATCAAAGATATTACACGCAAAAGTTTAGTGAATATAGATGTTTTTAAGTAACGAAATCAATATGTTATAACTTATTTTAGAAAAAGAAAGTCTTTTTATAGAGGAGCATAATTATATACTTTACAAATATGTTGATAGTTAAATTTAAATAGAAAAGATCAAGAAGCTCCTCTATAAAATCACAGAAAATACTAAGTAACTACAATAATACTAAGTAACTACAATAATATTAACGCAAAAATCTTAATAATAATAAACACAAAAAAAATACTAATAACATTGCATACATCTTTTATTTACGTTATTAACAGCTCATTCTATGGATAAAAAGGAACAAGCGCTGATATTAAAGGCAAAACAACTGTTGATATAGAAAAAATAGATATAAATAATGCTGTGAGCATTTTTCCCTCCTATATATAAAAACATAATATATTAATCACTCTTTTTCCACATTAGCATAAAATATAAACCTCATTTAGTTTTATTTTAATATAGAATAATATTAATTATGATATATAAATAAAATTATTAAAAATGTCAATATGTATTTATTGTAACATTTAATTATAATAAAATTGGATCAATATAAATAATGTTTCTATAATATATATATTATTTATATTAATTTTATTGAATAATATATTATAAGGATATGATATTGTTTTTATGGAGTACGTTTTTAAGCAATGAAAAAAATACCTGTACTATCTTTAAAAAAAGCTGGTTTACTGAGAGCAAGACTGCGTGAATTAATGTGCTTTTCTTGCATACTCAATGATTTATGATGTTTTTGAACTGGCGAATATATTAGGAAGCAGTTGAATATTTTTTTGTATAGTATGTCATTTATAACACTATTTATGTGTTCTAGATTTATTTCATAATTTGTTAAAAATATCCAGTTTATTTTTATTACAGATGGGGTCGTTGTGTATTCATAATGATACAAATTGGCATAGAATGTTTTGTTCCATAATCGATTTAACAATTACATCTCCAAGCTTCTCCATGGATACTATGCTCTTCATAGACAACAACAGATTGGTGAGATTGGCATAACTCTAGCACAGATATATTATCTCAAAGTTGAATTGTTGGCACACTTGTAATTATTGGGATAACTTCATGTTTTTTGAAGCTATTCAGTAATATAAGACAAATCTGAACAGTTTTTTCAGTAGCAAGTAAGAGAACATCTTTTCCTTTTTTTAACAGAAGTTTTGCTGATATCAATTTTTAAAGCATTTTTATGAATATTCATAACAGCACGCTTTCCTAAACCTATATAAACGGGTACAAGATTACTCAGATTAGCAGTTTCCATTTGATCTAATTACTACTCATAAGTAATTGGATAATATTTACTATATCGCTGAATAAAAAATAAAAGTTTTTCTCTCTTTCAAGAGAGGATGGGTTGTCATCTAGCCAATAGGGATAGTTTGCGAGCAATTTGTTCGATGCAAGATAATTTAAATTGCAGTTACTTTTTATCACTTGAAGCTGTGAAAAGAAGGCGAAGATAGATGAAAGAATGTAAAAAATGATGGATACATTTTAGGATAAAAAATTATAATCCTGTTAATTCCACACCTGTTGCAGCTGATATTGGTGGCAAAAGAAATTTTACCAAAAAATTATCAAAATTATTGAGGACATTCCTCATGGCATGTAGACTAAACCTTTTTGTTGGTATGGGTGGGATTTTCTTTGAGCTGAAATTGATTCTATCCCCTGAAATCAGCAATAATCTCTCAGGTTATGGCGTAAACTTTTTGGGGATGTTTCAACACCACTATCGTCCTTTTATGAAAAATGTTAGCACTTCAGATAAGCAGCTGTGAGGAGTTTCAACGTTTAATACAGCAAGCTCCAGAAACTCTCACGGATTTAGAACGGGCTTCAAGATTTTTATATTTACAGCGATTAAATTTTTGAGAGAAAGTAAATCGTACGATGAGAGGTGAAACCCATCGTAGCGCGCGCGGGCTTAAGCCCTTCCAATTTGAAGGCGTGCTAAAACTTATTTTCCTCTGTTTAGCAGGTGTTAGCATTGAACATTTAAACTGGTCTATTTTTATTGTGCGTTATGATCGTCTAAAAATCTTGTTCTATCTTTTACCACTTTAATTGTGGTTCTGAAGGTTATAAAGAAAGGATTTTTTATAAGCGAGAGGATTATCAGCCGATGTCTAAGCTGTTTGCATAAATAAAAGGGAGTGTTTTGTCTTTAAGCAATATGCTAGAAATTCAAAAAACTTTAGTTAACTTCATAAAAGAGATTACACCATCTTATACAGATTGCTCTGCAAATAACACAATTGCTGGTAAGGAATGGGGCATCACCAATTTTGATTTCTAAAAAAGAAACAATACGTATTAAATAGTCTTTAATTTTACAGACTTTTTAAGAATCCTTTCAGAACCTTTTGAAAAAAGTGAATTGATAGAAGATTTTCTATCAAAATATAGCAACTTTTCTAACAAGTTACGAATAAATCTAAAAATATATATTAAATATAAAAAACAGTGCGATATGCAGGCTGTCTGGACTTTAGAAATAAGAATCAAAGCGTATAAAGATGCATAGAGGTGAGATTGAGACATATCATTTTTATGATTCAATAAAAAAATTAAAGAAAAAATTCTATATCAAAAATTGAAGGTAGTTTAAAAGGTGGACGAGCAATGCATGGAAGGATGAGCGAGAAGGTGAATTAGGTGAGGGCGATTTATAGATTATCAGTATCTTTGTAAAAGTACCTTCTCAAGATAAATATTGTGATAAAGTAAGATTGTGGTTGAGTGTCGAAAAGATAATACGCGCTCTTAATTTTTCCGTTATACACATCACAATAAACGCCATGAAAGGCACGGTCCTATTACAAACTTTCTCTAAGAGCAGTACATGAGTTTGCAAGATATTACAGTGATATTTTAAAAGAAGGATTTTATTTCAGGAAGAAATTGTCTTAAAATAGCAAAGCAATATTTTCCAAGAAATTGCCAGGCGAATTTTGAAAGTAAAAAAGCTAAGTTAAAAAATAAAAGCAAAAATGGTTGTTGGTTTTCTCTACTGGAGTTGCATGTTATTTCCCACATAGGAAATTTACCTATAGAAAAATTAACAGCCAAGATCATTCACAATGTGTTCCCGCCACTTTAGCATGAAAAAGCAGATATAGTGCGAAAGTATTTGCCTTATCGTCAACATCATTATTATAATTAGGAAGCTGAAGCAACGTCATTTACAAATCACATAAAGCCTATACCATTATTCATTATATAGTTCCGTAGATTGCTTTTCTTCAAGCATCCGGCTCCTAGATATTATTTTTGTTGAAAACAGAACCTTTGTGTATGATCAGTTCTTTGAACGACGATAGTAGTGCTATCCATAAAATCTTTTCTCATCTTCTTTTGATAAGATAACAAAGATGCCCTTAGAATACATCAATAGACTTAATCATTTTACACAAATATAACCTGTTGAATCCTTTAGTTTCAACTTAAACGTCCCTTAGTCACTCTAATTAAACCCAATCGACCACCAGAGTGTTTTAATCCTTTAAGTGCTTTTACTTTCTAATCTGAATGTATCCACCTCTTTTAAATCTTTTCATTGATAGATGTTTCAGAGAAATTATATTTTTATCACTTTATTTTCCGTTTATGTCTCCAATCACATAAACGTTCACCTTGTTCATTATGTTTTAAAATATCTCTCGCCAAATTTGGACTAATGACATTGATATCTTGTCGATTCAAATAAATTGGCAGCCATCCAATACAAGAAGTTCATTCATTCGTCGCGCAACTAGCTAGAAAGCTTAGTGCGCACATCAGCATCACTTTTCTATTAATTTCATTTTCTATCTCAAGCCGTGTTGTCGCTATCTTGAAAGCTTCCTTTGTTTGCTTTTGCTTCTCAACTTTTTTCCCAAGAAAAAAGGCTTTGACTAAAGCTATAAGAAAAGCTGCTATGATCGCTGACCTCACCGTCAGATATTTTTTTCCATATGAATAACGCTTTTGTCTTTTTCATATGAAGCATTTTGTGGGGTGTTCGGGTCCAATGGTATCACCTTTGTCTGGTGTTGTATTGGCTACGTTTCCAGCAGCGTCTTAAGCAAATCAATCAAGCTATTGAAATCTTTTTAGAGGCAATAGCACAAGAGACAAAAAAGATTTTGACAAAAAGCCGCTTGAAGATATAGGAAGTTCTCTCCTCCTAGCCCCCCAGCCATTTACATAACATAAAAAAGAGAAAGGCAATGAAATGATATTTGATGATGGCGATAGATATGTAACAATCCGTGAATGTACACAGCTTTTTAGTGTATCCACAACAACGATTCGCCATTAGATGCCTCAGGTGTATTTCCAAAGCCATGCAAGCTAGGGAGAGCAGTAAGGTGAAGGAAAAAAGAGATTTTAGCATTCACTTCAACGAAAAATAAGGAGAAAATAAGAACAAATTAGATAAAATTATACAAACTGTAAAAGGTGGTCTGAAAATGGCCATTTAAAGAAAAAATCTATATATTTCAATATGTTTAAGAAATAAAATGGTGCCGCATGCCGGATTCGAACCAGCGACCCCATCATTACGAATGATGTGCTCTACCAACTGAGCTAATGCGGCATAGGTTTGTAAGTCAATGAAACAAAACTAATTTGAGGGTAATAGCTAAAAGTACGTATAAAAGCAAGAATGCATTTTTTCAATAATTTATAAATATGATAATAATTTGAAGGAGAAGTATGTAAAAGTCAGAGGAAAGTATTCTTTGACCTTAATGCTATAAAATGCTTTCCAATTTACGATAACACTTAAATTAAGAAGCTGGGAATATAGATCTTTAGGATGAAAAATGGTGTCACGATATCTTAGTAAAGATAAAAACATTTTCTGGTTCTTGAGAAAGAAATTTGTTGCATAAGTGATTGGGAAAATAAAGATCATCATAAACCCTTTATAATGTGCAAATAAGATGAGTAGAATTAGTTTAAAAGTTACTTCTCATTTTTATGGGAAGAAAAAGGGAGGAGGATTAATAAAATTAATCACGTTTTTTTATTTAAGAGGGAGTAAAAATCATGTCGGATGAAGATCGGCTGATAGAACTAGAAATGAAGCTAGCTTACCAAGAAAAATTCATTGAAGAACTTTCTCGAGAGGTAATTAATCAATGGAAAAGTTTGGATGAGATATCTAAAAAAGTTGATATTTTAGCGAGACGATTTTCAGATTTAAAAGAACAGAGTGTTACTGAAGCTGTTATCTTACCATTTTCTCAATAGGGAGAAGGTGCGAAATATTTTTTATCATAATTGCAATTATTTACAGATATTTACAGATGAGTTTTTATTTCACGCATTTTGTTAGACTTGTAGAATAATTTTTATAAGCTTCTTCATTAATTCTAATAAGTTCTAATCTTATAAGGAGAGCTGATATTAGAAGACGTTTTTTATATGGGGTTTCTAGTACGAAAATTAAGAAAAGTTTTTGTAGAGTATAAAGAAGCAGCCATAGAAAAATATATGAACTGCAATATTTTAAGTTTTTTCTGTACAGAGTTTTCTTATAGGTGGGAGGTAGATTTATTCGCTAATTTTTTTAAATTGATACAAATGAAGTGATGTTATCGTTATCTATAGAAATCATAAGTGAGCGCCTATATTTATAATAAAGCGTTTTAATTTGTTCTGATGATCAAGTGATTTTCAGTTGTTTTATAGAGTGAGGGGTTTTAAGCGACATCGATTATGTTATAGGACAGAGAGCTCTAGAAGTTTTTTTCAAGATCAAATGTACTCTTCGTTATATGTATATGATATTTTGTGAAAAGGCTTTTGTTTTTCGTAATTTAAGATACAAAATACTATTGCTAAAGCACCAAAGATAGACCATGCGGGTAAATAAGTGAGAGTAATGCAAATTGAGGACAGAAAATCAGGCATTACCTTGCATAGAGATTGATTAAGGTGATAGATATCTGTTTGCAGAAGGTTTATTAAAATTTTATTAAAGGGGGTTGTTGTCCAATGTGATGTGATTACAGAGTGTGCGTTATCAATGACCAATGCTATAATGGTTAGTGTAACGAAAATGAAGGACATTAATTTAAATAAAGGGTGGAGCATATTTTTTCTTAAAACTTCAACGGGACATACGTATAATGCACAAAAAAATGAGGAGTTGCATTATGATGAGAAAATAAGTTTACGTTTGTTTTGTGTTTTTTGAAAGAGGTGCCTAATTTTTCAATAAAAGTTGAGGTTAAGTTCAACAAAAGTAGTGAGGCATGATGTCTGAAAAAAAGCACGAGGAATTGAAGCGTAGCCTTCAAAATCGCCATGTTCAAATGATTGCTTTGGGTGGCGTTATTGGGACGGGACTTTTTTATGGGTCAACCGAGGCAATTCAATTAGCTGGTCCCTCAGTTATTTTATCTTATCTTGTCGGCGGGCTTATTATGTATTTCATTATGCGAATGCTTGGTGAAATGTCAGTAGAAGAACCGTCTTCAGGAGCATTTAGTTTTTTTGCTTATAAATATTGGGGGAGATTAGCTGGTTTCATAACAGGTTGGAATTATTGGTTTCTTTATATTCTTGTGAGCATGGCTGAACTTACAGTGATAGGGTTTTACCTTGATCATTGGATTTTGATTGATCATTGGAAGACATCTTTCATTGTTCTTTTATTTGTTACATTTGTTAATTTGTTTAATGTTCGTTTTTATGGAGAATTTGAATTTGTTTGCGCTTTGATCAAAGTGGCTGCTGTTATTGGTATGATTATTTTGGGAATTTTTCTCATTGTCACTGGACTAGGGGAAAATCAAGCGAATATTCATTATCTTTGGGACCATGGCGGTTTTTTCCCTTATGGAGCAGTAGGGGTTGTTTTAGCAACTTCTGTAGTAATGTTTTCTTTTGGAGGAACGGAGCTTATTGGTATTGCTGCTGGAGAAGCATCTAATCCACAAAAAACAATTCCAGCGGCTATTCGTCAAGTTATGTGGAGGATTATAATTTTTTATATTGGTTCTATCAGCGTTATTATGATAATCAGCCCTTGGAATATGATTGGAAAAAATGGTAGTCCTTTTGTCACAATTTTCGAGACTATAGGAATTCCTGCTGCTGGTCATATTTTGAATTTTGTGGTGATTATGGCTGCTATTTCTGTTTACAATAGTGGCATTTATTCTAATGGCCGTATGCTTTATAGTTTAGCTGTACAAAAAAATGCACCACATATTTTTAGTAAACTGAGTGCTGCTCGTGTTCCTTATATTGCTATCCTTTTTTCATCATTATGTACGGCGTTGATTGTCGTTGTTAATGCTCTTGTTCCTGATAATAGTTTCATGCGGATCATGGCTCTTGCAACTGCAGCAGCAGTGATTACTTGGGCTATTATTGTTATTGTTCATTTGAAATTTCGCAATGCATATAAGAACAGAAAGGGCGATTTTATTTATGCATTTGGTTTATATCCTTACGCTAACTATCTTTGCCTCAGCTTTCTTGCTTTATTGTTTTGCATTATGTTTGTCAGTGGTTTTGGGCAAAATGGATTGATGACTCGACTTTTTGATATGATAGGAATAAGCGTGCCTTTTCTTGAAACATATATTCCTGTACAGATGCCTGATATGAGTTTGGCAGTCATTATTATTCCTCTATGGTGCTTGTTATTACTTTTAGGTTATAAACTGAAACGATAGAGAAAGAAGAGCTAATAAAAGGGATTGATTGGAATAAACTTTGGGGATTATAAAATTTGATGAGGTAACACAAGTTTTTGGTGATTTGTGTGTTTTAAGAAATATTACTGTACAGCTTACCGAAAGACGAATTGCTATTATAGGTGCGAATGGTTCTGGAAAAAGTACATTTGTTCGTCTTATTAATGGGCTCCAATTACCATCTCATGGTTTTGTAAGCGTTGATGGGCTTGATACAAAACGCGATGCAAAAGCAGTAAAGCGTAAAGTTGGATTTGTTTTTCAAAATCCAGATAATCAGATTGTTTTACCATTAGTTGAAGAGGACTTATCCTTTGGTCTCAAAAATTTAAAGCTTAATAAAGATGAAATTAAGGAGCGTGTAGATGAAATTTTACAGCGCTATGAACTTCAAGATTTCAGAAATCACGCTGTCCATTTATTAAGTGGTGGGCAAAAACAACTCGTTGCTATTTCCGGTGTAGTTGCAATGAAACCAGACTACATTATTTTTGATGAGCCGACGACATTACTTGATTTGCGAAATAAGCATCGCGTTACGCAAGTGATAGAAGAATTACCACAAACTGCAATAGTTGTATCGCATGATTTAGAGTTTTTGAAAAAGTTTGATAGAGTGCTGGTTTTTGATAAGGGGGAGATAGCAATTGATGATGTACCTTTTGTTGCTATAAAGGAGTATATAAGAAGAATGTCATGATCGGTTTATATATTCCGAGGGATACATTTATTCATAGGTTAAGGCCTGGAGTTAAGTTATTATTTCTTACGGCGTGTGGAACTTTTATAATAATGGTTTCTTCCATAGCGCTTCTTGGTTTATTTTTGTTGTTTGTCATCTTATTCTATAGAGTCGCCAAGATCCCTTTCAAAACTGTGATAAAGCAATTTAAATCGATGGGATTGCTTTTAGTTCTTCTATTTGTATTTCAAACTATTTTTAGCGGTTGGCTTACGGGGGTTGAGGTCATATTACGTCTTGTTATCCTCTTTTCTTTATCATCAGTTATTTCATTCACAACAAAAGTGTCAGATATGGTGGATGCAATTGAAGCAGGCCTCCAGCCCTTTCGTTGTTTTGGTATAAATCCATCAAAAGTGAGTATGGTTATCTCTATGGCGATCAGGTTTATTCCTCTTTTGAGTGAAAAGTTTAATGAGGTACATGAAGCACAGCAAGCACGGGGACTTAATACTAACATTGTTGCTCTTGCGATACCTTTAATTATACGGACCATAAGAATGGCGTCAGAAGTGGCTGAAGCATTGGAAGCGCGTTCTTATGATGCTGATACTATTGATACAGCATCTCGTAATAATCAGAGTTTTTATAGTAAAAGAAGAATTAAATGAATACAAAAGATTTAGTTTATATTGCTTTATTTGCCGCTATTTATGCTATTTTGGGCCTTTTCCCTTCTATTTATCTTCCTTTTCTTCTAGGGGTACCTGTTACAGCTCAATCGATGGGACCGATGCTAGCAGGGTCTATACTTGGGGCAAAAAGGGGTGCTTTAGCGTCACTCCTTTTTCTTGTTCTTGTTGCGATTGGATTACCTCTGTTGTCTGGTGGTCGTGGTGGAATCAGTGTCTTTTCAGGGATTGCAAGTGGTTATTTAATAGGTTTTCCATTTGCCGCATTTTTTATTGGTTTAATGGTAGAGTTGTTTTGGCAGCGGTTAAGTTTTATAACATTATTTATGATAAATACTTTTGGTGGCATTGGGATAGTTTATTCTTTTGGGGTTCCATGGACAGCGTATATGACCAAAGTTTCTTTACTGAATGTTTTAATGGCTTCATCAGTTTTTTTGATAGGCGATTGTTTAAAAGCGTTGATTGCATCCTTTATTGCACTCGCGATTAAAAGATCTGTTCCTCTCATGCATTCAAAGCATAATAACTAAAATAAATGTATTATTTTGTTATGCTGTTGTTATATAATATTCGTATATCACTATTATTGAATTTAACTATAGTAATTTATGATATAATTAAACATTGTAGAATCTAATATGATTTATATAAGTAATATTATTAAAATAAATTATTATAATATTTTTCTCTATATCTAAGGCATTTAAAGTGTATTTTTATAAATCTGATACTTTTTATTAATTGTACAACAATAACGAAAGCTTTTCCCTAGTGAAGGAATAATTCAGTGAATACAAAAGATTTGGTTTATATTGCTTTATTTGCCGCTATTTACGCTGTTTTGAGTCTTTTTCCTCCTCTTTATCTTCCTTTTTTGCTGGGTGTCCCTATTACAGCTCAGTCTATGGCTCCGATGTTAGCAGGCTCTATACTTGGAGCAAAAAGGGGAGCGTTAGCATCACTTCTTTTCCTTGTTCTTATTGCGATTGGGTTACCTCTATTGCCTAGTGGTCGTGGTGGAATTAGTGTTTTTTCAGGAGTTACGAGTGGTTATCTGATTAGTTTTCCATTTGCTGCATTTTTTATTGGCTTTATGGTAGAATTATTTTGGCAGCGGTTAAATTTTATAATATTATTTGTGATAAATACTGTGGGTGGCATTGGGATAGTCTATTCTTTTGGAATACCATGGGTAGCGTATATGACACAGGTTCCTTTGCTGACAGTTTTAATAAGTTCATTAGGTTTTTTGGTTAGTGGTTTCTTGAAAGTGCTGATTGCATCCTTTGTAGCGTTGACCATAAAAAAAACCGTTCCTCTCATTCATTCGGAAAAAGGGGCAATTTTGTACTGAAGAACAAGTTTTTCCAAATGTATGTAGATTAAAAAGCACCACGGAATACCATTTTGTTTTGTCACTTTTTTATTGGTATTTTTATCTGCATAGCCCTCAGAGGTAGCCATACGAAAATTGAATGTTTCGGCACCAAAATTCTTTTTTCTTTCAGGAGCAGCCTCTAAATAGCCAATTAATATCATTTTATTCAACAGGCTTGTAAGTTTTATTCGATTTGCATACTATATGCATAAAGCCTTAGAATAATTTATTATTTTTTTAATATTTTTAGTTAATTAATCACTAATTTTTAAAGTGTTAAATTATATTAATTGTACAAAAACATGGATAATTTAGTGTTCATCTAAAAACTCTTGATGTATATAGTGCCCTTATAAATGTATTAATATAAGGTATAAAAATGAGATTTGAATGGAATGAAGCTAAAACAAAAAGTAATCTTAGAAAGCACCGTGTAAAGTTTTGAAATAGCTGCATATGTTTTTTCTGATCCATTCTCCATGGCTAAACAAGACCGTATTGAAAATGGAGAGTATGGTTAGCAAGCTTTATGGCTCATGGATGTTTTTTTATTACTATTCGTAGCGCATATTGTCCATGACGATAAAAATGGCATAGAGGTAATCCGTATTATTTCAGCACGGCGAGCCAATTTGAAAGAGAGTAAACTTTATAAAGAAGAAAGTTCGTTATAAAATTGAGGTAGGTAACTTATCACCTTTGACAGATGAACAGAGAGTTGAAGTTGATAAACTGGCTGTAATGCCGGACAATGCAATTGATTATAGAGATATTCCGTCACTCAATGATGCGTTCTGGAAAAATGCCGTTCGCAATCCATTCTATAAACCACCCAAAACTGTTACAACAGTGCGTGTGGATTCAGACGTTCTAGCGTGACTTTAAAAGTCAAGGGAAAGGATATCAAATGCGTATTAACGCCATTTTACGTGATACTATGCTTCGTTCAATGCACTGATTTCTCCTCCACTTAAAAGCCGGAAAGGGGGGCCCATATTCTAAAAATCTAAGCAGCTCTCACTGCAGAGTTCTCTAAAATTCGTATTGCTTTTGCAATTAAAATTTTATAGCTTCGATCTTTAACTAACTGATTCTAAACAATACAATATATTTTGGATACACTATCTTCCCATAATCACTAAGATAACTTGGGCAACATCTACCACCCGATAAGACTATAGACATTGTAATTATGTTAACTTTATGAATACCCTTAACTTCCTTTCTTATAAATATAAAATAGATCCAGCCTCAGAATTAGTCAATATAAATGGTGTTGATAAATTTTTAGAGGAAGGAGCATACCGTTTTAACCGTGATAATCAATGTGTTACCTTAATAATTGAAAAGTTTTCTGTGAACTCGAAGATCTGCTATTGGATTTATGTTTTAACGGGAGAAAATAGTCCTTATAACCCAGAAGTGATTGATTCTGAAAACGACTTTCAGAATATTCCTAACCCACGTCCTAGAAAATATGTTGAACAGAATAAGCAATATTTTGGAATTTTGATTCCTATAGAGTTTACTCTTTTTTCTTCAAATAAAGAGTTAAACAAATTCTTGCAGCTACACTACAAAAAATCTTTTCCCCCGAAAACGATTGATATCTCACCTGATATTGTTGGTAAGGAAGAGTTCGAAAAAAAATTGCTTTTAATTAAAGAAATAAAACTGAAATATACACAACCAAAACAATTAGATTTTTTTGCAATGCAATCAGAAGACAACTTGCTAAAGATGGCTAAACTTTTGTTAGGTGAATTTCCCACGGATGATTATTCTGAAATGGAACTTGACTTGGGTATCAAATTTAAAGAAAAAAATAATTTAAAGAATTATTTTTTGAATCTTTTTAAAAAATATAAATTAAATCCAGCATTTAAAAACATAAGTTTTGTTGGAAAGACACATAATAATTTTGATATAATCTTTAATACTGAAACTTTTCAACATAAATTTGCTATTAAAACAAGTAAAAATGATAATGGTATGTATAATGAAGGTCATATAAAAGAAAAATTAAAGCATGAAATCGTAAGTTTTACTGTATCTCTTTAATAGAGCACTGTAGCGTGTAAATAGATATATTTATTAAACTGCGTGTACGCAACATAAGGAAGAATACACAGACTAAAAAAAAGTACCAAAGTATAATATTTGAATATCCAAGAGCAATATCTAAGTACCAAAGTACGGTATCCAATGAAAAAGAAAACTTGTGCTCCACGTACTTATAAATGACAGGCAAAGAAACAGTTTCTTTATAACTACTTGGGAAAATTAAAACGACAAGCGCTAAAATTATTAACTTTAGGAGACTGTGCATATACTGATGTAACTCACATGTTAATGTCTTCCAACCTGTTGTATTGCCGCATTTATATTGTGGGTTGTTTTGCAACTCAGAAGGGATATTAGAATTGCATAAAATTGCAAAAACAGTTGTTACGATCACCAAAGAAATAGACGCGAATGTCAAAATACCCTGAATAAAGTCAAGATTTTTTCTTATTCCTAAAAAACATACAAATATAAAAATTATAACGCCAAACAAGGCTTTTCTCTTCTTATCTGTAAACATATTTATTTCCTGTGAAAAAATTATGATCTCAATTTCTTAAATTATTTTCTGATATAAAAACACAAACTACCTTTTAGTCTTTTTAGCATTTGCTTTTCTTTTAATAGCAATGTCTTCTATTGCATCCAGTTGCTTTTAATATTTTAGTTAACCTCGTCTATGATTTATCTATAGTTGATGATAGCTTTAAACACAGGGCTCCATAATCCCAAACTCTTGCTTGCATTTTGATACCCAAATCCACCTTTCAACAAAGCCCATCGCACTGGCAACCCTTTCATACAGATTAAAGAAAAGCTCTGTTATTTCAAAAGTACACGAAAGGGAATCATAATTGCCGCAACATTTTTTGAGCTGATGCTGGCTACTCATGTTTTAAAAAAAAATATTTTGAAATTCGCGTATCCTAAAATCCTTAATTTGTATTAATGGATTTATTTACTTTATAAATTTGATACTATAGAGCTATTTTAGCTTCTAGAAATATATTGTACATTAAAAAAACTTTTTAATCACTCTTTAAATGCATATCCAATCCAAAAATGATCAGCACTTTTCACTATTTTGCTACTTTTTAGAAATCTATTTTAAACTCTCCTATCATTAGTTCATGAAGAGTTTTGGTGCGTGAAAGAAGGTCTTTTTCAATCTCTTCACAATACTTAGAAAAATCTGTTGCTCTTGGAATGATTTTTTTAGACATGCTTTCTACGTTGCTCTGCAAAATGCGTTTTAAGGACTCTTTCAAAATCAATAAGGAAATACCTTTGAGTTCAGTTTGATAAGCTTGAGAAGAGGTATTATAGTCCATATATTTTCGCGTGTGGAAGCTACCACAAGAGAACAAGCGAAAAGTATTAGAGATATCATCATTTGAAGCTTTTACAGCAATAAACCTGTGAAGCCATATGCAAGTCTCAAGTGCATTTTCTTCATTCGGTTTTTGTTTTTAATTTTCCATACGACACACGGCTATTTCAGGCTATTACTTTGGGTTGATTAAGATTTGTAAGGAAAGTTGATTGGCAAGAAGTTAAGGCTGAATTTAAAGACTGGGATTATAAAGCCCAAGGGCTGACAGAAGCCGGTGCGGCTCTCGTGGCTTTGGCTGTCACGGCGGTTACGGGCGGAGCAGCCTCGGGCGCTGCCAGTGCCATTACCGGTGCTTTGGGGCTTGGCTCGAGTACCGCCATGAATGCGGCGATACAGGCAGGTGTCCAAGCACTGATTAACAAAAGCGCTGTGGCTCTTGTCAATAATCGCGGCAACATTGCCGGCGCCTTGCATGAGCTTGGCTCTTCAAAGAATGTTCCCAGCATTGTCTCATCGATTTTAATGGCGGGCTTAACCAGTCAAATAACGGAAATGGCAGGTGTTGGACAATCTTTGCCAAAAACCGCTCCTTTTGTCGATCGTATCGCCATTGAAGCGAAAAAGAACTTGATCAAAGCCGCCATTGGCACAGGCGTGCAAACGGCTCTTGAGGGCGGCTCTCTTGACAAGAACTTTTTTAACAATCTGCGCATTGCCCTGTCTGATACAGTTGGCAAATCGTTGGCAGAAGAAATCGGTACCGCCAAGGCAGAAGGCAAAATAGACACGGTCACACAGATCGTTGCCCACGCTGGTCTTGGCTGTTTAAAAGGCGCGGTTGCGAGTGGTGCTTGCTCTGCCGGTGCTATCGGCGGTGCCTGTGGGCGAAGCCACTGCTATGCTCCAGTTTAAACTGTGGTCCCCCAATTTATACAAAAAGAAATAGCAGCATTGGATGGTCGTATTCCAACGGCAGAAGAACAAGCGCGTATAAACGCAAAGATTGATGCGCAGTTTGCTGACTTTAGAGACCACACCATTGATGTCGCACGGGCTGCCGGGGGCGTTGCCGCTGCCCTTGCCGGTGGCAATGTTGATGCCGGCGCTGATGCCGCTGGTAATGCCGCTGCCCTTGCCGGTGGCAATGTTGATGCCGGCGCTGATGCCGCTGGTAATGCCGCTGCAAATAACTACCTCAGCAGTGCGCAACAAGCTCAGATGGAGAAAGAATTAAAGGAGTGTCCTGACTTTTTATGTGCAGCAGAAGTGTCTGCGAAGTGGACTGCGATTAGTACAGGGCAAGATATAAGCTTTGGGGCTGGTATAGTAGCTGGTGTACCGGCTGAAATATACGATACGGTTGATGGTTTTTGGCAACTAGCCAAACATCCCGAAGAGACTTTGAAAGCGCTCAAAGATTTTTTCAGCAGTGGTGAGATTTTGGCGACAATTGGTCAGACCCTTGGACAGTCCTATGTAGATCGCATTAATAAAATGGAGGAGGAATATGAGCGAGCCGGTGCTGGTGGATCCTTTAAAGCTGGACTTGAATTTGGAAAATTATTGACTGAAACAGCATCCCTAATGACAGGAGTTGCTGGAGCAGCCAAGGGAGCCATAAAGCTTGGCGAAAAGGCTGTGATCAAGTTCATTGCTAGGAAAGATTTTGCCCAATTCGCTTCCAAGAAAAATCTTTCCAAACTTGCAGCTCAGGGAGATCCTGACAAACTTGCGGCGAAGAAAGAACTAACTAAACTTGCTGCTAAAGAAAAAACGCTTTGGTTAAAAAAGAAACCCACTAAATTTACCGATAGCAAATTTGGACAGACTAACAAAGCCTATCAGAGAGACGATTTGTTTGATCCTGACAAAATGGTTAGTTGGACAGTAAAAGGGGAAGAAGTATGGGGCACCAATATTGAGAGAATGGAAACAGGAAGAGCACCTATAGGATATGATGGTGAATCAGTTGAGCTGCATCATCTCTCACAAACGCATGAGGGTCCCATAGCAGAAATTAGCCATGAATCTCATAAAAAATATACTTCTGTGATTCATGATAATCCCAAAACACATCAATCGCTTATAGAGAGAGAAAAGTTTGGTAAGTGGAGAGAGGAATATTGGAAGGAACGCGCTAAAGGATATAGAGAACAAACAAACAATAATTTAGGAGGACTAATTGATATGAAATGGAGTATCATAGGGATAGATTTTGATAGATGGGGACAGGAGCATCGGCAATAATGCTCTACGGTTGATGAAAAGAGAAAAAAGAAATTTGGAGAATAATTGATGAAAACCTATACCTTAGCTGATGTTGCAGTATTAATTGATAAAGTGAATAAATATGATGATGAGATTATCAATTTGGGTACTGCAGAAAATGCAGTTGATGATCTACTGATTGAAAAGGCGGAGAAAGCTCTCGGTTTACAATTTACATCTTCTTATAAGAGTTTTTTAAAAAATTATAAAGGAGGAGAAATTGGAGGTTATGAAATCTGTAGCGTTTATAGGGATTGTGGAATAGGTATTGCTGCTGGTGATATTGTTTTCCGCAACTTAAATAATAGAAAAAGGGGTTTTGCGACACCAGAACAGCTTATCGTAAGTAGAACAGATTTTGGTGAGACTTTTTACTTTGATTATACGCAGTTTCGGGATGGTGAATGCCCACTTTATGTCATGCTTCCATCTGAAGATTGCGAATATTACGCAAGTAATTTTTATGAATTCCTTTGCAAAAGAATTAAAGAAAGCGTGGGAGTTGAGATACCTGATGGTGACCAACCGATTGAAAAGATTGAGAACACTCCCACTCCGCAACCTATCCCTTGTTACAAGAGCTTTTGGAAAAAACTATGGAAGAGGTGAAATTGATAGGGGAAATATGGAGCATTTATAACGCACGTTTTGAGGATCATCTATGAAAACCTATACCTTAGCTGATGTTGCAGTATTAATTGATAAGGTTAATAAATATGATGATGATATTATCAATTTTGGTACTGAAAAAAATGCGGTTGATGATCTTGTGATTGAAAAGGCAGAGAAAGCTTTGGATTTGAAATTCACATCGTCTTACAAAGTTTTTTTAAAAAAATATGTAGGAGGGGAAATTGGTGGTGAAGAAATTTATAGCCTTTATGGAGATTGTGGGGAAGGTATTCCTGCTGGTGATATTGTTTACCAAAACTTACTCGATAGAAAAGATGGTTTTGCGACACCAGAACAGCTCGTTGTGAGTTATGATCTTGATGAAACCTTTTATTTTGATTATACGCAGTTTCGGGATGGTGAATGCCCACTTTATGTCATGCTTCCATCTGAAGATTGCGAATATTACGCAAGTAATTTTTATGAATTCCTATGCAAAAGAATTAAAGTACACGCGGGAGTTGAGATACCTGATGGTGACCAACCGATTGAAAAGATTGAGAACACTCCCACTCCGCAACCTATACCTTTTTACAAGAGTTTTTGGAAAAAACTATGGAAGAGGTGAAATTGATAGAGGAAATATGGAGCGTTTATAACGCAAGTTTTGAGGATCATCTATGAAAACCTATACCTTAGATGATGTTGCACAATTGGTTGATAAGTGATTCATGATGCAAACTAAAGATGTCACAGAGATTTTAAAAAGACTGGGCTGGGAGCCTTATCGTGATAACGT